>DATKTQ010000224.1:0-43149 GCA_035531055.1 Occallatibacter sp. | reverse complement strand
ACGGTTCGCGAAGAAGATGTGGAGGCCGCACTGCGGGTGGGTTACAAGTTTCTGGAACGGCTGGCGGCGGAGATTCGCTAGAATCGAGCAACACGCAGCAACAAAGCGCGGAAGCGGCGCGCTGTGACAATTTTTTCAAAGCGAGGCCTGATTTGCATCATCTGGGAGCAACACGAAGCAGCCTGAAGGCGGACCACCTGCTGCAGACGCCGGATACGTTTATCCGCACGCCGCTGCCGGGCGCGGAAGGCGTGGAATTTGTAATTCACGCGGCGCCGCAACTGGGCGCACGATTTACGCAAATGACGGCGGAGTTTGCTGCGGGCGGAACGCTGGGCTCCACGCCGACGCAGCGGTTTGTGTATGTGCTGGAGGGTGCGCTGGAAGTGACGGCGAACGACCGAACGCATGCGCTGACGGCGGGCGGCTTTGCGTATCTGCCGCAAGGGCTGGCGCACACGGTGCGCGCCGCGGAAGACACGCGCGCGGCGGTGATTGAGAAACCCTACGAAGCGGAAGCGGGCGCGCCGGCTGCGGAGATGGTGGTGGGCAGCGAAGCACGGATTGCCCCGGTGGCGCTGATGGGCGATGAGGCGCTGCGGGTGCGAGCGCTGATGCCGGACAGGCCCGCGTATGACTTTGCCGTAAACACCATGACCTATGATCCGGGCGCGGCACTGGGGATGGTGGAGGTGCATGTGATGGAGCACGGTCTGCTGATGCTGGAGGGCGGCGGCATTTATCGGCTTGGCGATGCGTGGTATCCGGTGAAGGCGGGCGACTTTATCTGGATGCGCGCGTACTGCCCGCAGTGGTTTGGTGCGCTGGGCAAGCGGCCGGCGAAGTACCTGATCTACAAAGACTGGCGGCGGCATCCGCTGGGAGCGTAAGTGATGGGCACGCATCCGCAACTGACAATCGACAGGCTGATGGGCGAATTGGAGGCGCTGGCACAGATTACGGAAGCCGCACCGCCGGTGGTGACGCGTGTGGTGTACGGCGAAGCGGACCTGCGAGCGCGTGCTTATGTGAAGGGGCTGTGCCGGGATGCAGGCCTGAGCGTGCAGGAAGACGCAATCGGCAACACCTTTGCGCGGTGGGAAGGCAGCGAGTCGGAGCTTGCGCCGGTGGGAACCGGATCGCACATCGACGCGATTCCGAACGCGGGCTTGTATGACGGATGCGTGGGGGTGCTAGGCGGGCTGGAGGCGATTCGCGTATTGCAGGAATTGGGATTCAAGCCGCGAAGGTCGATTGAGCTGGTGATATTTACCGCCGAGGAGCCGACGCGCTTCGGCATTGGCTGCCTGGGCAGCCGCATGATGGCGAATGTGTTGACGCCGGCGAAGGCGCGAGGCTTGCGCGACAAGCAGGGCCGTGGGCTGGAGGAACTGCGCGCGCAGGCGGGATTTGCGGGAGAGCTGGAATCGGTGATGTTCGCGAAGGGGCGCTTTCATCAGTTTGTGGAGCTGCACATTGAGCAGGGGCCGCTGCTGGAGGAGTCCGGCACGGACGTGGGGCTGGTGACGCACATTGCCGCGCCGGCCAGCATGCGCATTGCGCTGGAAGGCGAGGGCGGCCACGCGGGCGGCAAGCTGATGCCGGGCCGCAAGGATGCGCTGGCGGCGGCCGCGGAAGTGATTCTGGCGCTGGAGGCGGCGGCGAAGCAGACGGGCGCGATGGACACGGTGGGAACGGTGGGCGTGTGCGAAGTATTTCCCGGCGCGGTGAACAGCATTCCTTCGCGCGTGTTGCTGGAGGCGGATATTCGCGACATTGATGCGGAGCGGCGCGATGGAGTGGTGGACAAGCTGCGCGCGGCCTGCGACGAAGTGGCGAAGCGGCGCGGGGTGACGTACACGGCGGAAATGATCAACGCCGATCCGCCGGCGACGTGCGATGCGACGATTCTGGCGGCGATGGAAGAGGCGGCAAGGGCGGCAGGGCGCAGTTATCAAAAAATGGTGAGCCGCGCGTATCACGATTCGCTGTTCATGGCGCGCATTGCGCCGGTGGCGATGTTGTTTATTCCCTGCCGCGGCGGGGTGAGCCACAGGCCTGATGAGTACGCGAGCCGGGAGTGGATTGGGAGCGGCGTGCACGTGCTGGCACGCACGCTGGCCACGCTGACCAGCTGAGACACGCGTTTGGTTTCTTCGGCGCCACGTTGTATGCTATGCGTCAACCTGTACGACGCAATGACTCTTCCCCAACCATGAGCACAGATGCGAAAACCCGCATTGTTGGCCACCCCGTTCCACGCAAAGAAGGCGTGGACAAACTGACGGGTCGTGCGCGCTATGTGGATGACATGGAGCACGAAGGAATGTGGTATGGCGCGACGTTGCGCAGCACGATTCCGCGCGGGCTGATTCGCTCGATCGGGTTTGACCGCAAGGTGGAATGGAGCGAGTTTGCCGTTGTGACGGCGGCGGACATCCCAGGGAACAATCACATTCAGCTGATCCAAGCCGACCAGCCGTGTCTGGCGGACGGGATGGTGAACCACTGCGACGAGGCGATTCTGCTGCTGGCGCATCCGGACAAGCGCAAGGTCCGAGCCGCCGTGGATGCGGTGCGCGTGGAGTACGACCCGCTGCCGGCGATCTTTACCATCGAGGAGAGTGAACGGCAGAACCCCGTGGTGTGGGGCACGGATAATCTGCTGAAGAGCTTTCTGCTGGAGAAGGGCGACGTGGACGCGGCCTGGGCCAAGGCTGCACACGTGATTGAAGGTGAATATCGCACCGGCGCGCAGGAGCATCTCTACATTGAGAACAACGGCGTAATTGCCGAGTACAGCGCGGAAGGCGGCGTAACGGTTTGGGGATCGCTGCAGTGCCCGTTCTACGTGCACAAGAGTCTGATGGCCGTGTTTGATCTGCCGGACGACAAAGTTCGTGTGATCCAGACGGAGACAGGCGGCGCGTTCGGCGGCAAGGAGGATTATCCGTCGATTATCGGCGCGCACGCGGCGCTGCTGGCGATGCGGTGCGGGCATCCGGTGAAGCTGGTGTATGACCGCATGGAGGACCTGGCCGCAACGACCAAGCGGCACCCTTCCCGCGTGCGGCACAGAACGGCCGTGGACGCGAGCGGCAAGCTGCTGGCGATGGAGATTGACGTGGCCACGGATGGCGGAGCGTACGCGACGCTGTCCTCGACAGTGCTTTCTCGCGCGACGCTGCATGCGAGCGGGCCATACGTCTGCCCGAATGTGCGCATTCGTTCCAGCGCGTGGGCCACAAACACGGTGCCCTACGGCGCGTTTCGGGGCTTTGGCGCGCCGCAGGCCATCTTTGCGGTGGAGCGGCACATGGACGAGATTGCCGCGGCGATCGGCATGGACCCCGTGGAGTTGCGGCGCCGAAATTTTCTGCAGGATGGCGACAAGACGGCGACCGAGCAGGTGATGCGCGAACCGGTGATTCTGGACAAGCTGCTGGAGCGCGCGCTGGCCGAGAGCGACTACTACGCGAAGCGGGAACGATTTGCGCGGGAGAATGCAGGCAGCGCGGTGAAGCGTGGGCTGGGTATCTCCGCCTACTTTCACGGATCGGGTTTTACGGGATCGGGAGAGCGCTATCTGAATTCGCTGGCGGGCTTGGATGTGACGCGCGACGGGCAGGTGCGGGTGCTGGTGTCCAGCACGGAATTTGGACAGGGCACGAACACGGTGCTGACGCAGATTGCCGCCGAGACGCTGGGCGTGGAATACGAGCGGGTGCAGATGGCGCCGCCGGACACAGGCATTGTGCCGAACAGCGGTCCGACGGTTGCCTCGCGCACGGCCATGGTGGTGGGAAAGCTGATTGAACGGGCCAGCCGCCAGCTGCTGGAGGTGTTGCGCGAGCAGGCCGGGTTGTCACAGGAGTACACGAGCGAGGAGTTCTTCCGCGCCTGCGAGGGCTACCACGCGGCGAAGGGCGAGGTGGTTTCGCTGTGCCGCTATGAGGCGCCGCCGGGGATTTTCTGGGACGATGCGACCTATCACGGCGAGGCGTATCCGGCGTTTGCGTGGGCGGTGCACGTGGCCCAGGTGGCCGTGGATACGGTGACTTACTCGGCAGAGGTGGAGGAGTTCTGGGCGGTGCAGGAGACGGGTCGCGTTCTGCATCCGGTGCTGTCCGGCGGGCAGATTGAGGGCGGCATTGCACAGGGGATTGGCTACGCACTGTATGAGAAGGTGCAACTGCAGAACGGACACATGGCGAATAACCAGATGACGAACTATATTATGCCGACGGCTGAGGATGTACCGCCGATTCATGTGTTCTTTGAGGAGATTCCGTTTGCCCACGGCGGCTACGGCGCGAAGGGCGTTGGCGAGCTGCCGCATGACGGGCCGGCGCCGGCGATTTTGAACGCGATTCGCGCGGCGACGGGCGTGAGCTTCCGCACGATTCCACTGCTTCCGGAGGACGTGTTTGCCGGGCTGGCGGTGAGGCAGGCTGTGGAGGAGGGTGCCGCGGTATGAGCCCAGTCTGGCTTTCCATTGTTTTTGAAGTGAACGGAGAATCGCGCACCGTGGAGGCGCCGCCGATGAAGCGGCTGCTGGACGTGCTGCGCGAAGATCTGCGCTTGACGGGAACGAAAGAAGGATGCGGCGAGGGCGAGTGCGGATCGTGCAGTGTGCGCATGAACGGCGAACTGGTGAACAGCTGCCTGGTGCCGGTGTTGCAGGCCGAGGGCGCGCACATTGAGACGGTGGAGGGGCTGGCGAAGAACGGCGAGCTGAGCGTGCTGCAACAGGCCTTTCTGCAATGCGGAGGCGCGCAGTGCGGCATTTGCACGCCGGGCATGCTGATGGCGGCAACGCATCTGCTGGAGGAGAATCCGCATCCGAGCATGGCGGAGATTCGTGAGGGACTTGCCGGAAATCTGTGCCGGTGCACGGGATTCACGCGCATTTTTGAGTCCGTGGTGGCCGCGGCCGCAGAGACGCCCGAGGCAACCCATGCGCGGTGACGCAGAGGCGCATGAGCTGACGGCTCCGGGCAGCCTGGAGGCGGTGCTGAGCATACTGGCAGAGGCTCCGGGTGAGTGGACGCTGATGGCCGGGGGCACGGAGTTAATGGTGGCGCACGCAGCGGGCAAGCTGCGCGCGACCCGGCTGGTGAGCCTTTGGGGCATTGCCGATTTGCGCTTTGTGCAGACGAGCGCGGAGAGTGTGGCGATTGGCGCGGGAGCTACGTTCACTGATTTGCGCACCCATGCAGCGATTGCCGCGGAGTTTCCTCTGCTGGCGAAGGCGGCGAGCTGGATTGGATCGATTGCGAACCAGAACCGCGCGACGCTGGGCGGCAACCTGGTGAACGGGTCACCAGCTGCGGATTCGTCTCCGGCTCTGCTGGCCTATGACGCAGAGGTAGAGATGGCCTCCGTGCGCGGGCGGCGGCGGATGGCCTACGCGGGGTTCCATACCGGCTACAAGCAGAATGCGATGGCGGCGGACGAGTTGCTGTATGCGATTCATCTGCCGAGGCGCTTTGGACGGCACCGGCAGTATCTGCGCAAGGTGGGAACGCGGCGGGCAATGGCGATTGCGAAGGTGGCGCTGGCCGCGACAACTCGCGTGCGCGACGGAGTGGTGAAGGAGATTCGACTGGGCGCGGCGAGCCTGGCGCCGTTTCCCGCGCGGCTTTACGGGACAGAGGCGGCACTGGCGGGACAAGCAGTGAACCGGGAGATAATGCAGGCGGCGCGGCAGGCACTGCTGAAAGAAGCAAGGCCGATTGACGACATTCGCTCGACGGCGGAGTATCGTGTGCGCGTGGCGGCGAACCTGCTGGATGAGTTTCTGAATGAATTGCAGAGCGAAGCGGTGCGGCCATGAACGCCGTGCTGGCGGAGTGGAACGCTGCGGACACGCAAGATGCGGAGCGGGCGATGCTGGCCTGCTGCGGCGCGCGCCGGTGGGCCAGGGCGATGGTGGCCAGGCGGCCACTGACGGACGTGTTTGCGCTGAGTGGCGCCGCGGACGAGGCCTGGAGAGAAATGGATGAGGCAGACTGGATGGAGGCCTTCGCCTGTCATCCGCGCATTGGCGAGCGGCAAAGGGCGCTCGGGGGGGCACAGGCGGCTGCGTGGGCACGGCAGGAACAGGCAGGCGCCGCGGACGCGATGGAAGCGGTGCTGGCGGAGTTGACCGAGGGCAACGCACGGTACGAGACGCGATTCGGATTCACGTATATTGTTTGCGCGACCGGCAAGAGCGCAGAAGAGATGCTCGCAATTTTGCAACGAAGATTGGCAAACGAACGGGATGCCGAACTGCGCGAAGCGGCCGAGCAGCAGAGGCAGATTCTGCAGATCCGGCTGGGGAAGTGGCTGACGACATGAGCAGGATTTCAACGCACGTGCTGGACACGGTGAAGGGCAGGCCGGCCGCGGGAGTGGCTGTTCGCCTGGAGGCAAGGCAGGGCGATGGCTGGAGCCTGGTGGCCGAAGGCAGGACGGACGCCGACGGGCGCTGCAGCGCGCTTGCAGAAGATGCGGGCGCGGGCGACTTCCGGCTGATTTTTCTGACGGCGGACTACTGGCAGGAGCAGGGGCGAACGAGCATTTATCCCGAGATTGCGGTGACGTTCCACTGCAGCGGCGAGGGGCACTACCACCTGCCGGTTCTGCTGAGCGACAACAGCTACACAACCTACAGGGGAAGCTGAGCAATGGCACGATTGGGCGAAAACTGCTATGGGAAATCGCGCGTGCGGTTGTCCCGCATCACGCGGCACGCAGACCGCCACGACTTTGACGAGTGGACCGTGCAGGTGCAGCTGAAGGGCGAGTTTGACGCGAGCTTTACCGAGGCCGACAACAGCAAGATTCTGCCGACCGACACGATGAAGAACACCGTCTACTCGATTGCGCGCGCATCCAAGGCGGCGACCATCGAAGTGTTTGCAATGGAACTGGGCGACTACTTCCTGACCCATCAGCCGCAGGTTTCGCAGGTATCAATTGGAGTTGAGGAAAAGGCCTGGGAGCGGATGTGCGTGGGAGATTCGCCGGAGGCAACGACCTTTCAACTGCGCGGGCCGGAGCTGCAAACCGTGCAGGCCGAACGAAGACGCGGCGGAGGTTGGTCGATGACTTCCGGCGTGGATGGGCTGGTGATTTTGAAGACGACCAACTCGGCCTTTACGGGCTATATCCAGGATAAGCTGACGACACTGCAGCCGGCGACGGACCGCATCCTGGGCACGCGCGCCACAGTGCGATGGGAGTTTGCGGCGGACGCGCCCGACTACGCCGGAGCACGGAAGCGGATTGTGCATGCGATGCTACGCGTGTTTGCCGCGCACCACAGCATGAGCGTGCAGCATACGCTATTCGACATGGGGAAAGCCGCGCTGGACGCGGCTCCGGAGATTGCCCGCATCACGCTGACGATGCCGAATCTGCATCATCTGCTGGCGGACCTGAGCCGATTTGGGCAGGACAATCCGAATCACATCTTTGTCCCCATCGACGAGCCGCATGGGGCGATTGAGGCGACGGTGGAGCGGTAAAGCTCTACTCGAGGTGAGCCAGATCGGCGGGCAGGTCGATGTCGATTTCTCCACCTTCAAACGGAAGCTCGAGAATCGGACACGTGCTGGCCTCGATGACAGCGCGCGCGCCTTTGTCTCCCTTGAGCGCGAGCAGCTGAGGAAAGACGCTGCGGGGGAAGACGGCGGGAATTCCGCGCACGCCTGCGTATGACGAAGCGACGATGACGGGGGCGGGCTGCCCTGCGAAGGCGGCCAAAAGCGCGCGCAGGTGGCTGGCGGTCAGGCGCGGCTGGTCACAGGTCATTACCAGTACACCGGCGGCATCGGGCGCACGGGCGTCCAGTTCCTCAAGGCCGGCACGGATGGACGTGGCCATGCCCTGCTCCCAGTGTTCATTGAGCACGGGGATGGCGCTATGGAAGGCCACTTGTGCACAGATGGGCGCGAATTGCGCGCCGAGTACGGCAATCCGGGGATTGGCGCCGGCCTCGGCAGCCAAGCGGAGAGCTCGCTCCAGCAGCGCCTCCCCGTCGAACGCGAGAAGTTGCTTGGGCTGGCCAAGGCGGCGGCTGGCACCGGCCGCGAGCAGAATGGCAGGAACGGGCATCGGCACCAGTGTATCTCGATTTCTTGACTGAGGCAGCGAATACAGGCAACCTGAAACAATCGAACCCTCAATTTGCAGCGAGAGGCGACAGGGTGGCTGAAGAGACAAGCACCGCAGAAGACGTGTTTGCCCCGGGGGCCGCGCCGGAGGGTTACGGGCTGCACGCAGGCGTGCTGGGCCCGGTGGAGACGCTGGCGCAGTCGGTTTCAGCCATGGCGCCTTCCACCTCAGCATCGCTGACAATTCCGCTGGTGTTTGCGCTGGCGGGCAATGCGACATGGTTTGTGTATCTGCTGGCGACGGGCGCGATTCTGCTAGTTGGCTTTTGCGTGAGCCGGTTTGCGCGGCTTTCCGCCTCGCCGGGATCGCTCTACACCTACACGGCGAGCACGCTTCCGGAGGTGTGCGGCGTGACTGCGGCGTGGGGGCTAATGCTGGCGTACCTGGGCATTGGCGGTTCCGTGGCAGGCGGAGCGCTCTATTACACGGATCTGCTGTCGATGCAGTTTCTGCATTGGGCGCCGCCGGCTGTGCCCACGCTGGCGGTGGTTTGCCTGGCCGCGGCGCTGGTGGCGTATCGCGACGTGAGGCTCTCGGCCGAAGTGATGCTTTGGATCGAGGTCGCCTCGGTGAGCCTGGTGGTGATTGTGCTGGCGGTGATGCTGGCGCGCTACGGTCTGCAGGTGGATTGGGACCAGCTTCGCCTGAAAGGGGTTTCGTTTTCCGCCCTGGGGCCGGCGCTGGTGCTTTCGATGTTCAGCTTTGTGGGCTTTGAGAGCGCGACGACGCTGGGCGGTGAGGCGCGTGATCCGCTGCGCACGATTCCGCGGGCCGTGCTGCAGTGCGCCATTCTGGCGGGCGCGTTCTTCATGCTCTGCTCGTACTCTGAGGTGCTGGGCTTTCGCGGCGCGGCGAGCAAGTTGAGCGACACAACGAGCCCTCTGCACCTGTTGGCGGCCAAGGCGGGGGTTGCGCCGCTGGGCATTGCAATTGATTTTGGCGCGTGGATCAGCATGGTGGCCTGCGTGCTGGCTTGCACCACGGCCGCGGCGCGCGTGCTGATGCGGATGGCGCATGGGGGGCTGCTGCCGCGAGCGCTGGAGCGGACGAGTCGCAGACACGGGACGCCGGGGGCAGGCATTGCGGTCTCCGCAGGCCTGATGTTTGCGGCCACGACGGGGATGGCGCTGCGGGGTTTTGCAGGCTCCGACATGTACGACCTGCTGGGTTCGATCTCCGTGTTCGGATTTCTGACGGCCTATGCGCTGGTGGCGGTTGCGCTGCCGTTTGCGCGGCGTGCCAGGGGGCAGCACTCCCATGCGGTGGCCGCAATCAGCGTGCTGACGGTGCTGGTGCTGGTGCTGATTGCGGTCTACGACCTGCGCTCGACGGCGGACGCGCTGCACGCGCGGATTCCGTATCTCTATCTGGCGTATCTGGCGGCGGGTCTTGCGTGGTATGCCCTGCGGCGCAAGCGCGGCGGGGCTGCGGTGGAGTGAGGCGGGACTGAAGCTCAGGGCTGCGTGTCGGTGTCTGGCTGCATCACAAGCAGCAGCACGAGGCCCACGACGGAGAACATGCGAAAGGCCGCATTCTGGCCGTTCCACGCTTGCGACTGCCACATGAGGAACCACTCGGCGCCCACAGAGAGAAACGCAATCAGCCACATGAGCATGGCAATCGTGAGTGCCAGAATTGCCATGCGCTTGGCTGTGTTGAAGACCGCGCAGGGTTGCCGGAGTGCGCGAAAGAGCCCGGTAACGGCCCACCAGAGCAGAATCATGGTGGCGATTTCCCAGGCGATGATGGAGCAATAAAACGCCAGGTGCGCAGCCGGGGAAGTGAGAGCGCGCCACATGCCTTGATTGCCAGGGAAGGTGGTGTCCATGGAGAGCACGTGGCGCACGAACTGGTAATTGGAGTTGAAGTCGGTGATGTTGTTGAAGACGACGAGGGTGTAAAACAGGGCGATGCCTGCGACGAGGAGCAACTTGGCGGAGCGAGTGATCATGCCGCGAACCTCGGTGAGAAAGACATTCGCAAATGGGCGCACAGCATGCCCGGCGCGCGATGCGGGGAATTGCAGACAGGGCATGGCTCATGCTAACCGGATGCGACCGCGAATCCCAAGAACAAACGCGAGTGCACATGCTACATTCGAGAACAAATGGAGCAATCGGGATTACCGGAACAAAACCTTGAAGTGCTGGGACTGGCGCTGCCGCAACTGCCTGCTCCGGGGGGCAACTATGTTTCCGCCAAGCAGGTGGGCACAATCGTGTACCTGGCGGGCGTGATTTCAACGGGCGCCGATGGCGTGATGACGGGCACGGCCGGCGCGGAGCGCACGGTGGAAGATGGCTATGCCGCGGCGCGCGCCTGTGCGCTGACGCAGCTTGCGGTGCTGCGGCGGGAGCTGGGCTCACTGGACCGCGTGGCCGAGGTGCTGACGGTGAATGGCTATGTGAACGCAGTGCCTGGTTTCGCCGATTCGCCGGCGGTGATCAACGGAGCATCTGACCTGTTGGTGCAGGTGTTTGGCGAGGCGGGAAGGCACGTGCGGGCGGCGGTGGGCGTGAGCGGGCTGCCGCGCAACGCGCTGGTGGAGTTGCAAATGACGGTGCGGGTGAAGGAGTCATGAAGGAGCACACGCTTTCGGCAAATCCGACGCACTCGGTTTGGAACCGCGGGCTTGAGCCGCGACTGCACATTGCGCCCGGAGACGAGGTGCAGGTGGAGTGCGTGGACGCGAGCGGCGGGCAGGTGCAGCCGGGCATGACGACGGCCGAATACCTTGCCATTGATCGCACGCGGATTCACGCGCTGACGGGGCCCATTTGGGTGGAGGGTGCGGAACCCGGTGACGTGCTGCAGGTGGACGTGCTGGCGACGCGGCACGGCGGCTGGGGCTGGACAAGCACGATCGAAGGGTTGGGATTCCTGAAGGAGCGCTTCCACGAGCCGTATCTATTTCACTGGACGCTGGAGGGCGAGTGGACACGGACGCTGGCGCCTGCGATGGTGCCGGTGCGGCCGTTCCTGGGTGTGATGGGCGTGGCGCGGGCCGAAGACGGGAAGTTTCGCACGCGACCGCCGGGGCCGTTTGGCGGCAACCTGGACGTGCGGGAGCTTTGCGCCGGATCCACGCTGTACCTGCCGGTGTTCAACCACGGTGCGCTGTTCAGCTGCGGCGACGGCCACGCAGCGCAAGGCGACGGCGAAGTTTGCATCAATGGGATTGAGTGTCCGCTGGACGTGACGCTGGGCTTCCAGCTGCACAAGCAGGAGCCGCTGAGCGGACCGATTGTGGAAGCCAGCGAGGCGCTGGCGGCAGATGCCACGGCCGATGCCTGGGTGGTGGTGGAAACGGGAACGGACCTGGAAGCAGCGGCGCGCGCGGCGACCGGCCGGATGGTGGACCTGCTGGCCAGCCGCTGGGGACTGAGCGAAGTGCATGCCTACCTGCTGTGCAGCGTGGCCATGAAGCTTCGCCTGAGCCAGGTGGTGAACGAGCCGGTGCACACGGTGAGCGCGGCCATCAGCAAGCAGATTCTTCCGGCAAGGGAGCTGTTTCCCACACGATGACGATCAACGACCCGGACGTGGCGGCTGAGTTGCAGGCGCTGTGTCCCCGCTACGAGCAGGCGCTTGTGAGCAATGACGTGCAGACGCTGCTGGAAATGTTCTGGGCGGGGCCGCAGGTGATGCGCTTCGGCGCGGCCGAGAACCTCTACGGACCGGAGGAACTGGGGGCGTTCCGCAGGGGGCGGCCGGTGGCGAACCTGGCGCGGACGGTGACGCGGATGGACGTGGTGAGCTTTGGGCGGGACTTCGGCTCGATTACACTGGAATTTGAGCGGACCCGGCCGGACGGCGGGGTGACGCGGGGGGCGGCAGAGCCAGGTTTGGGCGCGCCTGCCGGAGGGCTGGCGCATTGTGCAGGCTCATGTTTCCCTGCTGCCGCAGGCGTAAAGCAGACCCCATCTTTAGATGAACTTTATGTCCGGTTCGCTATGGTAAGGGGACATTTGAGGTCCCGGCGAAGAAGTGGCCGCGAGAGCCATTGGCAGGGACTTACGATACTTCTTCTCTATTTTTAGGCTCCAAGCTCAGTGAAGATTTTCAAGACTCCGGACGACTACCAGACGCCGCGGACGATCGCGGAGAACCCTATTTTTCGAGGCTATTCTCTTTGAGGCATACCATGCGCACCCCACTTTCACTGATCTCCCAGCTGCTGGGTTTGGCGGCAGTCGCAGCGCTGTGCGTTTCCACTGTTTGGGCACAGCAGACGCTTGGCGGCATCACCGGCGCGGTGATGGACTCCTCGGGGAGCGCGCTTCCAAACGCCGAGGTGACGGCGGTTGGGGAACAGACCTCCCTGACGCGCACGACGACGACCAACGGGACAGGCATTTACTCGTTTGTGAACCTGCCGATCGGCACCTACACGCTGACGTATTCGGCGGCTGGATTCAATGTACAGAAGACGCGGCACATTGACGTGCAGGCAGACCGCACGGCGACGGTGAATGCGGCGCTGAAGGTGGGCGAAACCTCGACGACGGTGGAAGTGGAAGCCTCGCCGCTGATGAACGCCGTGGATACCACGGTGGGGTACGTGTTGGAGAAGTCGCAGATTGAAGCGGTGCCGCTGTCGACAGGCAGCTTTACGGGGGTGGCGATTCTGTCTCCCGGCGTGAATGCCGAACTATCCGGCGGAACGGGCGCCAACAGCGGCCTGGGCAATGCGCCCATCTGGGCAAACGGCCAGCGCGACACGAGCAACAGCTTCTCCTTGAACGGCGTGGATGGAACCAACCTGTTCAACGGCAAGAGCACAAGTCAGGTGCCGTCGGCGCGAGTGATCAACAGCACGGGCGTTTCTTCCAGCACCGGAGCGGGCGGCGTGATCCAGACGCTTGCCTCGGTGTACCTGTCGATCGGCAACGCGATTCCCACGCCGGCCCCGGAAATGCTGCAGGAAGTGCGCGTGAACGCATCCATGTACGATGCGCAGCAGGGTTCCACCTCCGGCGCGCACATTGACATGAGCACGGCCTCGGGCACCAACCAGTTCCACGGCGGAGCGTACCTGCGCCGCGGCACCAGTTGGCTGAACTCGGCGCCGTTCTTCTTCAACCAGGACGCGGACATTCCCGCCTATAACAAGGTTCCTCAGCTGCACCGCTACGTGCTGGGCGGCACGATGGGCGGCCCGATCATCAAGAACAAGCTGTTCGGCTTTATGGCCTACCAGCACACGCATGTGTCGGACCAGGAGATTGGCGACTCGGTGCTCGACGTGCCCGTGGGGCTGAGCGATGACCGCTCTGCCGACGCCCTGGC
The DNA here is from genome assembly GCA_035531055.1 of Occallatibacter sp. Lineage (GTDB taxonomy): Bacteria > Acidobacteriota > Terriglobia > Terriglobales > Acidobacteriaceae > Telmatobacter. The sequence goes on along the minus strand of DATKTQ010000224.1, from coordinate 29,697 downwards.
GCAGCTGGCCAACAACTCCTTCGGCACCACGCTGAACGCGGCGAACATTGACCACACGGCGCTGGTGCTGTTCAATTCGCCCTCCCTGCCGGGCGAGCCCGGCAAGTGGCTCATCCCCAACGACGCGCTGAATGGCGCGGCCCCGACCGCCGCCCACATGGATAACGCGTTTCTGCCGGGCACGGGCCGTTTTACCGCGGACCTGGCGGTGGCCGACCTGGACTACAATGCCACCTCGAAAGATACGCTTGCGCTGAAATACTTCTACCAGCACGATCCGGCCATCGCACCCTATTCCTACTCGAGCGTTCCTGGTTTTGACGAGCACCTGGATGCAGGCGCGCAGGTCTTCTCGTTGACCAACACGCTGGTGTTGAAGCCCAACCTGAGCACGTCGGGAACCTTCGGGTTCCTGCGGGAAAAGATTTACGGCACCAACCAGCAGCCCTTTGGACCGGATGCCATTCCGGGCGGGTCGGCGGGGACGGGATCCATCAACATGTTCGGGTCTACTTACTTTCCCGGCGTTTCCGTCTTCAACGTGCTGGGCAACTACCAGCCGGCCGGAACGTCGACGGCGATTCTGAACATTGGACCGAACGCCGAGGGCCAGGCGCCGAACACGGGCGTCTTCCAGAACCGCCTTTCACCTTCAGGAAACGCGATCTGGGTGCTGAACAAGCACACGGTCAGCTTTGGCGCCAGTTATGCGTACACGCAGCTGAACACGATTGACAAGCGCACGGGTACGGGCACGGTGGCAACGGACGACTTCAGCCAGATGATTCAGGGCTACGTGACACCGGGCAGCTCGTCGACGGGTTTTTATGTGAGCTCGTTCCTGCAAGGCGACGCCAACCGCTACTACCGCGCCAACCAGCTGGGCATGTATCTGCAGGACAAGTTCCAGATGTCGCCGAGCCTCTCGCTCACCGCGGGCGTGCGCTACGACTGGGACGGCGGACTGACGGAGAAATACGGGCGCATCTTCAACTTTGATCCGAGCAGCTACCAGTATGACGCGGGTTCGGACGCCATTGTGAGCTCCGGCTTGATCATCGCCGGCAACAACGCCAACGGCACCAAGGGGGTGAGCAACACGACGCTGACCGGTCGGCAGTGGGGTATTGCACCGCGGCTGGGCGTGGCCTGGCAGCCGGGCATCTTCCACAATAAGGTGGTGGTGCGGGCAGGCGGCGGCATGTACTACGATCGCGGCGAGTTGTTCAGCTACTTCTCGCCCGGCTACGCCATTGGCACGGTGACTGGCGGACCCTTCGGCGTGAACCAGCAGCTGCCGTTTGTGAACGCCTCCAAGTGCCCGGTGGAATCGACCTTCTACTACCTGGGATACATTCCCACCTGCGGCGGCTCGGATGCCGAGGGCAACCTGGAAAATCCCTACGGAACATCGCTGCTGCCGCCGCCGAACAATCCGAAGGCGTCGGACCTGGAGAGTTATCTGCCCAACGCCGCGAGCATCATGAACTACGGCCAGCCGATTTCACTGGGCGTCTACGACCGCAAGAACAAGCTGCCCTACACGATGAACTACACGCTGGACATCCAGTGGCAGCCGCGCAACGATCTGGCGATTGAAGTGGGCTACGTGGGCAACCGCGGACGCCACCAGGTGATCCCGGTGCCGTTCAACCAGCCGGTGATCGCTTCGGCCTCCAGTCCGACGCTGGCCGGCAGCACTTACCAGCAGAACTACACCTACGGCTACACAGTGAGCGAGCCGGACTACGGCCCGCCACTGAATCTGCCGGACGGCACGCCGTACCTGGCAAACTATGAAGGCGGCAACGTGGACCTTCGCGTTCCTTACATCGGCTACGCGGCCGAGTCCATTTCCTACAAAGCTGCGGGCGTGGATGCCTACGACGCGCTGCAGGTGCACGTGGACAAACGGATGAGCCATGGAATCCAGGTGGGCGCTTCCTACACCTACTCGCACACGCTGGACGAACAGAGCGGGCTGGGCCTGTTCTACAACGGCAACAACCCGCTGGACCTGCGCAGCTCCTACGGATCGGCCGACTTTGACCGCACGCACGTGTTCAACTTCAACTACATCTTCCGCATGCCGGACATGGCGCGGCAGGCTTCCCTGGCGGGCAAGATTGTGGACGGATGGTCACTGAACGGACTGACCGTGCTGCAGAGCGGCCAGCCCTACAGCGTGATTGACTTTTCCGGCGCGGTGGGGAGCATTTACTACTCCACCGCGGACGGCATCACCAACCCGATTGTGCCGTTGGCCAAGGGATGCACCCCGAAGAGCGCGTTGACGGGAGCGTCCGGCGCATGGTTCCCGGTGACCGGCAAAACGGCGCTGGACCCGGCCTGCTTTACGCTGCCGCTGCTGCCGGCGGGCGGCCTGAACGGCGCCATCCCCAGCAGCGATCCCTATGAGACGGGCTTCACAACCGGACAGCGCAACATCTTCCGGCAGGCCTTCCAGAAGCGCGCAGATGCCTCCCTGGTGAAGCTGCTGACACTGAAGGAAAAGTACTCGTTGAAGTTCACCTTTGACGTGTACAACTTGACCAACACCTCAAGCTTTGACGTACCGGGCAACGAGGTTTCGCAAAACCAGTACTACGATGCCTTCCCTGCCACGGGCACTACTCCGCTGCCCACGGGCTGCGCGGCAGACGGCTCGCAAACCAACGAGAGCTTCTACAACTGCCCGGGCGGCCTGGGCATTGTGACGCACACCATCGGCAGTCCAAGACAGATCCAGATGTCTCTGCATCTGAACTTCTAGCCAGAGCTGCTGGAAGCGGCAAGGGCGCTCGCTGCGGCGGGCACCCTTCTTTTTTTGCCCGTAAATGTTAGTGCCTGCGGGCGACAGAGACCGCGAATTATGCGACGAGGGTTACGGCGAGAGTCTGGACGGGAGCCGCATGGAAAGCGGCTTCCAACGCTGCCGACGTGGCAAAGGTGTGGCCCTGGACGTGGCGGGCCGGAAAGTGAAACTGAAGCTCTGGCTCCGCAAAAGGCCAGGGAGCCAGGCGAAACACGCGCGGCGCCAAGGGCAGCACCTGCACCTCCGCAGTGGCGCCGTCGTTCTGCGGCAGGGATGGAGCAGGTTGGCCGGCGACGAGAACGCAACACAGGTAAGCAGCGAGAGATTGTCACAGGCCTGCAGGAGGTGCAAGTGCTCAAGGATGGTCTGCGAGGATTTTTCAACGAGTGCGAGCGAAGCATCCGCCTCAATGGCGGCGAGCAATTCGCGCTGGTAGGCTTGCTGGCGTTCCAGAAATGCGTCCAGCAGCACCAGGCCCTCGGGCGCAATGGTGGAGCGATCCGCGTGCGCGGTGAGCAGGTTGAAGGTGTGCATGGCGATCAGCAGGCCCGCGTAGGGGTCCTGCTCGGCGATGATGCGGACGGCGCGTTCGCGCACGACAAGGTAGTCGGCGGGATCAATTTCCTCAAACGCGGAGTACTTGCCCACCAGTTCTGCGGAGAATGCAGAGGGCTCCCCTTCCCGCGTGATGGCTGGATGCGCGTCGCGCGCGGCCCAGCCGTCGTCATGACTGGCGATGCCGTGCAACACACGGGCACGCGGCTCCGGACGGCGAAACTGTGCGTTGCCCCATGCGGCCGCGAATGCGCCGGCCAGACGCGCGTGATCCGGATGCGTGATAAGCGACCATCCTGTGTCTGATTCCATGCGAAGCATACAAATTGCCTTTCCAGATTGAGGATTCTATTCCGAGGTCTGCGGGCGGCTGGACTCATGCCAGTTGTGCAGGGTAAGCCACTCGAAGAACATTACGAGAAAAAAGAACGTGAAACCGAGCAGCGTGGCGGCCAGCACCAGGGCGAAGAGGTAGCTGGTTTCCAGCTGGCTGTTGGCATACAGGATGGCATAGCCCAGGCCGCCCTCGCCCACCTGCGTGGAGCCGGCAAAGAGCTCGCCGGTGATGGCGCCGATGACGCTTATGCCGGCGGAGATGCGAATGCCAGTGAAGAGGTTCGGCATGGCGTTGGGAAGTCGCAGCTTGAAGAGCACCTGCGCGTGCGAGGCCTTGTGCATCACGAACAGGTTGACGAGATTCTCTTCCACGCTGATGAGCCCCTGCGTGGTATTTGCGATGATGGGCGCCAGGCAGATGATGAATGTGACGACGGTAACGGAGAGAATTCCGGGGCCGGACCAGAGGATGATGAGCGGCGCGATGGCGACGATGGGCACGGTCTGCAGCAGGATGGTGTACGGATAGAAAAGCTAGCGCAGCCAGCGCCACTGTGCAAACATCATGGCAACGGCGACGCCTACCACAATGCTGGCCCCGAGTCCGCCGGCAGCCTCAACAGAAGTGATGAGGAGCGAATGGAGCAGCGACGGCAGGCGTTGCCACAGAGCGAGCGCCACCGTCCAGGGTCCGGGCAGGATGTACGCGGGCATGTGATTGAGCCAGACCACGGCCTGCCACACGGCCATGAACCCGGCAAAAACAATCACGCTGTTGAGCAGGAGCAGGCCGCGTCGCTTCATTGCTGGTGGGCCCCCCGGAGCAGACGCGAAGCTCGCGTTACGAACTCCTCAAACTCGCGGGATTCGCGCGTGGCCGCGGTGCGGGGCCAGGGCAGATCCACCTGGAGTTCGTGTGCGACGCGGCCTGGATGTGGAGCGAGAGTGACGATGCGCGAGGAGAGAAACACGGCTTCAGCCACCGAGTGCGTCACAAAGAGAACTGTCCATCTGTGTTCGGCGTGAAGGCGGAGAAGCTCTTCATTCATCCGGTCGCGGGAAATCTCGTCCAGCGCCGCGAAAGGCTCGTCCATGAGCAGCAGGCGCGGACGGCTGACCAGCGCGCGGGCAATGGAGACGCACATTTTCATGCCGCCGGAGAGCTGGCGCGGATAGCGGCGCGCGGCGCTACTGAGGCCTACCAGTTCCAACATGCGTGCCACGCGCTCCTCGCGAACGGCGCGTGCGGCGTATTCGAGTTCCAGCCCAAGACCGACATTTTGCTCGACGGTTCTCCAGGGCAGCAGCGTAGCGTCTTGAAAGATGAAGCTCATCAGCTCGCGGGCGTCCTCCGGCGTCATGCCGTTCACCCGCACGGAGCCTTCACTGACTGGGCTGAGACCAGACACGATGCGCAGGAGTGTGGATTTGCCGCAGCCTGAAGGGCCCAGGAAAGTGACGAACTCGCCGCGCTCGACGCTGAGGGAAATATCCTTGAGCACAGCGGCGCCGCGGCGGAATTTCTTGCCCACGCCTTGCAGGGCGACCTCTGGAACCGCGCCTTCGATCCTGTTTACCATCCGGCGTCTCCCTTCACGGGAAGATAGAGCGCGGAGGCGTGCGCCGAGGCGTGAAAGACCCGCTGCGTGGAGCGCTCCCAGTTCCAGTTGTCTGCCAATTGGGGCGGAGTTGCGTTGGAGGGGTTGCAGTCATAGAGCGGAAAGGCGCAGCTGGCAATTTCCAGCCGCATCTGCTCGCCGGGCGCGAGCACAAAGGCGGTCGGCTCTAGCGTAAATTCCCAGGCACGCACTTCGTCCGGTTGATATTCCGCGGGCGGAAAAAGCCACGAGCTGCGCGCGATGCCGATGCAGAAAAACTCCGCGCGGCCGCCGGGCACGACGCGAACGAGCTTGGCGGTGAAGTCTGCGCTTGTGGCGGAGGTGGCGGCAAAGAGCCGGATGCGCGGCTGGCCGAAGATCTCAGTTGGACGGGCAACGGGCGACGAGGTGTAGTCGAGCAGATTGTTGCCGAGTTCCATCGTAGCCTGATTGAAGGGGCCGCTGAGAGCCTGCGCGCCACCGGGAGCAGGCAGGGGCACCTCGGGATCGTAAACGAAATGTCGCATGGCTGCTCGTCTGCAGGCGTGTTGAGGGCCAGAGCGCCGTCGCCTTTGCGCGAATTTGCGCCACCGCCGCTGTGCAGATAGAGCGCGAAGCCGGCGTCTTCCGGCCAATCGGTTGCGCTGCTCCATGCGTTGGCGCCGAGTGCGAAGTAGCGCACGCGCGGCTCGTCCTGCAACACGCCGAAATCCTTGAGCCAGTGATCGAACCAGTGCAGCAACACTTCGTCGGTATCCACGTTGGCGGCGGGACCGAAGTTGGCTTCGCCGGCGCGGTCGCCCCAGGGAATGTGAATCCAGGGACCGGCAATCAGGTATTGATGATCGCGCGCAAATTCCGTGCCGGCATGGCGGCGTAGCGCACGGTAGCCGGCAATGGAGCCCTCAAGATAGGTGTCAAACCAGCCGGCGATGTGCAGCGCGGGCACCTGAATGCGATCAAGCTGCGTGCTGACATCGAGCGAGGCCCAGTAGTCGCCGGGTTCGCGATGCGACATCCAGTCGCGCACGTAATCGGGCAGCGCAGGATCGATGAGAGCCGGGTGCTCCGCGTAGGGCGCTTGCAGCGGCTGCGTGCGGATGGCTGCCCATGCGGCTTCCAGCTTGCTGGAGGCATCACGCAGTCCGCGTCGTCGCGCATCCTCGTGCAGCATCTGGATGCCCCACCCGAGACACGAACTGAGACGAAGAGCGCCCTGGTGATAGAACCATCCGTGGTAAAGATCCGTGGCAGTCATGTGCGGCGCAATACACTGCAATCCCTCCGACTGCTGCGCGGCGGCCAGCAACTGCGTGGCGCCCTGATAGGAGAAGCCGTACATGCCGATGCGGCCGTTGCATGCTGAATGCGTACGCAGCCACGCGATGGTTTCCGCGCCGTCGCGACCTTCCTGCCGGAAAGGATAGAAGTCGCCTTCTGAACCGCCGCGCCCGCGCACGTCCTGAATGACGACGTGATACCCCCGGCGCGCGAACCACGCCGGATGCGCGTAGACCACAGTGGAAGCAATGTCGCGACCGTAGGGCTGGCGCATGAGCAGCGTGGGCCAGGGGCCATCGCCTGCGGGGTAGTAATGATCCGAGACAAGCGTGACGCCATCGCTGAGGCAGCAGGCCACGCCGCGCTCCAGTCGAACCCCGCTGCCAAAATCGACCAGTGGCATGATCAGGCTCCATGCCTCGGCGCAAAGTGGAACATAGCCATCAGCAAATCTGCGATGCGCGCGGCGGCCTCATTGGACCAGAGCTCGCCGTGCTCGGCCGTGGCTGCTGAAGAGTCGCCGAGCACGCCGCTGGGCGCAATGTCCCGGGTGAGCCAGGCAAAGTTTGCAGAGGAACCCTCGGGCTTGAGCAGCTCCGGGTTGTCCACGCGCGCAATGTAGTTGGACGTGAACTCCTCGGTATGCACAAGCGACGGAGCGGCGTGCATCAGGAAGGCCGTTTCAACTTCCCCGGCGTGGAAGCCGTAGGTGCGTTCCTGCGGACTGACCCCGGCAAACTCCGCGCCGGGCGAGCCGAACAGCGAGAAGGTGCGCAGGCCAAACTCCGCGCGAAGATCGCGCGCGAGCACATCCATCAGCGAGGTGTTGCCGCCGTGCGTGTTGTAGAGAACCACCTTTTGGAATCCGCCGGCAACGATGCTGGCTCCGAGGTCGCGCACCACGGCAAGAAACGTTTTCGCGCTGACGGAGAGCGTGCCGGGAAACCCGATGTGCTCATTGCTCTTGCCGTAACAGACAGGCGGCAATGCGAAGATGGGCAGCTCCGCGGGCAGGCGCTCAAGAGCCTTGCCCAACAGCAGATTGTTGATGAGCGTGTCCGTCGCCAGGGGCAAGTGGTGCCCGTGCTGCTCAATGGCCGCGGTGGGCAGCACCAGCAGCGTAGTTTCGCGGGGCAGCGCGTCCACCTGCTTCCAGGTGAGATAGGCAAAGTTGCGCGCGTCAGGAATCCATGTCTTCAACGTGTCACCGCCTGTTTTTGAAATCTGATCATCTTGCCGGGGTTGAGTAGGCCACGCGGATCGCACTTCTGCTTGGCGAGCAGTTGAAAGTTGTCCTCGCGGAAGCGGCCGGCGTCCTCCAGGGAATTCACGTGAGGATTGACGACAAATACGCCGATGGAGCGGCAGTAGTCGATCATGTCCTCCAGTCGCTCGTGGCTGACGAAGCGAACCACGGGAATGGCGCCTGGAACGACGATGCCTTCGCCGTTTTTCATGAACTCGATGTGGAAGAGAATCTCATTGCCGTAGCGCTCGCGGAGCAGTTGGAATTGGCGGCGGCAGTCTGTGGGAGAGAAGCCGCATTGCAGGTAGGTGTAGGCGGGGTCGGCCTTCATGGCCCACAACGTGGTGTGGTTCCAGGTGTAGTCGCTCAGCAGGGGTAGTGTGCGCGGCCCTTCATACGCGGAGGAGAACGTGAGCTCGCCGCCGGCGGCCTCGGCAGCTGGACGGAATGCAACCATTTGTTCGGTGGCAATCATGGCGAGCGCGATGGATTTGTCCTCTCGGACGCATTGGCGGATGGGCGTGAAGAACGAAGGGATGGGCCATTCGAAAACGGTGACGAGGCGCTTGCTCCAGGCAGCACCTGCGGCGATGGATTCGGCAAGGTCGAAGGCCTGTTGGTAAGTGGCAAAGGCCACGGTGCACTGTGTCCACTGCACCACCGGGGCCAAAGCAAACCAGATGCGCGAGAGCACGCCGTTGGTTCCCCAGGCGTGCAGAATTTCCTGCACGGCCGCACCCTCATGCAGCACCAAGCGGGGCTCCTCCTCCATGGTGATCACTTCGAAAGCGCGCACGGTGTCAAAGTCGCGCAGGCCGCCATGCGTGACCGAGCCGATGCCTCCGGAGCCCCCGGCAAGAAATCCGCCGATGCTGGCCTTGACCAGCGTGGAGGGATACATGCGCAGCTCCCAGCCCTGGCGTCGCGCCTCACTTTCCAGCGTGCCCAGGCGCAGGCCGGGCTGGCACACGGCAAAGCCGTCGGGCATGATGGCTTCGAGCTTGTCCATGAGGGAAAGGTCGAGCAGGATGCCGCCCTGTAGCGGAACGCACTGTCCGTAGTTGCCGGTTCCGGCACCGCGCAGGGTGACGGGCACGCTGTTGCGGCCGGCATAGCGCAGTATGGCCAGGATCTCCTCGACGCTGAGGCTGCACGACGACGTCGGCGACTATTTCTGCAAGCAGTGGACGCAGCACTGGCGAGTACCAGTAGAAGTCGTGCGAAAGGCGGTCAAGCACGGCTGGCGCGGTGAGCACGCGAGCCGGATTGGCAACCAGAGACGCCAGTTCTGCGGAGAGTTTTTCCTTCATGGGGAGACCTCGACGATGCGCGGCAGCCGCGGCGTCATGTGCGTTTGCGCGTGGACCAGCTGCGGAATGCGCGCAGCATGTTGGGATGCGTGAAGAGGCCGTAACATTCTTCGCGGAGCAGCGGCCCGCTGACGGTGCAGGACATGTCACTGCGCGAAGCGACTTCCGTTGCGGGAATCCGGATCTGGTTGCAGTGGCGGTTGGCGTCTTCAATCGTCGCGCTGTAAACCACGCGATCGAGTCCGGCCCAGAGGATGGCGCTCATGCACATGGGACAGGGCTCGCAGGTGGTGTACAGCGTGAAGCCGGCGAGCGGAAGCTGCCTTAGACGGCGTGTGGCAAGGCGAACGGCGCGCACCTCGGCATGCGAGGTGGGGTCGTGCTCCTGCGCCACGCGGTTGAGGGCGCGCAGCAGGACTTTTCCAGATTGCGAATGAACAATGGCAGCGCCGAAGGGGCGCGGAGTGGACGTGCCGAGGGAGCGGGCCGTGAAGGCCACCAGCGCCTGCATCTTCTGCCGGTCGCGGTCAATGGGTTCGGGCACCGCCTTGGGAGAGATTTTCTTGCCGATTACGCGGACGCCCATGCCCGAAACTAGCATGCAGGTCATAATGAACCCGTTAAGAAAGCTGCCGTGCGAACACCCACTGGCACGCGCCTACAATCGGAACCATGGCGGAACGAAGTTGGACGATCCGGGAGTTGCGACGCGCGCTGGCCGAGGGGGCAGGGAGCCCCTCGGATCTGGCTCAAGAGGCCCTGGCCCGCGCGAACGGGAACGCGGGCGGGAATACCTACCTGTGGCAGGACGCGGAGTGGACGCTGGCCGAGGCTGCTCGCGCAGAAAGGATGCCGCGAGGCAAGAATGGCCCGTTCGGCGACGGGCGCAGCGCGCTGTGGGGGCTGCCTGTTTCTGTGAAGGACTGCTTTGACCTGGCGGGCGCGCCCACCAGCTGCGGCGTGCGATTCTATCGCGACCTGCACGGTGCGGCGAAGCGCGACTCCTGGCTGGTGGAGCGGCTACGGGCGGCGGGCGCGGTGATTATGGGCAAGACGCATCTGCATCCGCTGGCGTACGGCATTACGGGAGAGAACCCGGAGTTCGGCGACTGCCAGCAGCCGGGCAACGACGGCGCGCTCACGGGCGGCTCGTCGAGCGGAGCGGCGGCCAGCGTGCAGGAGGGGTCGGCTGTGGCGGCCATTGGCACAGACACGGGCGGCTCCGTGCGCGCGCCGGCGGCGCTGTGCGGGCTGGCCGGCTATCGAGCCACGCTTGGCCGCGGAGACTGGCGCGGCGGCGCGCACCTGGCGCAGTCGTTTGACACGATGGGTTGGCTGTTTCGCGACCTGGAAGATGCGCCGCTGCTGGCCGCTCCGTTTGCGCCGGAACCGGCGGCAGAGCGCGCGCCACCTACGCGCTTTGCCGTGGTGGAAGAGAGCTTTCTGACCGATTGCGAGCCGGAGATTGTGGAGTCTTTTCGTGCAACGGCAGAGGAATTGCGCGCGCTCGGGCTGAATGAATCAACGGTGGACGTCCCATGGTGGTGCGACTCGTTCGAGGTCTTTGCGCCCATTCAGGCCTGGGAGGCAGCGCGGATTCACGCCGGATATTTTGAACAGTTTGAACCCTCGATTCGAGAACGGCTGGAGTGGGGTGCGCGCATTACAGATGCGGAGATTGCCGCGCTGCGCCGGCGGCATGCGGAGTTTCAGGCGCGGATGGATGCGTTGCTGGAGGCGCACGAGGTGCTGCTGTTGCCGGCAACGCCCGTGGGGCAACTGGCAGCCGGGGCGGACCACAGCCAGACGCGCGCGAAGCTCCTGCGCTATACCACGCCCTTCAGCCTGGCGCGCGTCCCGGTGGTCACAGTTCCCTGCACCGTGGGCGGCGTGCAAATGGCTGCAGAGCGAGGATGCGACGAGCCTCTGCTAGCGCTGGCGGCACACCTGGGCGCGGCGAGAAAGCTCACGAATTCTTCACGCCCTGCGTGAGTAGGTTCCACTGAACAGCATTCCTTTGACGAGGTCCGCGTGAGGCTCTGCAGAATCCTTCCCCTGGTTGCCCTGGCCGCGGCAGGCCTGTGCGCGCTGAGCGGCTGTCCTGGCCGCTCAGCCGCGCCGTCAGACGGGCTCACGCCGGTCCGGCTGCAGCTGGACTGGTATCCGCAGCCGGAGCACGGCGGCTTTTACACGGCGATGCTGAAGGGCTACTACAAGGTCGAGGGGCTGGACGTGACGCTGCTGCCGCTGCCGCAATATGGCAGCGTGGCGCAACTGGTTGCCTCGGGCAAGGCGGAGTTTGGCCTGGGCTCGAGCGACCAGATTCTGGAGTGGGATTCGGGCGGGCTGCCTCTGCTGGCCGTAGCGGCCACCATGCAGCATGATCCGCAGGCAATCATGGTGCACGCCAACTCGCCCATCCACGACTTCAAGGACCTGGAGGGGCACGCCATTTCCGCGCAGACAGGAGCCACCTGGCTGAAGTATGTGATTCTGCGCTATCACCCGAAGCAGGTGCGCGAGGTTCCCTTGACGCTTTCGATCGCCAACTTTCTGGAAGATCCGAATTACGTGCAACAGGTCTTCATCACCAGCGAGCCATATTTCGCGCGGCAGGCCGGAGCGCAGGTGCGCACGCTGCTCATCAGCTCGTCCGGCTATGACCCGTATCGCGTGCAGTTCACCTCGCGCGGGTTTGCAGCGCAGCATCCAGACGTGGTGGCGAAGTTTGTGCGCGCCAGCATTCGCGGCTGGCAGGAATATCTGCGCAATCCGGGCCCCACGGACGCTTATCTGCTGAAGCTGAACCCGGCGCTGAACCCTGCGCAGGAGGCTTACACGGCGAATGCGCTGCGCGATGGCGGATTCATTACCGCGGGCGATTCGAGCGGCGCGCAGGTGGGTCGCATGACGGCGGCACGCTGGCAGGCGATGGATGAGCAGCTGAAGTCGCTCGGCATTCTGCAGGGGCCGCTGGACCCAACGACGGCTTACGCGCTCAAGTTTGCGCAGTAGGCTGCGGCTACTCTTCGCCGATATCCTCGTTCCACACGTCCGGGTGCTCGGCGATGTAGCCCTCGAGCAGTTCGCGACAGGCGGCACTGTCCATGTCGATGACCTCTACACCGCTTTCGCGCAGCCAGTCCAGCCCGCCGGAAAAAGTGCGGCTCTCGCCCACGATCACGGTGCCGATGTGGAATTGGCGCACCAGGCCACTGCAATACCAGCAGGGCGCGAGCGTGGTGACCATGATGAGGTCGCGATAACTGCGCTGGCGGCCGGCGCGGCGAAAGGCGTCGGTTTCCCCGTGCAGGCTGGGGTCGCCCTGCTGCACGCGACGATTGTGTCCCCGGCTGACAAGTTGTCCCTCTCGGGTGAAGAAGGCGGCGCCGATCGGAATGCCGCCCTCAATCAGGCCGTGCTGAGCTTCCTGTAATGCCACTGCCAGCATCTTTTCGTAAAGCGCCAAGTCTGCCACAACGCACCCCGTATCTGAAGGATACGCCATACCAATTCAAAGGGTCATTGAAAACCTGCGCAGCCAGCGAGGCGGCGCGACCTGGCGGCTGTCGGCAAGCACCTTGACTTTGAGTGCGCTCCAAGATGTACGGTTAAAGGGTGAGAGAAGCAGGATACACGATTCGAGACATGGCGGAGCGCTGCGGCATGACCGCGCACACTTTGCGCTACTACGAGCGCGTGGGGCTGATTCAGCCGGTGGGGCGCGCAAGCAACGGGCATCGCCGCTACTCGAAGGCTGACGAGGCCTGGCTCAACTTTCTGCATTGCATGCGGGCCACCAGCATGCCCATCTGCGAGATGCAGCGTTACGCGGAGCTGCGTGAGCAGGGAGACGCCACCTCACTGGAGCGGCGCAAGATCCTGGAGGATCATCAGGCCGCGATTGCCGCGCAGATTGAGGAGTTGCAGAGCGCCCACGCCCTGCTGACGCACAAGATTACCAACTATATGAAGATTGAGCGGCGCATTCGCGTCGACCATCCGGTGCTTTCTGAGACGGATGTGGATTGCACACTGGCCTCCGCCAGCTAAACACCTGCACGCACGCACCGGGGACGCGGCCATGAAGACCCGCCGATTGGGCAAAGACGGTCCGGAAGTCTCAGCCATGGGGCTGGGATGCATGGGCATGAGCGAGTTTTACGGAGCAGGCGACGACGCTGAGTCGCTGGAGACGATTGACCGCGCGCTGGAGCTGGGCATCCAGTTCCTTGACACCTCCGACGTGTATGGCCCGCACACCAATGAAGAGCTGGTGGGCCGGGCGCTGAAGGGCCGCCGGAACCAGTTTTTTGTGGCCACCAAGTTTGGCATTCTGCGCGACCCGGCCAACCCGGCGCGGCGCGGCGTGGACGGCAGCCCCGCGTATGTGCGGAAGTCTGCGGAGGACAGCCTTCGGCGGCTGGGCATCGAGACCATCGACCTCTACTACCAGCATCGCGTGGACCCGAATACGCCGATTGAAGAGACGGTGGGCGCCATGTCCCGGCTGGTGGAAGAGGGCAAGGTGCGGTTCCTTGGCCTGTCAGAGGCGGCGCCGGCCACGCTGGAGCGCGCGCATCGCGTGCATCCCATCACCGCACTGCAAACCGAGTACTCGCTGTGGAGCCGGGACCCGGAGCCGGAAGTGCTGCCAATGTGCCGCAAGCTGGGCGTGGCCTTTGTGGCCTACAGTCCGTTGGGCCGCGGCTTTTTGACGGGGCGATTCCGGAGCGCGGACGACTTTGAACCGGGCGATTACCGGCGGGTAAGCCCGCGCTTCGTGGGCGAGAATTTCGAGCGGAATCTGCGGCTTGTGGACACGGTAAAGCGGCTGGCCGCCGAGGCTGGGCTGACGCCGAGCCAGTTGGCGCTGGCCTGGGTGCTGGCGAAGGGCGAGGACATCGTGCCCATTCCTGGAACCAAGCATCGGAAATATTTGGAGGAAAACGCTGCGGCGGCAGACATCTCCCTCGCCCCGGCGGTCGTCGAAACGTTACAGGAGGCATTTCCTCCGGATGCAGCGGCCGGAGACCGCTATGCACCGGCGATGCTGGCCTTCCTGAATCTTTGAGTTCTTGGGACTGTGTTTTTTGAGCAATTGAAAACATTTACGCGGGTTTTGAACCCCACCGCTTCCCGCGCTGGAAGCGCTTCTTGAGGCCTTCGTATACCTGGTCGCCAGCTGTGCCGTTCATCGGTTAGGATAGCGGCACGAATCATAAATCTTTCCCCATTGTCCGGCCCCCTTGCCGGACGGCAGCAGAGATTGGCATCACCCTCCTTCCCCGGACAAGGGAAGAGGAAGAACGGTTCGTCCCGAGGAGGTCACCTGTGGCAAAACCCTCTGATGTGAGCTTGAGCCATCTGCGCTCACAAGCGGTTCCTGAGCCGGCAGCGAAGCTGGCGCCGGACCAACAGTGCGTGGATCTGGAGCCTTTGCCGTCCCCGCTGGCCGAGGAGCCGGGGCTGCGCTTCAGCCGGCGCTCCTTCCTTTCCGGCCTGGGCGCCACCAGCCTGGTGGCCAGCGCGTCGCCGCTGGCAGTGGCAACCCCGGTGGCCGAGTCCGCGGCGGCAGACACGGAGGACGCCGCCGGCAGCCGCACCGTGACCCTGCGTATCAACGGCAAGGACTACACGCTGCGCGGCCTGGACACCCGGGCCACGCTGCTGGACACGCTGCGCGAGCGGGTGAAACTTTCCGGCACCAAAAAGGGCTGCGACCACGGCCAGTGCGGTGCCTGCACGGTGCATGTGAACGGCCGCCGCGTGAACAGCTGCCTCTCGTTCGCGGTGATGCACGAGGGCGACGAGATTACGACCATTGAAGGCGTGGGCCAACCGGACAACCTGCATCCGATGCAGGCGGCTTTTGTGCAGCATGACGGCTACCAGTGCGGCTACTGCACCAGCGGCCAAATTATGAGCGCGGTGGCGCTGCTGAAGGAGCCCATCGGCCCCACGGATACGGACATCAAGGAAGCGATGGCGGGCAACATCTGCCGCTGCGGCGCTTACACCAACATTGTGGCCGCGGTGCGGCAGGTGCGGGCGCGAGCCTGACGGAGGAGAGTATGCAGACCTTTGACTACGTCAAACCCGCGAGCCTGGACAAGGCACTGAACGGCGCCGAGGGCGCGCGGGTGATTGCCGGCGGCACCACGCTGGTGGACCTGATGAAGCTGAGCGTGGAGCGGCCTACCACGCTGGTCGACATCAACCTGCTGCCGCTGGACAAGATTGAAAAACTGCCCAACGGCGGCCTTCGCATCGGCGCGCTGGTGCGCAACTCCGACCTGGCGTGGAACGCGGAGGTGAAGGAGCAGTACGCGGTGCTGTCGCAGGCGCTGCTTTCCGGCGCTTCGCCGCAGCTCCGTAACATGGCAACCACGGGCGGCAACCTGCTGCAACGCACGCGTTGCATGTACTTCCGCGAGCCCAGCGCCGGAACCCCGGGCGGCTACGGCTGCAACAAGCGCACGCCCGGCACCGGATGCGCCGCGATGGACGGCTACAACCGAATCCACGCCGTACTGGGCACAAGCGACCGCTGCATCGCCACGCACCCCTCGGACATGTGCCTTGCCATGGCCGCGCTGGAAGCGGTGATTCACGTGGAAGGTCCCAAGGGGAAACGCACCATCGCCTTTGGAGATTTTCACAAGCTGCCCGGCGACACGCCGCAGATTGAGAACGCGCTGGAGCCCGGCGAGCTGGTGACCCATGTGGACCTGCCCCGGCCCGTGGACGGCGCGCACAGCGTGTATCTGAAGCTGCGCGACCGCGCCAGCTATGAGTTTGCGCTGGCTTCGGCGGCCGTGGTGGCAAAGGTGGAAGGCGGACACGTCCGCTATGTGCGCGTGGCGATGGGCGGCGTGGGCACCAAGCCGTGGCGCTCGCATGAGGCCGAAGCCGCACTGCTGGGCAAGCCGGCCAATGCGGAGCACTTCCGCCGGGCGGCGGATGCCGCGCTGGCGGCTGCCAAGCCGCGCAAGGACAACGCCTTCAAAGTGGAACTGGCGAAGCGCTGCCTGGTTCGCACACTCAAACTGGCAACCGCATAGGAGCAGAAGGAGAATCGTATGGCGACCGACACACTTCCCCGCGCGGCCGGAATCATTGGCGCAGTGGTACCCCGCATTGACGGGCCGCTGAAGACCACCGGCACGGCGCGCTACGCGGTGGATCACGACTTTCCCGGTCTGGTGCACGCGGTTGCGGTTCAGAGCACCATCGGCAAGGGAACCATTCGCTCGCTGGACGCCTCTGCCGCGGAAAAGATGCCCGGCGTGCTGCTGGTGTTCCACCACGGCAACATCAAGGACGTCTACCGCTTGTTTCCGCACGAGGAGGACGGCACCATCAGCGAGGCGCGCCCTCCGCTGAGTGACAACAAGATTCACTACTGGGGCCAGTTTGTGGCCGTGGTGGTGGCGGAAACGCTGGAGCAGGCCACTGAGGCCGCCAACGCGGTCCGTGTGGAATACGATGCCGAGACGCCGGACGTTCGCACCGACCTTGGCACGGGATTCACTGGAAAGATTGAGAGCAGCTGGAAGCGCGGCGATCCGGATGCGGCGCTGGCCACGGCGCCGGTCGTGGTGGACGAAACCTATTCCACGCCTGTGGAAACGCACAACCCCATGGAGATGCACGGCTCCGTTGCGGTGTGGAGCGGCGACAGCGTGACGCTGTACGAGTGCACGCAGGGCGTGGTGAATCATCGCGTGGTGATGTCGGAAGTGTTGGGCGTGCCGAAGGAAAATGTGCGCGTCATCTCGCGTTTCATCGGATCCGGATTTGGCGGCAAACTGTTCCCGTGGCCGCAGTCCACCCTGGCGGCAGCGGCGGCACGCAAGCTGAATCGCCCGGTGAAGATCAGCGTCGACCGGCGCATGATGTTCTCAAACGTGGGCCATCGCCCGCACACCGAGCAGCGCATCCGCCTGGGCGCGACGGCAGACGGCAAGCTCACCGCCATCCGCCACGACTTTTACTCGCAGACCTCGCAGCTGGACGACTTTGTGGAGCACTGCGGCGAGCAGACACCGTTTCTTTACAGCTGCCCGAACCTGGTGGTGACTACGGGCATGGTTCGACGCAACGTGGGTGCTCCTGCTCCCATGCGCGGTCCCGGCGCGGTGCCGGGGCTGTTTGCACTGGAATCCGCCATGGACGAGCTGGCCACAAAGCTGAAGATGGACCCGTTGGAACTGCGCCTTAAGAATGACTCAGAGCGCGATGAGGGCACCAATCGTCCCTTCTCCTCGCGGCATCTGAAGGAGTGCTACACGACCGGCGCGGAAAAGCTCGGCTGGAAGAACCGCACGGCGGAAGTGGGCTCCATGCGACGCGACGGCAAGGTGATTGGCTGGGGCCTCGGCGGAGCGTCCTGGGCTGCGGCGCGCGTGCCCTGCACTGCCACCGTGGAACTTTGCCCCAACGGCCGCGTGTGCGTGCGCTGCGCCACGCAGGACATCGGCACCGGCACGTACACCATTTTTGCGCAGGTGGTTCACGCCCAGACCGGCGTACCGCTGGACCGTATCGACGTGTTTCTGGGCGACACGCGTCTGCCGGATGGTCCGATGTCCGGCGGCTCCATGACGACCAGCGGGGTGCTGCCCGCCGCAACCAGCGCCACGGACGAAGCCGTAACGCGGCTGCTGCACATGGCGGCGTTGACGCCGGGCTCGCCCTTCCACGGCGCAAAACCAGAAGAGCTCGCCGTGGCCGAGGGCCGCGTGCTTCGCAAGGACCAGGCGCAGGTGATAGGCGTGGTGATGCACTCGGGCGGCGATGCTCCGGCCAACAGCGTTCCGTTTGAGGAAGTGATCAAGCTGGCCAACGTGAGCGGCGTGTACGGCAGCGGCACGACCCACCCCTCCTGGGATGACCCCAAGGCGAAGGGCTACTCCCTGCACTCGTTCGGCGCGCATTTTGCTGAGGTGGAGTGGGAGCCGGAAATCGCCCGTCTGCGCGTGAGCCGCACCATCTCCGTGTTTGACGCCGGGCGCATCATCAACAAGGGCGCGGGCGGCAACCAGATTCTGGGCGCAGCGGTGATGGGCGTGGGCATGGCGCTGTTTGAAGGGACGCAGTACGAACCGACGCGCGGGCAGCCCATTAACGGCAATTTTGCCGATTACCTGGTGGCCACCAGCGCGGACTTGCCTCAACAGGACGTGATCTTCCTCGATTATCCGGACCTGATCGTGAACGAGTACGGCGCGCGCGGCATTGGAGAAATCGGCATGGCGGGCATGGCGCCGGCCATCACCGCGGCCGTGTACCACGCCACCGGAGTGCGGGTGCGCAATCTGCCCATTCGCATCGAGGACCTGCTGGAGTCGAAAATCCTCGAGGCATGAGCGACAATAGGAGTCGATGACTGACCTCGAACGCATTCTGCCCTTGTGGCGCGAATTGGAAGCCGCGGGGGCAGACTATGTTCTGGCGACGATTGTCTCCGTCGAGGGCTCCAGCTATCGCAAGCCCGGGGCGCGCATGCTGCTGTCGCAGGACGGCCGCCGCGCCGGAACGGTGAGCGGCGGATGTCTGGAAGCCGAGGTGGCGCAGCGGGCATGGTGGCTGACCGAGAGCGGCCCCGTGGTGGAGCGCTATTCCACTGTGGAGGACGACGGCGACAAGCCGTACGGCTCCGGCTGCGGTGGCGTGGTTTACCTGCTGCTGGAACGGCGTGAAACTGCCGGTCCGCATCTGAAAGAGCTGGAGAAGGCGTTTCAGGCGAGGGTGCCGATGGCCATTGCCACCGTGGTGCAGGGCCCGCACACGGGGCGCAGAGCGTTTTCGAGCGAACTCCGCGAGACCGCGGCCAACGACGCCGCAGGCCTGCAGCCGCTGGCCGACGAGGCGCTGGAGAACAGATCTTCGGCGGACAAGTGGATTGCAATCGACGGCACGGTGACGCGCGTGTGGGTGGACTATCGCGCGGCGCGTCCGGGGCTTTGGATCTTCAGCGCGGGCGATGATGCCCGGCCGCTGGTGCGGTTGGCGCGCGAGCTTGGCTGGTTTGTGGCCGTGGCCGACGGGCGCCTGCACCTGGCCACGCGAGAGCGATTCCCGGAAGCGGATGACGTGCGCGTGTTGCCCATTGCGCGACTGCCGGAGGAAGCGCCCGCGAATCTGCGCCTGCTGCCTACGGATGCGGCGGTGGTGATGACGCACAGCTTTGATCAGGATTCGCGCGTGCTGGCTTCCCTGCTGGCGCTTCCGTTTCGGCTGCCTTATCTGGGTGTGCTGGGCCCGCAACGTCGCACGCGGGAACTGCTGGCGGAGGCAGCCCTGCTGCTGAACCTTCCCGCCGCGGCCGAGCGCGTGGATCTCTGGCTGGCGCAGCTGCATGCGCCCACCGGGCTGGACCTGGGCGCGGATGCACCGGCATCGGTGGCGCTTTCCATTCTGGCCGAGATTCAGCAGACGCTGGGGGAAGCCACCGGGCAGCCGCTGCGGCAGGTGCGAGCCATTCCGCAAATTGTGGCACAACGGTAGTTCCCAAGGGCGTGTCGCCGGATTGGTTCTTTCGCGCCTCAGGCTTGCTTGCCGGACAAATGCGCTTCCAGAACTTCCAGAAACTTGGCCAACCATGCGGGATGCGCCGTCCACGCAGGCCCGGTCACCAGCTTGCCGTCCACCACGGCTTCAGAAAATTCCACGGCCAGGAAGGTGCCGCCGGCCAGCTCCACATCCGGCGCGCAGGCTGGATAGCAGTTGAGCTGGCGGCCTTTCAGAACACCGGCTGCCGCCAGAATCTGGGGTCCGTGGCAGATCGCGGCGATGGGCTTGCCCGCCTGGTCAAAGTGCCGCACGATGTCCAGCACGCGGGCGTTCAGCCGCAGATACTCCGGAGCGCGGCCGCCCGGAATCACCAGCGCGTCATAGGTGGCAGGGTCCACCTCGTCAAAGGTCGCATTGAGCGTGAAGTTGTGCCCGCGCTTTTCGCTATAGGTCTGGTCGCCCTCAAAGTCGTGAATCGCGGTGCGCACCTGTTCGCCCTTCTTCTTTCCGGGGCAAACGGCGTGCACCGTGTGGCCCACCATTTGCAGGGCCTGGAAGGGCACCATGATTTCGTAATCCTCAACAAAATCGCCGGCCAGCAGCAACAGCTTTGCAGGTTTCATCGTTTGCTTCTCCCTGTACAGGATACGTTGCGCCTTCCGATTTGTCCGCACAGGACTACCGCAACGGGGCTGTGCCCTAGAATCACTGCATGACCGCTCCCCTGGCTGCGTTGGACGCGCTGAACACCCGCATCGTTGCCTGTGAGCGGTGTCCGAGGCTGCGCGCGCACTGTGCGGAAGTGGCCCGCGTGCGCCGCCGCGCGTTCGTCGATTGGGAATACTGGGGGCGGCCGGTGCCCTCGTTCGGCGATCCGCAGGCGCGCGTACTGGCGTTGGGCTTGGCGCCGGGCGCACATGGCTCCAACCGCACCGGGCGTCCGTTCACCGGCGACGGCTCGGGCGACTTTCTTTATCCCGTGCTGCATGCGGCGGGCTTTGCCTCGCATTCAAACTCCATCAGCCGTGACGACGGCATGCGGCTGACCGGCCTGTGGATCAGCGCCGTGGTACGCTGCGCGCCGCCGGGCAACAAGCCCACACCGGAGGAACAGCGGAACTGCGCGCCCTGGCTGGATGAGGAGCTTCGGCTGCTCCAACAGCTGCGCGTGGTGGTGTGTCTTGGCCGCATTGCGTTTGACGGGCTGCTGGCCCATGTTGGGCGAAGCGGAGTGGAGGTCAAGCGCTCCGCGTTCCCCTTCCGGCACGGCGCGGAGTACACCCTGCCCGGTGGCCTGACGGCATTGGCCAGCTATCATCCGTCCCTGCAGAACACCAACACAGGCAAGCTCACGCGTCCCATGCTGCAGGCGGTCTTTGAGCGCGCGCAGCAGCTGGCGAAAGCGCAGTAAGCGCCGCAGCTGCGCCGGGGAGATGGAGCGGGAGGCCGGGATCGAACCGGCGAGTTTCAGCTTGGAGAACTCTATATGTTATTTATATTCAGTCATTTACCGAAATCCTATGCAGCCGTAAGCCCTTTAGAATGCGCAGACGAATTTGTCGTAGGGGCTTTATGAGGTGGAGTGACCGGCTTGAATGGAGCCAGAAGGCGTGATTCCTATTATCCAAATTGCCGGCCGTCTCAATTCCACCGAAACAGATCGCCGGTCAGTCCATTGGGAGCGCGTTTCTACTGCTGCACCTTCGAAATCGCAATTGGTGTTTTCCATCCCAGCCTTGAACGGGAGCCCCGAACCGCTACTCCCAGCTTCAGCTTCCAGACGTGGGCAATGTGCTTTAACTCCCAACGTTTCAGTGCCATATCTTCGGCGTTAAGGCCGCTCTCGCCCGCTTTAGCGCAGCAATCAACTGCGCCTCCGAAACTCTGCTCTCCAACATCTCTGCCCATCCTCCAAAATATGAGATCTTATTCGTTTTGTTCGGATTACGGGGGAGCGTGGCAGAAGGCAAAGCCGGTTTCCGAGCGGCTTAGCTTGGAAAGGGAATCAATAAATGGAAGCTTCCCGAGCCGACAGCAGTATCTGCGGGAGCTGACGTGCGAGTTTGGAGCGGGGCCGTAAGACAGGTAAATGCATTTTCTTCTTGACATTCATGGATGCATGCGAGTTAAATTGGCCGGTCAAATGATAGGACCTCGAAGTAAATCGATGTAGTCTTGTACTTTTTGAGATGTTAAGCGATTCGATCTGAAATTTGCTTGTGGAGAGAGTTGCTTAGTTTCAGCTTCAATGCAGAGCTGCGAGGCATTGGAGTGTAGAGGAATCCGGGCCGGTGCCAGGACTGACTGGATGCCAGCGGCTCAGGAGATTTGATCGACGGCTTCATACCGGAAATAGAGGAAAGCGGAAGTAGAAGTATGAACCGTGAGCAAGACAACTTTGAAAAGGAAGGCCACATGAGGAAAGCGAAATTTATTTTCCTGTTGTTACCCGTGTTTCTGCTGTTGGCGAGTGTGGGTGCGTTTGCGCAGGCCAACTCGCAGGTCACCGGGATCATTACGGACCAGACGGGAGCGGTGATTCCAAACGCGAGCATCACGCTGACTGATCCGTCAACGAATTCGGTCAAGACGACGGAGAGCAGTGCGACCGGCTTGTACCAGATTGCCGGACTGAACCCTGCTGACTACAACATGCGTGTAACGGCAAGCGGATTTCAGGTCTATGAGCAGAATGGAATCGTCGTGAACGTATCCGCGACGGTTCGCGTGGACGTAAAGCTTACGATCGGTACCCAGTCACAGACCGTGACGGTGCAGGCGAATGCACTGGCGGTGCAGAGCGACTCAAACGTGGTAAGCACGCTGATCAGCGAACAGCAGATCACGGACCTGGCCACCAACGGTCGCAACGTTGTGGCGCTGGCGGCGCTGGGTCTGGGCGTCAGCGGCAACCTGCCGGACGCGAACACGCCGACCTCGATCGGTTCAAACTTTACGATCAGCTTTAACGGTCTGAACCGGTCGCATAACATCTGGTTGATTGATGGCGGCGAGCAGGATGACCGCGGCGCAGGCGGCGGATCATCCATCATGCCATCGCAGGATGCCCTGGGTGAGTTCCAGGTGCTTTCGAGCAACTATCCGCCGGACTACGGCATTTCGTCGGGCGGCACCATTTCGATGTCACTCAAGAGCGGCACGCAGCATTTCCACGGGGAACTGTGGGAGTTTGTGCGCAACGACAAGCTGCAGGCACACAACTACTTTGACGCGCCCGGCGCACGCAAGCCGGAACTGCGGCTGAACATCTTTGGCGGCAACGTGGGCGGACCGGTGTTTATTCCTCACGTGTACAACGAGAGCAAGAAGAAGACGTTCTTCTTCGTAAACGAAGAGTGGCGCAAGATTGTGCAGGGCAGCGCGCCTGCCGGCATCCATGCCATTCCGGATGCGAACTTTATTACGGCTCCGCAGGACCTGACCTATCAGGCGCCGGCCTTTAATGCAGGTGCGCAGATCGTGGTGCCCAACGTGGCTTCGAACACGCCGCTGGGCGCGGCCATCATCGCCGATAATCTGACGCCGGGCCAGCCGTTCCCGAACAACACGATACCGGCCAACCTGTTTGTGGATGCGGCGGCGCTGCAGTTTATGTCGGTGGGCGCAATTCCGAAAGCGAACGCTTCCGGCGACCTGATTTCCGTGTCGAGCAAACAGCCCGTCAAAGTGCGCGAAGACTTGTTCCGCATCGACCACAACATCAACGACAAGTGGCAGCTGTTCGGCCACTACATCCACGACGCGGTGGCCCAGACCTACGCCACTTCGATCTGGAGCGGCGACAGCTATCCGACGGTGGGTTCGAACTTCACCAACCCGTCATGGAGTTCGGTGATCAAGCTGACCGGCGCCATCACCCCCAATGTACTGCTTGAGGCCGCGTTTAACTTCAACGGCAACAAGATCAGCATTCAACCTTCCGGCACCTCGTTTACCAAGCCCTCCGGCTGGACGGGCGCGTCGTTCTTCCCGCAGGAGGCCGATGCGCTGAACCGGCTGCCCAGCGTGAACCTGGGTTCGTACGGAACGGCCTTCGATCCGTGGTCGCAGCCGTGGAAGAACGCGGCATTCGACTACGCCGAGGTGTTCGGCCTTTCCGTAACGCACGGCAAGCACGCGTTGAAGTTCGGCGGCGGATACAACCGCTACATCAAGAACCAGCAACTGTTTGGCAATACGCAGGGCTACTACAACTTCAGCGACAGCTGGAGCGACGGTGCTCCATCATCGGCTGGCATGACGGGCGACTCCTACATTGACTTCCTGCTGGGCCTTAGCACGGGCTACTCGCAACTGCAGATGCAGGACATTCGCCACTACGTGAACCAGACGGTCTCAGCGTATGCCAACGACAACTGGCACGTGAGCAATCGGTTGAGTTTGCAGTTTGGCTTCCGTTACGATGCGTTGCCGCATGCCTGGGAACGCAACAACCGACTGGCGAGCTTTGACCCGACGCAGTACCAGATGGCCGCGGCTCCATTGCTGGACCCAGCAACGGGAGCATTCTGCACGGCGATCGGCGGAGGCTGCAGCGCTGTGAGCCCGGGACTGCAGACCTTCGAAGGTGCGCAGTTCTACCTGAATGGTGTGACGATTGCGGGACAGAACGGCACGCCTCGCGGGATGACCCGGAACGACTACAAAACCTTCATGCCTCGCGTTGGGTTCTCGTATGACCTGACGGGGAACGGCAAGACCGTGCTGCGCGGCGGTTTCGGCACGTTCTACGAGCGCATGCAGGGCAACGACGTGTACAACATTGCCGCGGCGGCACCGTTCAGCAACACGCCGGGCGTGAGCAACACCACCTTTAGCGACCCGTTCCTGAGCTGGAAGACAGGCAACTCGCTTTCCACGACGACCCTGCCAACTGTGCCTCAGGGCATGACGACCATCGCTCACAATTACAAGGCTCCGGGCGTGGCGCAGTACAGCCTGGGCGTCCAGCATGAGATCGTACCCGCACTCATTCTGGTTACCCAGTACGTGGGCAACATTGAATGGCACCAGAACGTGATTCTGCCCATCAACGAACTGCCGCTGAGCACTCCGATGAGTGTTCGTCAGATTGCCGGCGCCGGCAACCTGACAACCGCGCAGAACGCACTATTGAGGACCTATCCGGGCTTCACGAACATTGCTGAAGAGACCAATATCGCGACCGGCTACTATAGCGGCCTGCAGGTTGGGTTGCGTCAGCAGGACCGTCACGGGCTGAGCTATGAGATCGATTACACATGGTCTCACATGATCGATACGCAGCTGTCCAGCTCGGATCTGACTCGGGTCAGTAACCCGTGGAACCTGAAGTATGACAGGGGCTCTGGACAACTAGATCGTCGCCAGATGCTCAACATCAACTACGTGTACAAGCTGCCGATCTTCAACCACTCGAACGGCCTTGCGCATAGTCTACTGGGTGGCTGGACGCTTTCCGGCACGGCGATCTCCGAGACCGGTCTTCCCTGGGGCGGCAGCAATGCTCCGGGATATGGCGGCCCCGACACCGTGGGCTTGGGCGGCGACTACACCATTCGTCCGAACTTTACCGGCAAGGTGAAGTACACGAAGACGAGAGACAGCAATGGCGTGTACCATTGGGTCTCTCCGGACGGCTTCTCCGCGCCGGTTGCGGCATGGAACGGCGGCCCGAACCTGGGCTTCGGTAATGCCGGCCGCGATATCGTGGTGGGCCCCGGCCGGACAAACTTCGGCACCAACCTGTACAAGTCGTTTTCGTTCGGTGAGAGGGCTCACTTCGAGTTCCGCGCCGAGAGCTTCAACACCTTCAACCACACGCAGTTCACCAACATCCACAACAACTTCACCGGAAGCGACTTTGGTACGGTGAGTTCGGTGGGCGATCCGAGAACGTTCGAGCTTGCGGGTAAGCTCGTCTTCTAAGCAAGCACGTTCAACAGGGCGCGGCGGGTAACCCCTGCCGCGCCCTTTTTGCTGCGCCGGGAATTTGCTGGAGAGCAAGGCCACGAGAGAGAATGAAGCTGGGAAAGGGCGAGCGCGAAGGCACGCGCAGGCGAGCGATGCGTGGGAAGCGGCTGTTGCAGGCGGGAGTGAAAATCATGCTGGCGGCGATGCTGTGTGCGGCGCAGATTGCGATGGCGCAGCAGAGCCAGCGGCAGACGGCGCTCATGCTGGAGCAGCAAGGCCGCGTGGGGGAAGCGGAAGCGGCGTGGCATACCTATCTAAAGGCGCACCCTGGGAGCGCGGAGGCCAATGCGCACCTGGGACTGCTGGAGGCGCGACAAGGGCATTACAAGGAAGCGGTACCGTACTATCGCCGGGCGCTGGCAAAAAGCCCCAATGTTCCAGGTTTGCGGCTGGACTTGGGGCTGGCCCTGTTCAAGGGAGGAGATCTGCGGGGGGCGCAGACGGAGTTTCTGCGGGAGCTGAAGCAGGCACCGGCGGGCTCGGCGGAGGTGCAGCGTCTAGGCATCCTGGTTGGGATGACGCACTACGGACTGGGCCAGTATGCAGATGCCGTGCCGTATCTGAAAAAGGCCGCGGAGGCCGACCCGAACAACCTGAAGTTGCGACTGGCGCTGGCGCACAGCTGCCTGTGGTCCAAGCAGTACCAGTGTGTGCTGGATACATATCATCAGATTCTGCTGCTGAATGCCGAGTCGGCGGAGGCAGACATGTTGGCCGGCGAGGCGCTGGACTACATGAAGAATTTCCAGGGCGCGATTGAGCAGTTTCGCGCGGCAGTGAAGGCCAATCCCAGGGAGCCGGAAGCGCATTTTGGGCTAGGGTACCTGCTTTGGACGCAGCGGCAGTATCCGGAGGCAGCGAAGGAATTCGCGGCGGAGCTAGCGAATGATCCAAACCATGCACAATCGATGACGTATCTGGGGGACATCGAGCTGCAGATGGGAAACACGGACAAGGCGCAGCCGCTGCTGGAAAGGGCGGTAAAGCTCGGACCCAAGATTGAGCTGGCACATCTGGATTTGGGCGTGCTCTACGAAGGCCAGAAGAAGCGCGAGGATGCGCTGCGTGAACTCAAGATCGCCGAAGGGCTTTCGCCGGATGATACGAACGTACATTGGCGGCTGGGACGGCTTTACCATGTGATGGGCCGAAAGGCGGAAGCCAAAGTGGAATTTGATAAGGCCGCCAGCCTGCACAAGGCCGAGAACGAGGCTCTGTTCAACAAAATGAACGGGCAGGCTGCGACTCAGAAGCCAGAGAGTTCGGCGGACGGAACGGAGGGCAAAAAGTAGGGCCGGCTCACCCTGGAGTGTGAACCAGCCGAAAACCCGCTCTTGGTTTCGATGGGCATGTTCTGCGGCAAACCATTCGTCAGCCTGCATCTGCGCCAGTACTTTTTCCGGGCAGAGGTGCAGATGCCCCAACCGATCCAACTCCCCGGCCGACTCCACATGAACTGCCACATTTCGGAAACGGCAAAGACAGCGCGGTAGATTGCTTCATGGTAGGCAGAAGTTAGGTTGTTGAACGTGATTCGGATCACTGGTCGATGTGAGATGGCCTATATGTGGGCGACATTGCCGTGGAATTGAGTCCAGGGAGCGGGATTCTGGCGGGCGGAGAGGCGGAGCAGTCAGAGGGGGTTGCGGCCGCCCTGCGGAAAGAGCGGTGGATCTCTCAGGCGTCTATTAAGCAGGATCTGCCCACTTACTCCAGGCCCGCAAGTGCTGCGTGTTGGCTTTGTTGCCGTGCTACTTCGGGAGGGTTGTGCATGGCTGAGCTGCGCACAGCACGCCGGTGATGCCCTTGCCTTCTGAGATGGTAAAGATGCGGTCCACGGCCGGGAGTTTCACCATCTCCTTCACTCCATCGGGCCAGTGAATCTCCACTGTCCCTGCGTCTGTCGCATCGCCCAATCCAAAATGTGGGCGGAAATCATTCGACGAGAGATAGCTGCCCCCGCTTAGCACATCGTCGCGCTGACGCATCTTGTTCGCCGTCAGATACACGGTTGTGCCTACCGCATCGCGCGGGCTCTTCGGTCCACCTATTAATTCCATCTCGACCCAGTGATGGTGGTCCGGATTCACATTCTCCAGCAGAACGGGAACGCCGTCCATGTTGTTGATCACCACGCCGAGTTTGCCGTTGTTGAAGATGTCGCCAAAGGCCGCGCCCCGCCCCACACTCACTACGGCGAGGCCCGTGCCCTCCACGGCTGGAACCAGCGTGAACTTCCCATTGCGCTCATTGCGGAACAACAACGGCTTTTGTGCATAGCTTGAGCCCCAGCCCGGGTGCTGGTCCACCTGCGGATAGACGTGACCATTGATAATCAGCAGATCAAGCCAGCCATCATTGTCATAGTCGAGCCAGCCATCAGCAAAGCCCACAAAGGGCATGGTGGGCACCATCAAGCCGACCTGGTAGCTTACGTCCGTAAAGTAGCCGGTACCGTCGTTCTGGAAAAGCACATCATAGTCATCGGCAAAATCCGTGTTCACGATCGAGAGGTTGCCGGTGTGTTCGTAGTCGCCCGCAGCAATACCCATGTTCGCCATCATGCGGCCGCCTTCGTTAAGCGCGTAGCCGCTTGTGTAGCTGTCGTCCTCGAAGGTCCCGTTCCCCTTGTTCAAATACAAATAGTTGGGCGATGAGTCATCGGCCACGAGCAGGTCGGGCTTGCCGTCATTGTTCACGTCCGCAAAGAGCGCGCCAAGGCCGTAATAGCCCTTGGCATTCTCGACACCGAGCTTCTTGCTTACGTCGGTGAAGGTGCCGTCTCCATTGTTATGGAAGAGATGGTCCTGCTCGCCGGTCAAGCCGCGCGGACCGCACATAACCGGCACTCCGCGATACTGGCAGGTTGGATTGTGCTCAGCCGTCGACGCCTCAGCCAGCGCTTCCTGCCAATTGAGCTTGATGTAACCTGCCACGAAAAGGTCCAGGCGTCCATCGCCATCATAGTCGCCAAAGGTTGCGCCCGTGGACCATGTCCCGACGCCAACGCCCGCTTTTTGCGCCACGTCAGTAAAAGTGCCGTCGTGGTTGTTGTGGTAGAGCCGGTTTTGGCCGTAGTTCGAAACGTACAGGTCGGGCCAGCCGTCGTTGTCAATGTCGCCCACCACGCAGCCGAAGCCCCAGCGGTCGTTGGCCACACCAGCCTTCTCGGTAACGTTCGTGAAAGTGCCATCGTGGTTGTTGCGGAAAAGCGCGGCATGCGGCGACTCAGCCTTCCCTTCCAACGCGTCGTAGGTCGATCCGTTGACGAGATAAATGTCGAGCCAACCGTCGTGATCGTAGTCCAGGAGACACACGCCCGGTCCCTTGGCTTCAAGAATCAGCTTTTTCTCAGGCGTGCCTGCCTTGTGATGCCATGTCGTCAATCCCGCAGCCTTGGCTATGTCCTCAAACACAATCGGACCGGACTTTACAAAGCCGCCCGCCGTTATAGGCCGGCGTTGACTGTCGAACTCCGCTTTCTGGGGCCCGGCGTTCGCCATTCCGGCAGCAGCAGGCGTTTGCTGCGCCATGGCGGCGGGCGCAAGAGTTGCCGTGCAGGCAACCAGTATTGCCGCAATCGCCAGCTCACATCGCACGACTTTGCCTCCCACCCCTCGTCTACTTTGGCTGGCAGAGCCTGCCGTCGCACATCGCGCCGGTGATGCCCTTACCTTTGGACGACCCGATATTTTGTTTCCGTTTCATTTTTAGTGTAGCCCGACGATTACGAGAGCCGCCCTGTTTCATCTCACTCGCATGGAGTGCCCGGCAAGTTCTTTCAGTTGCAATGTGACACTCTGGTATGGAGGGAGCCTGGAATGGGCGGAGCGAAGAGGTATAGTCCGAAGGAGTTCGTGAACCCGCTTCGGCAGAAGGAAAATGGGGGTCTGAAGTTCAACAAAGCCAAATGGCTGAAGGAACTGGAGCGGGAGACCGGGATCGAACCGGCGACATTCAGCTTGGGAAGCTGACGTTCTACCACTGAACTACTCCCGCCCTTTAGAATCAATCCTATATATGATAACTTCTGTTTCTTAGCCAAGAAACTTGCCGCTTTGTTAG
>DATKTQ010000223.1:0-20658 GCA_035531055.1 Occallatibacter sp. | reverse complement strand
CCTCGCCCCCATGCGCGGCAAAGGTGCCCAGCACCGCCGTCACCTTCGCGGCCAGATCGGCCAGCCGCAAATTCGGATACCACATGCTCAGATAAAGCGCGTCAGACATCTGTCTAGATTGTAGCCGTGCTCCGCCGCTCCCCATTTACAAGAGCTGGTCAGCTGGATTGCTTCTCTGGGTTCTATCGAAGGGGACGGCCTTCAGGCCGTCCATTCATCCGAAAACAACTGGTGCGGCTTCAGCCGCTGAGGGGAGTTATTACCCGCAACGGACTCCGCGCTTGCGCGCCGGGAGCCGCGGTCAAGCATCACATTCCTAGCCAGTCACCATCTCGCTGAAGTCCGCAATGCCGGAGAAGCCGCGCAGCACCTCGTCAATCAGCCCAAGGTTCGCGCCTCGCACCGCCTCATCCGGGTCCAGCACCATCACCTTCTCAAAGAAAGTGTCCACTGCCGGCCGCAGCGACGCAATCTGCGCCAGCGCCTCGCCGTAAGCGCGCTTCTGCCGCAGCTCAGCCACCTCGGGAGCCAGCGCCCGCGCCGCCTTGGCCAGCGCCTCGGCCTCCGCCGCCAGCTTCGCGCCCTTAGCCCCGCCCACCGCAAAGCCCTTCTCCTCGGCCTGCTTCAAAATGTTCTTCATCCGCTTGAAGGCCGCGGAAATCGCCGTGAAATCCTCTGACCCGCGCACCGCCGTCAGCGCCTGCGCCCGCGCCATCGCATCGCGCACATCGTCCGCGCCCGCCGCAAGCACCGCATTCACCACGTCATACGCAAACCCGCGCGCATCCTTCAGATAAAAATGCAGCCGTTCGAAAAGGAACATAGCCACATGAGCATCAGCAGCAGAATGCGACTCACCGGCAACCCTTACGTCCTCCAGCGACAGCGGCAAATCCGACTCGGCCAGAATCTTTACAATCGCGTTCGCCGCCCGCCGCAGCGCAAACGGGTCCTTCGAACCCGTCGGCGCCATCCCAATCCCGAACATCGCCGTAATCGTCTGAATCCTGTCCGCCAGTCCCAGCAGTTGCCCTTCCACGGAGACCGGGACATCGTCCTCCATCGAGGCCGGCGTGTACTGTTCATAAATCGCCAGCGCCACGCGCTCACCGTGTCCCTGTGCCCGCGCATACAGCCCGCCAATTACGCCCTGCAGCTCCGTAAACTCCTTCACCAGTTCAGCCGTCAGGTCCGTCTTCGCCAGCTCCACAGCCTTCAGCAGCGCCGCCTCGTCAAACGCGTGCCCGCCCCGCGCCGCCGCAGCCAGTGCGCGCGCCACCTTCAGGTTCTGCTCCGTCTTCCAGTGGTAGCTGCCCAGCTCCTTCTGGAACGTCACATTCTTCAGGCTCTCCACGCGCTCGGCCAGCGGAGTCTTCTGGTCAAAGTCCCAAAAGAACCGCGCGTCCTTGAACCGCGCCCGCAGCACCCGCGCATTTCCATGCCGGATAATCGCCTCGCCCGCTTCGTCGGTCTCCGTGTTCAGCACAGCCAGAAAATACGGTGCCAGCTTGCCGTTCTCGTCCTCCACAGCAAAATACTTCTGGTGGTCGCGCATCACCGTCACCAGCACCTCTTCCGGCAGCGCCAGATACTCGGCCTCAAACTCGCCCAGAATCACCGCCGGCCACTCCGTCAGATGCACCACCGTCTCCACCAGCGGCTCGTCCTCGCGCCAGCGCGCGCCAGCCACCTTCCGCGTCGCCGCATCCAGCGCCTTGCGAATCCTGTGTCGCCGCTCGGCCACATCCACCACCACCCTGGCCCCGCGCAGCGCCTCCACATACTCCTTCGCTGCGCCAATCACCACCGGCGCTTCCCCATGCAGCACTCGATGCCCGCGGCTCACATTCCCCGCCGCAATTCCCGCAATCTCCACCGGAACCACCGCCGCATCCAGCAGCGCCACCACCCACCGCACCGGCCGCACAAACCGTTCCGGCTTGCCCGCGCGCCAATACATATTCTTGGCCCAGTAAAGCCCCAGCACTTCCTTCGGCAGCTCGGCCGCCAGCAGCTCCGTCGCCGCCCGGCCCGTGCGCTTCACCGTCGCGCCCACATACTCGCCCTTGGCCGTCTCCACTCTTTCCAGAGCCGCAACCGCCACGCCGGCCTTCTTCGCAAAGGCCTCTGCCGCAGCCGTCGGAGCGCCGTCCTTGAACGCCACCTTCCACGATGGCCCGGTCAGCTTCTCTTCCGTATCCGCCTGGCCTTCCAGCACGCCTTCCACCAGCACCGCCAGCCGCCGCGGCGTCGAATACGTCGTCACCTTCGCTTCCGCCGTCAGCAGCCGCTCACGCGTCAACAGGTCGCTCACGCGCCGGCCCAGCTCCGCCTCAGCCCCGCCAATCATGCGTGCCGGAACCTCTTCCAGCCCGATCTCCAACAAAAAATTCGCCATAACTCAGCTTTCAGTCGTCTGTCATCACAACAACAAATCCCGGCGTCCATCACCGGCCAAGTTTCTAACTCGCTGACTTTCTAACTCGCTGACTTGCTAACTTGCTAACTTGCCGCCTGTTGCGCCGCGTAGGCCTTCGCCACGCCCACCGCCAGCGCGCGAATCCGTCCAATCACGCCCACCCGTTCCGTCACGCTGATCGCGCCCCGCGCATCCAGCAGATTGAAAAGATTCGAGCATTTCAGCGCCAGCTCATACGTGGCCAGCAGCGGAAACCGCCGCTTCTCCACCGCGCTCGCCGTCTCGCTCCCCATCAGCGCATCCGCCTGGTCCAGCAGCGCCTTCGCCTCCGCCTCAAACAGGTTAAAGTGCTGCCAAAGCTTCTCCACGTCCGCAGCTTCAAAGTTGTACACGCTGAACTGCAGCTCTTCCGCCAGCCGAACCTCGCCGTACGTCACCGCCGCTCCCGTCTCCGGATCCCGCGCCCACACAATGTCGTAAATCGAATCCACATCCTGCAGAAACGCCGCAATGCGCTCCAGGCCATACGTCAGCTCCGCGCAAATCGGGTCCAGGTCCATCCCGCCGCACTGCTGGAAATACGTGAACTGCGTAATCTCCAGCCCATCCAGCATCACCTGCCAGCCCACGCCCCACGCCCCGCCCGCCGGCCACTCCCAGTTGTCTTCCTCAAACTTCAGGTCGTGCTTCTTCAGGTCAATCCCCATCGCCTCAAGCGATTCGAGATAGAGCTCCTGCACGTTCACCGGCGGCGGCTTCAGAATCAACTGAAACTGCGTGTGCTTGAACAGCCGGTTCGGGTTCTCGCCGTAACGTCCGTCCGCCGGCCGCCGCGAGGGCTGCGCATAGCCCACCCGGAACGGCTTCGGCCCCAGCACGCGCAGAAACGTCTCCGGCGCCATCGTCCCCGCGCCCACCTCCACGTCATACGGCTGCTGCAGCACGCAGCCCCGCTCCGCCCAGAATCTCTGCAGGCGGAACAGCAAATCTTGAAACGTAAGTGCAGCGGCGGGCTTCACTGTGGATGCAAATTGGCTGGAAGTCACAAGGTCTCTCTCTGATCGGGACTCACGCTGATTTTATCAGTCCTCGCCTTTGTTCCCCTCACAACCGCGCCAGAAGACGCCTAGCCGCAAGATGGTCATCATCTACGTTGGCCCTCTCCAAAAGCCTCCGGGCCTCCGCAATCGACGCCTTTACTCCTTTGCCTTCCAAATAGGCAACACCTAGGTAAAAATACGCGTCATCGCGTTCGGCTTCCGAGATGTTCTTTCCGCGAGTTGCCCGGCGAAAATGTTCGACTGCAGCCTTATGGTCAACGCTCACTCCAATGCCCCAGTAGAGATGAACTCCAAACTGTATGCGCGCACCGTCATCTCCAGAGGCCACGACCTTTCTAAACCACGCAACTGCTTTGCGGAATTCTCCTTGCTGGCGGTAGGTGACTGCGATATTGACTGGTGCGCAGCATGTGTCCCCATCTCGATACGCCTTCTTCAGCCAATCGATCCCCTCGCGCCAATCCGCCTCAACTGACTTGTGATTCGTCAAGCGCACGCCAAGATTGTTCCAGGCACTGGAACAACCGTGTTCAGCCGCGCGTCGAAGCCAATAAGAATATTTACGTGCAGAAGGCTTAACAACAATGGCTCCCGAGCGATCCTTAACCCCATCGGAGTAGTGTTCCGCGATCCCGAACTCAGACTTCCCATCCCCTTGTTCTGCCTTTGCCAGCAGAGCCTTCCACTCGCGTCTGGACATCTTGTAGCAGTAAGAGGGGAAACTCCAATCCAACTGCGGCAGCTTCCACGGACACGCTGGGTTGATTACCTTGGCAACAGCCTCTTCAATGCTCTTTCCCTGCATGTCTCAGCCTCCTCTGCGCTTTCGTGTTTCACAGCCGCCCCAGCGCTTCCGCCGTCTTCAGCTTCCGTTCCAGGTGGCGCTCCAGCGCCTGCACCGCAAATCGCCGCAGGTCCTGCCCGCGCCGCCGTGGCCACTCCTCACCCGCAAACGCCGCCACCGGCTGCCGCAGCATCCGCTGCGCCAGTTGCCATGAGTCCCCGCAAAGCTCGTTCGCATTCCCCTGCCGATGCACCGCGCAAAACAATCCATCGCCGTGGCTGCTGAAGGAAATCTCCTCCGCATGCAGCGCCTCGCCGCACGCCGTGCAGTGCGCCACATCCGGCAGCAATCCCATCAGCCGCGTCATCCACAGCTCAAAATACGTCAACGGCATCCACGGCTGCTCCGCCGTCGTCTGCTCCAGCACCGTCCCCAGCAGCCGAAACACCGTCTCCTGCGGATCGTGCTCCGGCAGCGCCTCGTCCAGCACCTCGGCGTACAGGCTCAGAACCGCCATCCGCACCGCATTCACCGGCGCGCTCAGCGGAGACCGCACAATCTCCAGCTGGTCCAGCCGCACCAGTTCCTGCCCCGGCCGCTCCGCAAACCACGCCCGCGCCATCGTCATCGGCTCCAGCGCTCCGCCAAAGCGCCTGCGACTCTTCAGCGCCGCCTTGGCCACCCCGCGCACCCGCCCGTAGTCGCGCGTGAACAGGCTCACAATCAGGTCGGATTCATGCACCGGCCAGGTGCGCAGCACCACAGCTTCTGACGTCAGTACGCTCATCCCATCCCGTCACGGCCCACCGCCGCCTTGCGCCCACACGCACAAACGCGCATCCCGACCAGCGAGATGCGCGTCCGCTTGCGAAACAGAGCCGGTTTAGCGGCCGAAGTGCGCAGTATTCTTGTCGGCGAAACTCGCCCACTTCTCCGGCAGATCGTCGAGAGCAAAAATCGCCGAAACCGGGCAGGCCGGAACACATGCACCGCAGTCGATGCACTCGACCGGGTCAATAAACAGCTGGTCGCTCTCGCCAAAACCAGCCTCGTCCTTTTTGGGGTGGATGCAATCGACCGGACAGGCGTCCACGCAGGCGGTGTCCTTAGTGCCGATACAGGGTTCTGCGATTACATAAGCCATCGTTACAATCTCCGAACAGGGTATCTCTCGACGCTGATAGTAGCACACGACCCCAACGCCTGACTTGCCTTCCAGCCCCGGCGTTTTGCCATGCGGGAATCCACTTTCTCACGCCCCGCGCTCTCAGCCCGCGGCCTTCCGCGCCGCCCGCGCCGCGGCAAACTCCTGCGGCGTCGGAATCGGCGTCAGTTCCCGGCCCGCAAACAGATTCGTAAACAGACCCACCAGTTCCTCATGGATCCACCCGTTCGAGGCCAGCACTTCCCGGCTGTCCAGCCGGAATCGCCCGCCCGCAAAGTCCGTCGCGCGCCCGCCCGCCTCTTCCACCAGCAGAATCCCCGCCGCCGTGTCCCACGGGTTCAGGTGGAACTCCCAAAACGCTTCCAACCGCCCCGCCGCCACATACGCCAGGTCCAGCGCCGCGGAGCCCGCCCGCCGCACTCCATGCGAGCGCAGCGTAAATTCCTGGTAAAAATGGATGTTCGGGCTCGCATGCCGCTTCCGGCTCGGAAACCCCGTCGCCACCAGCGACTCCGCCAGCACCCGCGTCCCGGAAACCCTCAGCGACTTGCCGTTCAACTCCGCGCCCCGTCCCCGCTCCGCGCAGAAAAGCTCGTCGCGCATCGGGTCATAGATCACCCCGGCCACCAACTCGCCGTCCTCGTCCGCCTTCAGTCCTGCCCCCCGCCGCTCCAGCCCCAGCGACACGCAAAACTGCGGAAACCCGTGGGCAAAATTCGTCGTCCCGTCCAGCGGGTCCACATACCAGCGAAACTCCCGCTCCATCCCTTCGCGCGTGCCCTCTTCGCCATAAATTCCGTGCTCGGCAAACCGCTCGCCCAGCCGCGTCCGAATCAACTTCTCCACCGTCCGGTCCGCCACCGTCACCAGGTCCACGTCGCCCTTGTATTCGGTCTCCACGCCCTGGGCAAAAAACTCCCGCAGTCGCGCGCCCGCCTCCCGCGCAATCTCCGCCGCCGCCGGAACCCACGTCCATTCCGTCCCGCTCATTGTCCCGCCTCTCCGGTCTTCGGCCGCGGCACGCGCCGCTTGCTCGCCTCCGTAATCGTCTGGATCTGCTGTTTGTAAATGAACAGGTTCGGCTTGCCTTCCCGCGTCAGCCGCAGCATGCTGTCGTCAAAATACTCAATCCAGCCCCGCACCGTTTCCCCGTCGCGCAGCTTGATGCTCACATTGATCTGGCGGTCGCTCAGTGAGCGCAGATAGAGCGCTTCCTGGCCCGTTTCCCCGGGCGGAGGCGTCTTGGAACGGCGGTGGGACGATAAGGGAGAAGTCATGCTGTCATTTTAGATGCATCCCGCACGCGGCTCGCGCAAACGTCTGTCGCAGATTGGGACATGCCTGTTCCGCGCTCCGCGCCATCAGCGGCCGCTCACCGGCGAATCCCCGTAGTAGCCCGTCCGGTAGCGGATGTGGAACTGGTCCGGCCCTGCCCGAGGAATTGTCACCTGCAGCCGGTGAAAATTCACCCCCGGCGCCTGGTGCCGCGGATAATAGCCCAGCAAATACTGCGTCCGCAGGTCCTCGCTCACCCTCGCAAACGCCTTGTCCAGCCCGCCCTGGTCGGCATAGAAACTCTTCCCGCCCGTC
The DNA here is from genome assembly GCA_035531055.1 of Occallatibacter sp. Classification (GTDB taxonomy): domain Bacteria; phylum Acidobacteriota; class Terriglobia; order Terriglobales; family Acidobacteriaceae; genus Telmatobacter. The sequence goes on along the minus strand of DATKTQ010000223.1, from coordinate 13,639 downwards.
TGCTCGGCCAGCGTAATCAGCGCATGTTCGCCGCCCAGGTCGCGCCCCGCGCTCGCCGCAATCGGCACATCGATGATCGAGTAAATCATCACCTCATTGCGCAGCGCCTGCTCCAGCGCCTGCGCATAGGTGGTGTTCTCCGCCGTGTCGCCGCCGTCGCTCACCAGCACCAGCACCTTGCGCCCGTCCTTGGCTCCCAGCCGCCGCGACGCCAGAGAAATCGTGTCATACAGCGCCGTCGCATCGCCGCCGCGCATCCGCTTCAGTCCCCGGTAAATCTGCTCTTTGCGATTCGTGAACGGCGTCAGCTCCCGCACGTTTGTCGCAAACTCGTACAGGCTCATCTGGTCCTGCGGACGCAGCAGCGCGTTCACAAAGTGCTCCGCCGCCTGTCGCTCCTGCTCCCTGTCCTTGAAGACGCTGCTGCTCGTGTCAATCGCCAGCGTCAGGTTCAGCGGCAACTCCGACTGCCGCTCGAAAATCGCAATCTTCTGCGGCCGCCCGTCCTCGCTCACCGCAAAATCTTTCTCGGTCAACCCGCCCACTATCGCGCCGTCACGGTCCGTCACGTTCACAAACACGCTCACAAGCTTCACGTCCATGCGCAGCGTCGTACCCTGCGCCGCCGCTCCGGTCACAGCTCCCAGACCCAATCCCAGACCGACTCCGAGGCTCGCCAGCAATCCCGCGCCACAGGCCATCACGCGCTCACTGCGCATCCCCGGCCTCCACGCCCAGCCCCGCAGGAAACGGCTCGCCATCGGCCCACACCGCGCCATCGGCAAACGTCTCTTTCTTCCAGATCGGCACCGTCTTCTTCAGCGTGTCAATCAGCCACCGGCTGGCCTCGTACGCCTGCCCCCGATGCGCCGAAGCCACCACAATCAGCACGCTCGTCTCGCCCACGTCCAGCCGACCCAACCGATGCACCATCGTCACGTGCCGCACCCCGAAGCGCGTCCGCGCCTCCTCGGCCAGTTGCGCCATCTGCTTCGCGGCCATCTCTTCATACGCTTCGTAATCCAGATAGAGCGTCCTTCGTCCGCGCGTGTTGTCCCGCACAATCCCGTCAAACACCACCACCGCGCCGTCCTCGCCCGCCTTCGCCGCCGCCACCAGCGCGCCCGCGTCCACGACGTCGCGCGTCAGCCGCGTCACGCCTTCAGCAGCCGCGCCCAGCCCGCCGCTCACCGGCGGCAGCAGCCCCACCTCGTCGCCCTCGCGCAGCGCCTGTGCCGCCGTGGCATACTCCGCGTTCACGCTCACCGCAATGCCGCGCAGCGTCAGCGGCGCGTGCTGCGCCTGCAGCTCCGCCAGCAGATCACCCACCGTCGCGCCCTCCGGCAACTCCACCGGCCGCTCCGCCGCGCCCAAACTGTCTTTCAACATGCCAAAGGGAAGAATTCGAACTCGCATCCTGCGTTCCAGCATACCGCCTGCTTGTTTAGACCTGCTTGTTTAGACGCACCCGCCTGTGTTCCGTGCGCCGCGCCTCTGCCCGCAGGGCTCCTGCAGAAAACGAAAAGGCCGGCAGATTCGCCGGCCTTTCCTTTTCGCCTGCGCGCAGCCCTTCAGGCCGCCGCGCCGGCTGTCTCTTCTTCCGCCACAGGCGGTCCGTCCTGGCGCGCCTTCAGCAGTGGCAGCGCCACCGCCAGCACGTCTTCAATGCGCTTGGCATAGTGCACCGTCACGCCCTCCATCATCTCCGGCATCAGGTCTTCTTCCACATCCTGCCGATTGTCCGCCGGCAGAATAATGGTCTGTATCCCCGCACGCCGCGCTGCCAGAAACTTCTCCTTGATTCCGCCCACCGGCAACACATTGCCGCTCAGCGTAATCTCGCCCGTCATTGCCGTCAGCGGAAGCACCGGCGTGTCCGTCAGCAGCGAAGCCAGCACCGTCGCCATCGTCACACCCGCCGAAGGGCCATCCTTCGGAATCGCCCCCGCCGGCACATGAATGTGCAGGTCCAGCTCCTTGTTGAAGTCCTCGCTCAGCCCCAGCATGGCCGCATTTGACCGCACCCAGGTCAGCCCAGCCTGCATCGATTCCTGCATCACTTCGCCAATCTGGCCCGTCATCGTGAAGCCGCCCTTGCCCTTCATCTTGTTGGCTTCAATAAACAGAATGTCGCCGCCGGCCGGCGTCCACGCCAGGCCCACTGCCACGCCCGGCCGCTTCACCCGCTCGGCCACTTCCGTCTCCACGCGCACCTGGATGCCGCCCAGAAATTCCTTCAGAATTTCCGTTGTCACCAGCAGCTTCTCCTTCTTGCCTTCCACCACGCGCCGCGCCTGCTTCCGGCACACCGTGCCAATCACCTGCTCAAGCTTCCGCACCCCGGCCTCGCGCGTGTAGTGGCGCACCAGGTGCCGCACTGAGTCCTCCGGAAACTCAATCAGATCCGTCGAAATCCCGTTCTCGCTAATCTGCCTCGGAATCAGATAATTGAAGGCAATGTGCACCTTCTCCTCTTCGCTGTAGCCCTGCAGCGGAATCAGTTCCATGCGGTCCAGCAGCGGCGGCGGCACCGGGTCCAGCATGTTCGCCGTGCAGATAAACAACACCTTCGACAGGTCGAACGGCACGTCCAGATAGTTATCCCGGAACGTGTTGTTCTGTGCCGGGTCCAGCGTCTCCAGCAGCGCAGACGCCGGATCGCCCCGGAAGTCCCGGCCCAGCTTGTCCACCTCGTCCAGCATGATCACCGGATCGTTTGTCCCCGCCCGCCGGATACTCTGGATAATCTGCCCCGGCAGTGCGCCGATATACGTCCGCCGATGTCCGCGAATCTCCGCCTCGTCGTGCATGCCGCCCAGCGCCACCCGCTGAAACTTCCGTCCCAGCGCTCGCGCAATCGACTTGCCCAGGCTCGTCTTGCCCACGCCCGGAGGCCCCACAAAACACAAAATCGGGCCCTTCATGTCCGGCTTCAGTTCCAGCACGCTCAGGTAGTCCAGAATCCGGTCCTTCACCTTTTTCAGGCCGTAGTGGTCCTCGTCCAGAATCTCCCCCGCCTTGTTGATGTCCACTTCCCCGCCCGAGCTCGTCGCCCACGGCAGCACTGCCAGCCACTCAATGTAATTCCGCGTCAGCGAGTAATCGGCCGCCATCGGAGACATCCGCGACAACCGCGAAAGCTCCTTCAGCGCCTCCTTCTTCACGTCCTCCGGCATCCCGGAGGCGTCAATCTTCTCCCGCAGGTCGTCCGCCTCGCGCTGGCCCTCGTCCTGCTCGCCAAGCTCCTTCTGGATTGCCTTCAGTTGCTCCCGCAGATAGTAGTCCCGCTGCGTCTGCTGCACCTGGTCCTGCACTTCCGATTGGATCTTGGTGCGCAGTTGCTGGACCTCAAGCTCCTTGGCCAGATGCTGATTCAGCTGTTCCAGCCGCGCCAGCACCGTCGGCGTCTCCAGCAGTTGCTGCTTGTCTTCCGTTGTCAAAAACGGCAATGAAGACGCCACAAAATCCACCAGCCTGCTCGCGTCCTCAATGTTGGCCGCAATCGAGCGCAACTCGTCAGACAAGGTCGGCGACTCGGACACAATCTGCCCAAACTGGCCAATCACGTTCCGGACCAGCGCCTCCACTCCGGAGCTCGAATCCGGCTCGGCCTCGCCCATCACTTCCACCTCGGCCACCAGGTACGGCTCCGTCTGCACAAACCCCACCAGCCGAACCCGGTCCAGGCCCTCCGTAAACACAAATCGGCTCTGGTTCGGCATCCGAACCACTTTATGCACCGTGGCCAGCGTCCCCACCACGTGCAGGTCCCCCGGCTTCGGCAGATCCACGCGCGGATCCAGCTGCGCCAACACCACAATTGTTCGCTCATCGCCAATCGATTCAATCAGTTGGATCGAACTCTCGCGGCCTACCGTCAGGGGAAGTACAGCATGCGGAAACAACACCGTGTCCCGCACCGGAAGCACCGCCACACGACGAACCCCCGGCTTCTTCTGTTCAGGATGCGACGACTCGGGCAATACCTTGGTCTCTTTTGACATTGAGTGTCCTCGTATCAACTTATCTTCATTAGACCACGCAGACTCGCAAAAGTTGCAGGTTTCTCCGTTTCACCCCCGCTTTCGCTTTCCTGCCCATCTCCTGCCGTTTCTTCCCGAATCCTGCCCCGCTCCGCCCATCTTGAAACCTACGTTCCACTCGACAGGCCGGTTCCCCGCCAGAAATCCTGGCCCACTCACCGTTGCCGCGCAAGTCAGCACAGGCAGCCGTCTCCCTGCACGCAAGGCGAATGCTACGCGTCCTTCATCGGCTTTGAATGGATAAAAGTGAGCAGGGCGACCCGGCACCCGCGGTCCCGTTCAGCAGTTCTGGCCCAGTTCTGCCTCGGTCCGAACCGGTCCGAACCGGCTCCCGTCCCAGCGCTACTTGGGGTTCTTCGGGCTCTCTTCCTTCTGGATGGCCGACTCGATCCGCTCCCACAGGTCTTCCTTCGGCTGCTGCGCCGGCAGCAGCTGGCGCGCCGCCTCGGCAATCGTCTCCAGGTCGTTCAGCAACGCGCGGCACAGCGGGCAGCTCTTCAGGTGCGGATGATTGTGCGCATCCTCACCCGACCCGATCAGGTCGGCCAGTTGCGCCTGGAACTCCCGGCAGTCCATCGTCTTGAGATCTTCGCTCATCGCCGTCCCTGCCCCTGAAGTGATGTGCGCAACGCATCGCGCAGTTTCAGCCGTGCCTTGTGCAGCTGTGACTTGCTGTTGCCAATCGAGCACTCCAGCATCGTCGCAATCTCGTTGTGCTCATACCCCTCAATATCGTGCAACACAAAAATCAGCCGATAACCGGGGGGCAAATCCGCCACCGCCCGTTCCAGCGCCAGCCGGTCAATCGACCCCGTCAGCATCAGGTCCGGCGCGCCAAAGCTCCGTCCCGGCCCGTCATCCTGCGTCGGCTCCATCGCCTCGTCCAGTGACGTCAGCGCCAGCCCCTTCTTGCGCAGATGCATCAGCACCACATTCACCGCCAGCCGGTGCATCCAGGTGGAAAACGCCGAATCCCCGCGGAAGGTCCCAATCTTGCGGTGCAGTTGCAGAAAGGCCTCCTGCGTCAGGTCTTCGGCCTCGGCCACATTGTTCACCATCCGCAGGCACAGCGAATAGATCCGCCGCTTGTGCAGTCCGTACAGATGCGCAAAAGCTCCATGGTCGCCGGCCTGCGCCCGCGCCACCGCATCGTCTCCATACGGCTCCACCACAGCGGTCGCCGTCCGCACCTCCGGCCCCGGCGAAACATCGCTCAAACTCGCACCTGCAAGTGTTTCCGGCACTTCAGTCTTCGGAGATCGGGAACGGGGCATTCGCTTCCTTTGGGAGCAGGTCGCTCGATACGCACTCAGAAAGCTGCGCCGTGCGTCGTTCCTCGTTAGTATAAAGGGCGGCGGCAGTTGCGCTGGAACGGATGCGCTGGAAATCCGACAGCCATGCCTCCGGGACGACCCTGCGCGGATTCCTGAAGCCTCGGGTCCCATGCGTTCCATGCAGCAGAAGCTTTTTTAGGATTCCCCTGGAGAATTAGTTTTGTTCGGTAAGCGGCCAGCGCAACAGAAAACACGGCGTCCATCGACCACCCTGCTGGCCGTCTGGCTCGTCATTGCCCCGTGCCTCTGCGCCCCGTACCTTCGCGCCCAATCCCCGCCACCCCAAACCCCGCCGCCCGCCGCCAGCCCTGCCGCGCATGTGGCGCCCCTGCCCAGCGCGCCTTTGCCCCAGGCCGCGGGCATGGACCACCTCGCTGGCCTCACCGTCGCCCACATCCGAATTGACGGCGTTGCCCTGGACCGCCTCGCCCCCTTGCCCGGCCATCTGGCCCAGGCCGTCGGCAAGCCGCTCACTCAGGAGTCCGTCGCCCAGAGCCTTCGCCAGCTCTATGCCACGGGCTTGTTTGAGACCATCGAGGCCACCGCCCGCCGCACTCCCGGCGGCGTCGATCTCGACTTCCGCGGCAGGCCCCGCAGCTTCATCGGCATCGTCACCGTCACCGGAGCCAAGGGCCCCACTCTCAACTCACAACTCCAGCGCGCCAGCGGGCTCGACGCCGGCACCCGCTTCCTGGACTCCAAGCTCACCCTCGGCCTCGACCAGATGCGCCAGGCCTTCGCCGACAACGGCTTCCACAAGCCCACCATTACCCACACCCTCACCCGCCACCCCGCTGAGCAGCTCGTCGACATCGCCTTCCAGGTCACCTCCGGACTCCAGGCCCGCATCGGCGCCGTCCACGTCTCCGGTGACTCCGGCCTGAGCGACGCCGATTTCCGTCGCTATGCCAAGCTCCGCCTTGGCGCCCATGTGGAGCACGACACCGTCAACCGCGCCCTCGCCGGCGTCCTCAAGCATTACCGCGGTCGCAATCGTCTGGAAGCAGAAATCAAGCTCGTCTCCCAAACCTGGGATCCCGCCACCAACACCGTCAATTACCAGTTCTCCGCCACGCGCGGGCCCGTCGTCAACGTGCGCCTCGTCGGCGCCAAACTCAGCGACGACCGCCTCCAGCATCTCGTCCCCATTTACGAGGAAGGCACCGTCGATGAGGACCTGCTCAATGAGGGCAGCCGCGGGCTGCGCGACTACTACCAGCGCCTCGGCTACTTCGACGTCAAGGTGGAGCACGCCCGCCAGACACCGCGAGCCGATATCGTTGATATCGTCTATACCGTCACCCTCGGCGTGCGCCGCCGGGTGGAGCGCGTCACAGTCTCCGGCAATCATTACTTTGACACTGGCACACTCAAGGATCTGCTCAGTGTCCACACGGCCGACACCCTGGACCGCCATGGCGCTTACAGCCAGGCCCTCGTAGAGAACGATGTGAGCTCCCTCACCGCCGTCTATCACAATAACGGCTTCTCCAGCGTCCGAATCCAGCCGCAGGTCAGCACCATTCCGTCCACGAAAAAAGGCGCTCGCGGGCCCCTCGGCCTCGCCGTCGAGTATCAAATCACCGAGGGTGTCCAGCAGCGCGTCGGAGCCCTCACCCTCGAAGGAAACGCGCACGTCCCCGCCGCGGACCTGCTACCTCTGCTCAATACCGCGTCCGGCCAGCTCCTCTCGCCTCGCAACCTCGCCGGAGACAAGGACGCCATCCTCACCGATTACCTGGGCCGCGGTTTTGACCACCCCAATGTCTCCGTCGAGCAGCAGCCGGAAAAGGCGGACCCAAACAAGGTTGACATCGCCTTCCACATCACTGAAGGCAAGCAGATCTTCGTCCGCAAGGTGCTGATCACCGGCCTCCATTACACCCGGCCAGAAACCGTCGCCCCCGCCATCACCCTCCACCCCGGCGCTCCCCTCAGTCAGACCAAGCTGATCGAAACGCAGCGCAACCTCTACGACTTCGCCCTCTTCAATGAGGTCAACACCGCCGTCGAAAATCCCAACGGCGGCGAAACCCACAAGACCGTCCTCGTGCAGACCACCGAAGCCCGCCGCTGGTCGCTCACCTACGGTCTCGGATTCGAGGCCCAAACCGGAACCCCGCAGAACAACTGCAGAGGTGCCATCGCCAGCGGCACATCCTGCAATCCCAACGGAAAAACGGGCATCAGCCCCCGAGTCCTCATTGACATCACTCGCAATGACCTCTTCGGCCGTGAACAGTCGGCCTCTATCCAGAGCACCTACGGCCTGCTCGAACAGAAGATTTATCTCCTCTACCAGAACCCGCACTTCTTCGGAAACCGCAACTTCGGCCTCTCCTTCTCCGGCGGCTACGCCAACAGTCAGGACGTCACCACCTACGTCGCCTCCAAGCTCGACGCCGGCGTACGCTTCACTGAGCACTTCAACTCCACCGGCATCGGCCTTTCCAAAGCCAATACCTTCATCTACGAGTACGACTTCCGCCGCGTCAAAGTCGCCAAAAACAGCCTCCAGGTCGGCCCCCCTGAGCTTGACCCCCTCTCCGCCGCCGTCCGCGTCGGCGGTCCCGGCTTCACCTGGGTCCGCGACACCCGCGACTCGCCTCTCGACGCCCATCGAGGCACCTACACCAGCTTTCAGGAGTTCCTCTCGCAGAAACACTTCGGCTCAGAGGCGCAGTTCAACCGCCTCGACGTCACCAGCTCCAGCTATTACGGCTTTGACAAGAACCGGCTCGTCATTGCGCGCAGCACCCGTTATGCCCAGGAGCGCGCCTTCGGCTCCGGCTCGCAGGAGCTCATCCCACTGCCCGAGCGAATCTACTCCGGCGGCGCAACCTCCCATCGCGGCTTTGCCATCAACGCCGCCGGACCCCGCGACGCATGGACCGGCTTCCCCATCGGCGGCGCTGGCGCGCTCATCAACAGCACGGAACTCCGTCTGCCTCCGCCCACCCTGCCTTACCTCGGCAACACCCTCAGCTTCGTGCTCTTTGAGGACATGGGCAACGTCTTCCGCAACGCCGGCGACATCTGGCGCGGCGCGCTCCGCATCCGCCAGCCCAACCTCAACGCCTGCAAGACCCTCCTCTCCACCACCACCGCCGGATACACTCCCACCGGACCCACCACCTCCATCGGCCAGCAGGGTGAGTGCCGCTTCGACTACTTCTCTCACGCCGCCGGCTTGGGCCTGCGTTACCACACGCCCGTCGGGCCCATCCGCCTCGACTTCAGCTATAACCTAAACCCGCCCGTCTATCCCATATACGAGGACTACGCCCACCCCGACTTTCCACCTCACATCGGCGAGGCCGGACACTTCAACTTTTTCTTCAGCCTGGGGCAAACTTTCTAGTGACCCTGCAATTCCCATCTCCGGCCGCCGCGCTCCGCCAGCAAAACTGGCGTGCGGGGCTCATCGTCTGCTTCGCTCTCGCCCTCCTCATGCCGCTGGCCGCGCAATCTCCAGCAGCTCAGGCTCCACCCGTCCCATCTCCCCCCGCCCAGTCTCCAGCAACGGACCAACCCGTCGTGCTTGACCGTGTCGTCGCCGTCGTCAACAGCCAAGCCATCCTCCAGAGCGACCTCGACGAGGAAATGCACCTCTCCATCCTCGAGCCCAACCTCCGCGGGCGCAGCCGTAGCTCAGAGACACCCGAGTCCGCCCTGCGCCGCCTCATCTCCCGTGCCCTCATTCGACAGCAGATTCGCGAAGAAGATGCGCAATCTGCCGAAACCAGCCCGCAGCAGGTCGACACCCGACTGACCGAATTGCGCAAGCAGCTCCCCGTCTGTGTCCGCGACCACTGTGACACCGCCGCCGGCTGGCAGGCCTTCCTCACCCAGCAAGGACTCACCGAGGCGCGCGTCAAAACTTACCTCCAGAGCCGCCTGGAGATTCTCAACTTCATTGAGGTGCGCTTCCGCCAGGGTATTCACATCTCGCAAAAGGAAGTCGACGACTACTACAAGGACACTCTCCTGCCCCAGTACCCCGCCGGCCAGGACGCGCCGCCGCAGGACCAGGTCGCCCCCCGCATTGAGGAAATCCTCCTCCAGCAAAAGGTCAACGCCCTCTTCATCGGGTGGCTCGACAACCTCCGCAAGCAGGGCGAAGTCGAAGTCCTCGTCCCCGCCCTCAAGGCCGCCGCTCATCCCCGCACCACGCAAGGAGGCACGCAATGAGTGACCTCCACAATCTGCCCCCTTCCCCGCCTCCCACGTCCCCGCCTCCAGACCCGCCCCAGGCGCAACCCGACGCCGAAGCTCCATCCCGGCCCAGCCGTCTTCGCCGCTTCCTCTGGATCGGCGCCAGTGGCAGTGCCGCCGCAGTTCTCCTGGTCCTGCTGCTCTACGTCTGGATCAGCTCTTCGATGTTTGAGAACCTCGTCCGCAAGCGCCTCATCACCTCACTCGAATCGGCCACCGGCGGCCACGCCCAAATCGCCGCCTTCCAGTGGAAGCCCCTGCAACTGGAAGCCGACGCCGACGGCATCGTCCTCCATGGCCGCGAAGCCGCCACCGAAGAGCCCTACGCCAGCATCGATCACCTCCACGTCGCCATCAGCATCCTCGGTCTGTGGAACCCGCACATTCGCCTGCGCCAGCTCAGCATCCTGCGCCCCGCCATCCACCTCATCGTTTATCCCGACGGCTCCAACAACATGCCGCACCCCCGAGCGCCGGCCAAAAACAGCAGCACCCTCACCACGCTCTTCGATCTTCGCGCCGGCCACGTTTCCATCCAGGACGGCACCTTCCATTACGAAAACCGCGCCGCCGGCTTTGACCTCCAGAACCGCCACATTCCCCTCAACCTCACCTCGGAAGACACTTCCCTCCTGCTCGTTTATCTGCCCGCCTCAGCCAAAAACCCAGAGACCTACCGCATCCAGTTCGGTGCCCGCGATCTCTCGCTCGTCCGCGGCGTCGCCGGCCATCCCGCCGCTCCACCCGTCGACGGCTTCGTCCAGGCCACGCTCGATCTCACCCACTCCGCCGCTTTCCTTCGCTCTCTCCGCCTCACCACGCACGACAAGCAGTCCGGCGACCACGCCCTCAACGTCTCCGGCTCCCTCGTCAATTTCTCCCGTCCCCGCTGGCAGGCCCAGATCCAGGGCGACCTCGACATGCGCCTCCTCGAGACCACCACCGGTTACTCCAACTCGCCCGAAGGCCTCGCGCATCTCAACCTCACCGCGCAGGGGCAGGACGGCATCTTCCGAGTCGATGGCCCTGTCCACATTGACCACGGCTCCTACGTCGCGCCCGGCATCGACGCCCGCAACATCAACCTCGATGCCCGCGTGCACGCCGACCCCGAACAGCTCGTCATCACCTCCGTCGTCGCCCGCATGCCGGAGGGCGGCGAAGTGGACGGCGAACTCTCCCTTAACCACTGGCTGGCCCCCATCCCGGGCGCCACCGTGCTGCAAACCGCACCCCAGCCTGCCCGCAAAAGCAAAAGCCGCTTCGGCAGCCTCTTCCACCGCCACGCCACCCAGGACGCCGCCGCCCATCCCGCTCCGCGGCCCTCCGGCGGACCCATTACCGTCCCCGTCGACGGCAAAATCGTCGCAAATTTCCGGGGTATCACCCTGGATAACGTGCTCGACATCGTCGGCGAGGGTCCATTCGAGCGACTCGGCCTCGGCGCCGCCCTCACCGGCCCAGCCTCCGCCACCTGGGTCCACGGAGACGTCAACACCCTCTCCGTCACCGCCAAACTTGCCTTTACGCCCGCCGCCGCGCTCCCCGGAGAAGAGCCGGAGATCCCCGCAGCCGGCGCACTGGACGCCACCTACACCCAGCGCGACGGTGGCGTCGACCTCCGCAACCTCTCCGTCATCCTTCCCTCCAGCCGCTTGGATGCCCACGGCCACGTCGGCGCCTACCCGCTCACCACCGCCTCGGCCATCACCGTCGATTTCCAGTCCCACGATCTGCACGACTTCGACAAGGTCCTCCGCGATCTCGGCCTGCAACGCGGTGCCAAGACCGGCGTCTCCGCCCTGCCCGTCTCCCTCGCCGGCCAGGCCGCCTTCCAGGGCAGTTGGACCGGCTCCCTCGTCAATCCCCACCTCGCCGGTACCCTCCATGCCACCAACCTCATCGTCGAGTTGCCCCAGCGCGACAGCGCCGGCCAGCCTCAATTGGTTCACCTCGACTCCGCCGACGTCACCGGCAGCTACGCCGCCGATCGCATCACCGTCAGCTCCAGCCTGCTCCAGCACGGCCCGGCCACCATCCAGGTCACCGGCACCCTCGCCGCCGCCGTCTCCCGCACCCGGCCCTCCTTTGACTCGAACTCTCTCCTCCACCTCCAGCTCGCCGCCGCCCAGGTCGGCGTCGCGGAACTCCTGCCCCTCTTCAACCAGTCCCTGCCCATTTCCGGCAACCTCAGCACCCAGTTCCAGGCCGACGGGCCCCTCCACGCGCTCAAGGGCACCGGCTGGGCCCAACTCGACGACGGCTCCGCATACGGCGAACCTATCTCCCGCATCCGCGCCCAGGGCAGGCTCTCCGGAGAGCAGCTCCAGCTCACCTCGCTCAGCGTCAATAGCCATAACGGCATTGTCTCCGCCTCCGGCTCGTACAACTTCGCCTCCCGGCAGTTCCAGGTCGACGCGCACGGCGCCGATATCGAACTCGCACGCATCAAGCGCTTCCGAAACTCCGGCCTCGACGTCACCGGCAAGCTCGGCTTCTCCCTCTCCGGCTCCGGAACCCCTCAGGACCCCCGTCTCACAGCCAGCGGAATCCTCACCGGCGCCACCGTCAGCGGAGAATCCCTCGGCAGCGTCGAGGTCAACGCGCACACCGCCAACCACGCCATCCTCTACAGCCTCGCCACCCACTTTGAATCCGCCGTCCTCACCGTCCAGGGACAAACCGCGCTCGCCGGCGACAACGAAACCCGGGCTACTCTCCACTTCTCCCGTTTCAACATCGGAACCCCGCTCAAAATCATCCACGTCCCCGGACTCACCGGAGAGTCCGCGCTCGCCGGCGACGTCACCCTCCAGGGTCCCCTGCGCCGCCCCCGACAGCTCCGCGGAGACGCCACGGTCCAGGACCTCGCCGTCACCCTCGCTGGCGTCCATCTCCACAGCCAGGGCCCCGTCCACGCCACACTCGCCGACGAGCGCATCACCCTCGACCCCATCCACGTCACCGGCGAAGAAACCGACCTTCACCTCCAGGGCAGCGTCGACCTCAAAGCCAAACGTCAGCTCGACCTCGCCGCCAGCGGCACCGTCAATCTCAAGCTCGCCGAGACCCTTGACCCCGACATCACCGCCAGCGGCACCACCACCTTCCATGTCGAGGCACACGGCACATTCCAGAACCCCGACCTCCGCGGGCGCATTGACTTCCAAGACGCTTCGCTCGCCCTCGAGGACCTGCCCAACTCACTTAGCCAGCTCCACGGCACACTAGAGTTCAACCAGAACCGCCTCGAGGTCCGCTCCCTCACCGCCACCACCGGCGGCGGCCAGCTCAGCGTCACCGGGTACCTCGCTTACCAGCACGGCATCTTTGCCGATCTCGCCGTCACCGGAAAAGGCGTCCGCATCCGCTATCCCCAGGGCGTCAGCTCGCTCGCCGATGCAACCCTGAAGCTCCAAGGCCCGCAAAACAATCTCCTCCTCAGCGGCAACGTCCTCATCACCCGCTTCACCGTCAGCCCCGATCTCGACATCGCCGCGCTCGCCTCCCAGGCCACCAAGGTGCAACCCGTCGCCGCGCCCAGCGCGCCTTCCAATCACGTCCGACTCGACGTGCACATCGTCTCTTCCCCTCAGCTCAACTTCCAGAACGCCTACGCCAAGCTCGCCGGCGATGTGGACCTTCGCCTCCGCGGCACCGTCGCCTCCCCCTCGCTGCTCGGCCGCGTCTCCATCACTGAGGGCAACGCCACCATCGCCGGAACACGCTATGAGCTCCAGCGCGGCGACATCACCTTCACCAACCCCGTCCGCATTGAGCCCTCCATCGACCTCAACGCCACCGCCCACGTCTCCGACTACGACATCACCCTCAGCATTCACGGCTCCTTCAGCAAGATGGCCGTTTCCTATCGCAGTGATCCGCCTCTGCCAGAGGCCGACGTCATCGCCCTGCTCGCCCTCGGCCGCACCCAGAACGAACAGCGCATTTACACCCAGCAGCAGGAGCAGGTCGCCGCCAACACCACCGACGCTTTGCTCGGCGGCGCACTCAACGCCACCGTCAGCAGCCGCGTCCAGCGCCTCT
>DATKTQ010000222.1:0-7514 GCA_035531055.1 Occallatibacter sp. | reverse complement strand
AGTGGGAGGGGGAAATGATCTGCAAAATGGCGGGGGGAATATGGTGAGGGGAATGAGGGGGTTGGGGGCGGGGTGAAGGCGGTGGGGGTTGACAGGGGGGATGAGGGAGAAGCAGATCCTTCGCTCCGCTTACCCCACGCCCGCTGCGCGACCGCGGGGCCCCAAGCGTGCTGCGCTCAGGATGACAAGTGTTGTGGGTGGGTGGTGGGGATGGCGTGCTGCGCTCAGGATGACATGGTGGTTGAGGGGGACCTTGCGGGTTGAATCAGTCGGCGGCGTGGGGTTTGGTGAGGGTGGGTTTGCCGGATTTGGCGGTGGTGCGTGAGGGGCGTGACGGGGTGCGGGCGGGAGTGGGCGCAGGGATGGCGTCGAGGGTGGTCTTGCCTTCGGCGAGTTGCATGAAAAATTCCTGAGAGGAGAATGGGGGCGAGGAAGAGCCGGGGGCGTTTTTGAGGAGCTTGCTGGCGCGGAGGTAGGCGCCGTCGGGCTGCTGGATGCGGGCCTTGACGGTGTCGGCGAGTGTGGCGGGGAGGATTTCGTTGAGGATGCGGGCGCGGGCGGCGGGGTCGCGGACGGGGAAGACGACTTCGCAGCGCTCGAAGAGGTTGCGGGGCATCCAGTCGGCGGAGCCGAGGTAGATTTCGTCGTCGCCGGCGTTGGCGAAGTGGAAGATGCGGGAGTGCTCAAGGAAGCGGCCGACGATGGAGCAGACGCGGATGCGGTCGGAGAGTCCTTTGACGCCGGGGCGGAGGATGGAGAGTCCGCGGATGATGAGGTCGATTTCGACGCCGGCCTGGGAGGCCTGATAGAGCGCCTCAATGACGCTGGGCTCGAGGAGCGCGTTCATTTTTGCGGTGATGCGTGCGGGGCGTCCGGCGCGGGCGTGGTCGGTTTCGCGGCGGATGAGGCCGAGGAAACTTTCCGCCATGGTGAGGGGGGCGACGAGGAGGGGGCGGTAGTCGTCGACCTCGGCGTGGGCGGTGAGGTAATTGAAGACCATGTGGACGCGCTCGGTGATTTGCGGGTCGCTGGTGAGGAGGCTGAGGTCGGTGTAATAGCGGGCGGTGACGGGGTTGTAATTGCCGGTGCCGAGGTGGCAGTAGCGGCGGATGACGCCGTCCTCGTCGCGGCGGACGAGGAGAGCGAGCTTGCAGTGGGTTTTGAGTCCGACGACACCGTGGAAGACCTGGACGCCGGCGTCCTCCATGGAGCGGGCCCAGCGGATGTTGGAGGCCTCGTCAAAGCGTGCCATTAGCTCGACGACGAGGGTGGCCTCCTTGGTGGCGGCGGCCTCAATGAGCGCGGCGAAGACGGGCGAGTCCTGGCTGGTGCGGTAGAGAGTCTGCTTCATGCTGACGACGGCGGGGTCTTCGGCGCCCTGCTGGATGAACTCGACGACGGGGTCGTAGGAGTCGTAGGGGTGGTGGAGGAGGATGTCGCGCTGGCGGAGCTCGTCAAAGATGCTGGTGGAATTGCGGCTGAGAACGAGGGTGCGCGGGGTGAAGGGCGGGAATTTGAGGTCGGGGCGCTGGACGTCTGAGTAGAGGAACATGATTCGGGAGAGGTTGACGGGTCCGTCGCCCTGGAAGACCTGGTCTGGATCGAGCTCGAAGTTGACGCGGAGGCGCTCGATGATTTCGGGATCGGCTCCGGACTCAATTTCGAGACGGACGGCGTCGCCTTTGCGGCGGTTGTGGAGCTCGACACGAATGGTTTCGAGCAGGGAGCGGGCCTCTTCCTCCTCGAAGTAGAGATTTGAGTTGCGGGTGACGCGGAAGGCGGTTCGGGCGAGGACCTCATAGCCGCGATACATTCCGCCGAGGTTCTGGGCGATGAGGTCGTGGAGGAGGAGGTAGTCGAAAGTGCCCTCGGCCCCCGGCAGACGGACGAAGCGCGGCAGAGCGCGGGGTACGGTTACGACGCCGAGGACCTGGGGGCCGGAGCTGCGGCGTTTGGGGCGGAGCAGCAGGGCGAGGCAGAGCGCCTTGTTGAGGACGCGCGGGAAGGGATGGGCGGGATCGATGGCGATGGGGGTGAGGAGGGGATCGACCTCGCGCTGGAAGTAGCTTTTGGCGTGGGCGCGGGCCTCTTCGGTGAGCTCGTCCCAGCTGAGGAGGCGGACGTTTTGGCGGCGCATCTCGGGGAGGAGTTGCTGGTTCCAGCAGCGGTACTGGGCGTCGACGAAGCTGTGAATTTCCTCGGTGAGGCCAGTGAGGGACTCCTCGGGGCGGAGGCCGTCGTACCCGGGCTCGCGGTAGCCGTCCTCGATGCGCTGCATGAGGCCGGCCTGGCGGATTTCGACGTACTCGTCGAGGTTGGAGCCGGTGATGGCGAGGAACTTGACGCGCTCGAGGAGGGGGTTGGTGGGGTCCTCGGCCTCCTCAAGCACACGGCGATTGAACTGCATCCAGGAGTGGTCTCGGCCGGTAAAGAGCTTTTGTTTGGAAGTCGTGCGGGCCATTCGGTCTGTCCAGTTTGCCGTGTGGGCCAGTCTACCGCGTTTGTGGGGGGAAAGGCACGCCGGGGGTGGGACGGGGCCGGATTCGAGACACGGGAGAGGGGGACGGGGAGTGGAAGAGACGGTGAAAACAGGGAATGGATTGACCGGGGGCGGGGGTTGAGGGAGGATTGAGGGTAGCGAAGGGTTTGGGATTGGCAGGAAAGGAAGCCGACCGTATGGTTCACGAGACAGATGGGAAGGGCGAAAGCCTGATTCCGCCGCAGGCGCTGCCGGCAGGCGCGGAGGAGTTCCGGGAGCGGGTGCGGGGGCTGCTGGACGGCTCGCCGAAGGACGAGGCGATGGTGGAAGAGGCTTTTGCGGGACTGGACGGCGTGTTCGACCGGATTGCGGCGGGGCTTTACAACCTGGCATCGATGCTGGTGGGCGAGGGCGAGGCGAGCGCGCGGCTGGTGGAGACGGCGGTGGCGACAGCGGATGTTTCCGCGTGCAGCAACGCCGCCGAGGCGCGCAGGAGCAGCCGGTTGGCGCTGAGCCGGGCGGCAGTGGAGACGCTGGAGCGCGAGCAGCCGGGTTGCCTGGCGGCTCCGACGGATGCGGCCCCGGCGGGCGGGTGCATTGAGGACGATGAACTGGAAGCGGCCGGGGTTTCCCGCGCGGAGTTGGAGACGATGATGGCCGGGCCGGATCGGGCGCGGGTGCGGGCGTGGCTGGAGAGCCTGCCGACCGAGCTTCGAGTGGTGTTTGTGCTGCGGGCGGTGGCGGGTTTCAAGTCCGAGGAGACGGCGGCGCTGCTGGCCGGGCACGGCGGGCCGGCTGCGGCGGGCTGGACGGCGGAAGCAGTGCGGGAGACGTTCCGGCAGGGACTGTGCGGGCTGGCTTCGCAACTGCTGCAGGCGACGACCCAGCGCTGACACGGGGGCGAAGGGCACAAGGCACTCCGCGAGAGCGGGCTGTGCGCGCGGGAAGTGGCCGCAGGGCAAGGGGATATGCCTGCAGTCCATTTCTGCGGTGCGGGCCTGCGGTGCGGGCCTGGGGATGGGAGCAACTCTGCTTCGATACACTACATTTAAGAACCCGGATGCGGAGCGACCGCATCTATGGGAGAGCAAACATCTTTCGGCCTGAACGTCGCTGCCGGAATTCAACAAAGAGTCTGGATGTCTTTCAAAGAATTATGCGCGAGATCGATGTGTTTCTGCGGGTGCCTTTTGCTGACGGGCGCGGCCGCGGTGCTGCCGCTTGCGGCGCAGACGCAGCCCGCGCCGCCGGATGCGGCGAGGCCGACGGCGCAGAGCTTCCAGGGCAGCGTGGTGACGGGCGAGGTGACGGCGGAGCCGTTGAAGCTGTCACTGGATGATGCGATTGCGCGGGGTCTGAAGAACAATCTGGGCGCGATATTGAGCGGGACGGAGACCCGGGCGGCGCGGGGCCAGCGACTGAGCCAACTGCAGGCGCTGCTGCCGGAAGTGGACTTTGACGCGCACGAGGCGTTGATGCAGACGGACCTGGCGGCGCAGGGTTTGCGAATTCCGGGGTTTCCGACGATTATTGGGCCGTTTGGGTATACGGACCTGCGGGCGTCGCTGAGCTGGTCGCTGGTGGATGTGAAGTCTCTGCGGGAGTACCTGGCTTCGAAGCACAATCTGAAGGCGGCGCAACTGAGCGCGGAGGATGCGCGGGACCTGGTGGTGCTGACGGTGGGCAACGCGTATCTGCTGGTGGTGGCCGATGAGACACAGGTTTCCAGCGTGGAAGCGCAGGTGAAGACGGCGAAGGTGTCTCTGGACCAGGCGGTGGCGAACCACGATGCGGGTACGGCTCCGAGGCTGGATGTGCTGCGGGCGCAGGTGGATTCCCAATCGCTGGAGCAGAAGCTGATTGCGGCGCAGGACGGGCTGGAGAAGGACAAGCTAGCGCTGGCGCGGACGATCGGGCTGCCGCTGGCGCAGAGGTTCGAGCTGACGGATCATGCGCCGTACGCGGCGTTTGACCAGATGGACGTGGGCAAGGCCGTGGCTGAGGCGAAGGCGAATCGCAAGGACCTGGCGGCCGTGGTGGAGCAGGAGGCGGCAGCGGCAGAAGAGCGGAAGGCGGCGACGGCCGACCGGTTGCCGACGGTGAAGTTCAGCGGCGACTACGGGGACATTGGCGTAAACGTGCGGCACTCGCATGGGACCGGCGACGCCTCGGGAACACTGAGCGTGCCGGTGTTCAAGGAGTTTGGGCTGCGCGGCGAGGCCGAAGTGGCTCAGGCGCAGCTGGATACGCAGAGGGCGAAGCTGAGCGACATGCGGTCGCAGGTGGATGCGGATGTGCGGGACGCGCTGCTGGACATTGCGTCGGCACAGAAGCAGGTGGAAGTGGCGCGCTCCACGGTGGAGCTGACCAATGAGGAACTGAACGAGGCGCAGCAGCGGTATGCGGCCGGGGTGAGCGACAACCTGGCGGTGAGCCAGGCGGAGCGGTCTGTGGCGCAGGCGAATGATGCCTATGTGACGAGCCTGTACCGGCACAACATTGCCAAGCTGAGCCTTGCGCGGGCGCTGGGAGCGGCCGAGAACTACAAGCAATATCTGGGAGGGAAGTAAACGTGGCGGATCCGAATCCAAAGGCAGTGAAGCCCGAGCTGGACGAGAGCACCGAGATCGTGCCGCCGCAGAAGAGCCGCAAAGGCATCGTGATGGTGGGAGTGGCGATTCTGGTGGTGGTGGCGGTGGTGATGTGGTGGCGGTCGACGTACACCGAGGACACCGACGACGCGCAGATCAACGGGCACCTGATCCAAGTGAGTTCGCGGATTGCGGGCCAGGTGATTCATGTGAACGTGGACGAGAACCAGAAGGTGAAGGCCGGTACGCTGATTGCCGAGCTGGACCCGCGGGACTTTGAAGTGGCGGTGGAGAACGCGGCTGCGGCGCTGGCAAGCGCGGAGGCCAACGCGGCGGCGGCGGAAGTGAATGTGCCAATCACGTCAGTGAACGCGGGGAGCTCGCTGAGCTCAGCGCACGCGGACATGAGCGGTGCGCAGGCGGCCATCAGCCAGGCGGAGCAGCAGCTGGACGCAGCCAAGGCGCGGGTGGCGCAGGCGGAGGCGAACAACACGAAGGCGCAGTCCGACCTGGTGCGATATACGCCGCTGGTGCAGAAGGACGTGATCAGCAAGCAGCAGTTTGACTCCGTGGTGGCGGCGGCGGACGCGGCCAAGGCGGCGCTGGCGGACGCGAAGGCAAGCCAGCAGGCGGCCTCCGACGGGGTGCGCGTGACGCTGGAACGGGAGAAGCAGGCGCAGGCCATGGTGCGGAATGCGCAGACGGGTCCGCAGCAGGTGGCAGCGCAGAGCGCACGCGCCAAGCAGGCACAGGCGCAGGTGCAGCAGGCCCAGGCGCAGCTGGACCAGGCGAAGCTGAACCTGAGCTACACGAAGATTTACGCGCCGGTGGACGGCATTATCACGCGCAAGAGCGTGGAGATGAACCAGAACGTGAGCGTGGGGCAGAACCTGCTGACGCTGGTGTCCCTGCAGGACCTTTGGGTGACAGGGAACTTCAAGGAGACGCAGCTGCGGCACATGGCTGCGGGCCAGCCGGCGGAGATCCATGTGGACGCGACGGGCAAGGATTACAAGGGGAAGGTGACGCAGATTGGCGGCGCGACCGGCTCGGTGCTGTCGCTATTTCCGCCGGAGAACGCGACGGGCAATTATGTGAAGGTGGTGCAGCGGATTCCGGTGCGGATTGATTTTACGGATCTGAAGGATGAGGATGCGCGGCACCTGTTGCGGCCCGGGCTGAGCGTGGAGCCAAAAGTGCGGGTGAAGTAAGGCGGGGGCGGCTGGCCGGCTTAGTCGCCGGCGTTTTTCAGGATCACCGCGGTGCGGGTAACGACGGTGAGCCCTTCAAACTTGCTCATGTGGACGACGGGATCCCATTCCAAGGTGGACTGCTCGTCGATGGTGGGCTGGAGCGCCTCTACCAGGGATTCCACCTGCTGGCGGCGGGCGCTGAGCTGCTCGAACTTGTCAAAGATCCGGTTGAGCTCCGTGGATGCCTCAAGGAAAGCTGCGTCGTAGGTGTTCTTGCTCTGATTGCGGTCCATAAGATTCTCCAACGTGTCTATTGTAAGAACAATGGCAGGGGGTCTGTCATCGCACATTGGTGGTACGGGGCTACCACGGAGGGAGCAGGCCGGAATCCGAGACCGCCGACCGCGCGCGGTTTGCGTATAGACTGGTTGCGGCGATGCGATGAAAGACGCGATTCAGGTATCCAAAGAGAACTATCTAAAGGCTGTGTTGGAGGCCGAGGCGGAAGGGCGCCAGGTGTTTCCGGCGACGCTGGCGCACTGGCTGGAGGTGTCTGCCCCGGCGGTGACGATGGCGCTGAAACGGCTGCGCCGGGACGGCTATGTGCTGGTGGGGACCGACGGGATTGTGCGGCTGACGGAGGAGGGCCGGGAGCGGGCCTACCGGACAGCGCTGCGGCACCACCTGATTGAGCGGATGCTGAGCGAAGTGTTCGGCATGGAGTGGCACGAGATCCACGAAGAGGCCGAGCGGCTGGAACACGCGGTGAGCCCGGCGTTTGAGGCCAAGCTGAAGGAAAAACTGGGCGAAGGCGGGGCTTGCCCGCATGGCAACCAGGTGCTGCCGGAGAATCCGGCGCGGCGCAAGGAGCGGGGCGAGGTTCCGCTGAGCGAGGCGGTGGCCGGGGCCCGGTACACGGTGACGAGCCTGCATGAGCGGGACCCGAAGCTGCTGGAGTTTCTGCACCGGATGGGGATTGGACCGAGCCGGAGCTTGCGGGTGGTTAGCCAGAACTACGACCAAACCGTTTCGATTGAGCTGCCTATGGGGATGTCGATTTTGGGAAGGCCGGCGGCGGAGGCGGTGTGGCTGCGGCCGGAAGCCGGATGATAATTCAAAATAAGAAAATTCATTAACTATAATTAACAGCTTATGGCATACTAGGCGAAAGCACCCCAGGGCGCTTGCCGGGAGAGCCATGGCCGCAAAAACCACACTTACAGTCGCGATTCGAGAACCCTCTCTGCCGGG
>DATKTQ010000221.1:0-3945 GCA_035531055.1 Occallatibacter sp. | reverse complement strand
GGTGCCCCAAACGGCCACGGTGGGCATGCGGGCAGCCAGGGCACCCTTATGCGCGCAGGTGTCAATGCCGCGCGCCATGCCGCTGACCACCAGCAGCCGCCGGGCGGCAAGATCTCGCGCCAGCATCTCCGCCACGCCGGTGCCATACGGAGACGGATGCCGCGTACCCACAATGGCAATCGCGGGCCGCGTAAGCAGCTCCACTGCGCCGCGCACCCACAACACTGGCGGCGGATCGTAAATTTCCCGCAGGCGATCTGGATACTCGCGACAGCCGAAGGTCACTAGCGTGCCTCCCTGCACCGTCACGCGCGCCCACTCGTCCTCTGCCGCTTCCCGGGCCTTGCCGTCAAAGAGGAATTGCGCCGATTCCGCGGGAAGCCGCAGTGCCTCAAGTTCAGTGAGCGAGAGGCGAAAGAGCCGGCTCGGCGCCTGCAAAATTTTCATCGCGTCTGAAATGCGCTTGGGGCCAAGGCCGGGTGCAAGCGCCATGGCGAGCCACGCCAGGCGGTCCTCATCCAGCGGAGAGGAGGAAGGTGCAGGGATCTCGTGGGGCATGCTCGACATGTTGGGGGACCCGTGGACTCCGAGACACGCGCAGAACGGACTTGTGCCAGGTTTTTCTTGCAGGTAACCAAAAAGGACGTACTTTTGGTAATTGGGCAAACCTTATCGCGCCTTGCACCGGAAGTCAAGGACCAGCCCGGCCCACGAGCCCGGAGGCGCAGCATCTTTCGCGCGGCATTGGTAGTCTAAAGAAGCGTGAGTCCGACAGCACAATCCCGCCTTCGAATTGCAGCCATTCGTTTTTTGAATCCCGCCCCGCTGATGTGGGACTTTGAACATCCGCCCCGGGACAAGGACCTTGCGGACCGCTACGAGCTGCAGTGGATGCTTCCGGCAGAGTGCGCGGACCGGTTGGCAGACGGCTCGGCGGAGATTGGGCTGGTGCCGATTGCGTCGCTGGCGCGGAATCCCGGCCTGCGCATTCTGCCCGGATGCACCATCGCCTCCAAGGGGCGAGTGCGCTCACTGCTGCTGGTGCGCCGTGCCAGCCAGCCGCTGGCGGCGCTGTGCAGCGTGGCAGCGGACACCGCAAGCCGCACCACGGTGACGTATGCGCGGCTGCTGTTTCGGCAATGGGGCAACGTCGAAGTTCCGTTCCTGCCGATGGCGGCCGAACTGGATACGATGCTGGACCGCGCGGATGCGGCCATCCTGATTGGCGACCCGGCGCTGATGGCGCTGGAGGAACGGACCAATCGCGAAGAGCGCACCGGCGAGGAACTGGTGTATCACGATCTGGCCGAAGAGTGGAAGGCGCTGACCGGATTGCCGTTTGTCTCAGCGGTGTGGGGCGTGCGACCGGCGCAGGAGGGCGAGGATGCCCCGCTCAGCGACCGCGTGATTGAGGACTTTCTGCAGTCGCGCGACCATGGGCTGCAGAACATTGACGCGCTGGTGGAGGAGTGGACCCACAGGCTTCCGCTGACGGAGCAGACCATCCAGACGTACCTTACAGGCAACATCCACTACGTTCTGGACGAGGAGTGCATGGAAGGGATGCGCGGATTTTTCCGCATGGCCGCGGAAGCGGGCGTGCTGCCCGCGTATAACTTTGAGCTGGCGAGCCGGCACGCCGCTGCGCAGGCGGCAATGTAAGACGCCGCGAGACAGGCGGGCGCTAGATCTCCCAACGAAGCAGTGTGGCGCCCACGGTGAAGCCCGCGCCCACCGCGGCCAGAAGCACCAGGTCACCCTTCTTCAGCTTGCCCTGCTCGATGGCCGTCTCCATGGCCAGAGGGATGGTTCCCGCCGACGTGTTGCCATACTTCTCAATATTGACGATGACGCGTTCCGGGTCCATGCCGATGCGGTCTGCTGTGGAGGTGATGATGCGCTTGTTGGCCTGGTGCGGAATAAAGCAGCCGAGGTCCGCACCGGTGACGCCATTGCGCTCCAGAACTTTTGTGGCGGCTTCGGCCATCTTTCGCACGGCAAATTTATAAACTGCCTGACCATCCTGATAAATGAAGTGCATCTTCTTGTCGACGGTCTCGTGGCTGGAAGGGTTGAGGCTGCCGCCGCCCTTCAGGTTGAGCGACACGCCGCCGGAGCCGTCAATCTCGTTGACAAAATCGATGAAGCCGATTTCGCCCTCCGCGGCGGGCTCGATGAGCACGGCACCGCCGCCGTCGCCAAAGAGCACGCAGGTGGAGCGGTCGGAGTAGTCGGTCATGCGGGTGTTGGCGTCTGCACCGCAGACCAGCACTTTGGAGTGCGCGCCGCTTTCCACCAGCTTCACGCCGGCCTGCAGCGCGAAGACGAAGCCCGAGCAGCCGGCAGAAACATCAAAGCCCCACGCGCCGATGGCGCCTATCTTGTTCTGCACCAAGCAGGCCGTGGAAGGAAACATCATGTCTGGCGTGACCGTGCCCACGATGATGACCTCGACTTCACTGGCCGGGATGCCACGGGCGGCGAGGCATTTCTTCGCGGCCTCGGTGCAGATGTCGCTGACGCCCAGGCCTTTGGCCAGCACGTGGCGCTCGCGGATACCAGTGCGCTCGACGATCCACTCGTCGTTGGTATCCACCATTTTTTCGAGATCTTTATTGGTCAACACATCGGGGGGAACATAGGTTCCGAGCGCCGTAATTTTGGCGCGCCGGCCCACCACAGGACGCACGGTGAGACTCAATGGACTTCTCCTTGCGGCGCGGACTCTTCTTCCGGAATGGCCTTTGGCCGCGCTCGCTGCACCACAATCTTCAAGGCTGCCGGGCAGCCCCGTTCAACGCGTCGTTGCGGCTTTGTTCTCGAGCCAGGATGGCCCGGCAACCGCCCTCGACGCCAAAAAAGTACCGGGTGACCTACTGCGCCCGTACTAGCCCGTTACCGTTGCTTCCTTCCGGACCTGGCGGGATTGGCGGGATTACGTCGCGTAGGACCCGGCACTTACAGATTTTAGCACTTCCGCACCGGGTTCTCATCGGGCCGGTTGGGCGCGGAGATTCCGCGCCGGGAAGCCGCGAAAGCACCGCAAACCCGGTAGAATGAAGAGGTGAGCAAACCTTCCCAACCCACGGCGCCGACCGTGGGCTTCGTTTCCTTAGGCTGCCCCAAAAACCTCGTCGATTCTGAGGTGATGATGGGCCTGCTAGATCGCGCCGGCGCGCGGCTGACCGCCAATCCAGCCGAGGCCGAAATCCTCGTCGTGAACACGTGCAGCTTTATTGACACGGCCAAGCAGGAATCGGTGGACACGATTCTGGAGATGGCGCGGCACAAGACCGAGGGGCGGGCGACGAAGCTGATTGTGGCCGGGTGCCTGGTGGAGCGCTACCGCGACGAGATTCGCAAGAACATTCCGGAAGTGGATGCGGTGGTGGGCACGGGCGAGCTGGAAGCGATTCTGGAGGCGGCGGGGATTGTGCAGGCTCCGGCGGTTCCCTCGCCGTTCACGATTTTGAGCGGCAGCGCGCAAATCCATTCCGGGCAGGAGTCGCTTGCGGGCACGCACAAGCCGGAGTTTCGTGCCGAGGGGAATCTGCGCGAGGAGCAGGGCCGCTTCCGGCGAGACGCGTGGCAGGGCGCGGCGCATATGCTGCCGACTTACTTGTACGACGAGACTACGCCGCGGCTGCTCTCCACGCCGCGTTCGTCGGCCTACGTCAAGATTGCCGAAGGGTGCGATCATCCGTGCACGTTTTGCGTGATTCCGAATCTGCGGGGCAAATTCCGCTCGCGTCGGTTTGAGAGCGTGGTGGCCGAGGTGCAGCAGCTGGTGGCGCGCGGGGTGCGGGAGATTACGCTGATTGGCCAGGACACGACCTGCTACGGCGAGGACCTGGGCCTGAAGGACGGATTGGCCACGCTGCTGGACACGTTGGCGGGGATTGAGGGGCTGCGCTGGCTGCGTTTTCTCTATGCGTATCCGAACCG
>DATKTQ010000220.1:0-5845 GCA_035531055.1 Occallatibacter sp. | reverse complement strand
ACTCGCCCGACGCATGGTCAAAACCCGCCGCCAGGGCACTCGTCTGTCCAAAATTCCGGCGCAGCTTCACCACCAGAACCCGGCTGTCCACCGCGGCAATCTCTTCCAGCAGTTTGTAGCTCCGGTCGTTGGACCCGTCGTCCACCAGCACCAGCTCAAAGCTGTCGCCCACCTGTTCCATCACCTGCTTCAGGCGCGCATACAGTACGGTCACGTTCTCCTCTTCATTGTGAAAAGGTACAACGATGGAATACTTCGGCATACTAGTAGTATAGACGCGACTCACATCAAATCCGGCGCAAAACTTGCCGACAACTGGCTACGCCGTTCCTACTGTCGCAACAAGCCTTCCGCGGTCACCCTTCCAGCTCGTCCAGCATCTCCTGCATCTCGCTGAGCGCATGGCGGTTCCCCGTCCGCGCCGCACAGCCGATGCCCGCCTTAAGCCGCTCCACGGCCTCCGCCTTCCGCTCGGCCTTCGCCAGCGTCTGCGCCGCCATAAAGTACCCCGCCGTGTAATCCGGATCACTCGCAAGCAGTGCGTCAAACTCCTGCAGCGCCTCATCCGTCGCGCCCGCCTTCGCCAGTTCCATCGCAATCCCGTAGCGCGCAAAGCTGTTCTTCGGGTCCAGCGCCAGAATCTCCCTCAACCCTGCAATCTTGTCCATCATCCTTGCCTTCGTGCCTCTCTGCGCTCCCGCATTTGCCGCCGCGGATTTGCCTGTTTTCCCCGCCCCGGCAGGGGCGGATTTGCCTATTTCTCTTGGATTGCTGAAACTGATGAAAGGGGTGCGCCCTTCCGCCGTCCGCTTCATCTTTCATTGTAGCGGCGACCGCATCGGCCCAGCACGCCCTCTCACGGAGCAAGTCAGCAATGAGTCCTTCGCATTCCCAACCCGCCATGCGCACCGTCGCCAGCACCCAGTCGGAGATGACGGAAATCATCCTGCCCAACGACGCCAACACCCTGGGCAATCTCCTCGGCGGACGCCTCATGCACTTCATCGATCTCACCGGCGCCATGGCCGCCTATCGCCACACCCGCAGCCACGTCGTCACCGCCGCCATGGACCACATCGACTTCATCCAGCCCGTCCACGTCGGCGATCTGCTCATTCTCAAATCCAGCGTCAATCGCGCCTTCAACTCCTCCCTCGAGGTCGGCGTCAAAGTCTGGGTTGAGCATCCCCAAACCGGCACCATGCTCCACGTCGCCAGCGCCTATCTCGTCTTCGTCGCCATTGACAAGAAGGGCCGCGCGCAGAAAATTCCCCAGCTCCAGCCCGAAACCCCCAACCAGATTCGCCGTTTCAACGACGCCCTGCGCCGCCGCCAGCACCGCGAGGCAGAAGCCGCCCGCCGCAAGCAGGAGCGCCGCGAACAGGTCGCTCAGCTCACAGACGCGGCAAAGCCCTGAAGTCGCGCAAACCCCGTTCTGCCGCACTGCAACACGCAAAGGAGTAACAACTCAAAATGGCTCATTCACCCGCCACGCCTTCCCCAGTCGCCATTCCCGGCGTCTCCAAAATCATCGCAATCGGTTCCGGCAAAGGCGGCGTCGGCAAGACCACCGTCGCCGTCAACCTCGCCATCGCTCTCTCGCGCCTCGGCCAGCGCGTCGGACTCATTGACGCCGACATCTACGGCCCCAACGTCCCCCTCATGATGGGCTCCACCCAGTCCCCGCGCGTCGCGCCCGACAACCAGATCCAGCCCAATGACACCCACGGCATCAAAACCATCTCCATCGGCTACATCTCCCCCGGAGACAAGCCTCTCGTCATGCGCGGGCCCATGCTCCACCAGATCATCCGCCAGTTCCTCACGCAGGTCGATTGGGGCGAACTCGACTACCTCATCGTCGATCTCCCTCCCGGCACCGGCGACGTCGTCATCTCCCTCGTCCAGACCGTCCCCCTCACCGGCGCAGTCGTCGTCTCCACGCCGTCCGATGTCAGCCTGCAGGACGCGCGCAAGGCCCTCGAAATGTTCGCGCAGGTTCACGTGGAAGTCCTCGGCATCGTCGAGAATATGAGCCACTTCACCTGCCCGCACTGCCATCAGGAGATCGACATCTTCTCCAAAGGTGGCGCCGAGCGCACCGCGCAGCAATACAACCTGCCCTTCCTCGGCTCCATCGAGCTCATCCCCGCCATCCGCGAGGGCGGCGACCGCGGCCTTCCCGTCACCCTCGCCGGTCCCAAAAGCCCGCAAGCCGCCGAGTTCTACGCCGTCGCGCAAAAACTCATGGAGCGCGCCGAAATCGCTGCCTCCGCTTCGTCCGACGTGCTCGAAATCAGCTAGCCGAGCCCGTTTCGCACCATCGTCACTCGGTCTTTGAATGCTTGAAGCTGTACGAACTCTGGGTGCCCAAGGTCTCGTTTTTGAGACCTGGGAAACCACAAACTCCACGTTCGAAAACACAAAAAAGCGGGGCCATCGCGCCCCGCTTCTGCCGCATCCTGCCGCTGTTCCCTTCAACGGCACTTGGCTAAAATCGTTGCGTTCGTGATCTTCTCTCCGCGCCGCCCGGTTATCATCGCAGCATGAAGCGTGTCCTTCTCTCCTGGAGCAGCGGCAAAGACAGCGCCTGGGCCCTCCATCTTCTCCGTCAACAGCCGGATGTCGAAGTCATCGGCCTGCTCACCACGCTCAACACGCAGTTCGATCGCATCGCCATGCACGGCACGCGCCGCGCTATTCTTGAAGCCCAGGCCGCTGCTGCCGGTCTGCCTCTCTGGATCATCCCGCTTCCCTGGCCCTGTCCCAACGCCGTCTATGAGCAGCGCATGACAGAGGCCATCCAGCGCGCCAAGGTCGAGCGCGTCGATGCCATCGCCTTCGGTGACCTCTTCCTCGCCGACATTCGCGCCTATCGCGAGGCCCAGCTCGCCTCCACCGGCATTGAACCGCTCTTTCCTGTCTGGGAGATCCCCACCGTCGACCTCGCCCGGCAAATGATTCACGCCGGCCTGCGCGCCAAACTCGTCTGCGTCGATCCCCGCCAGCTCCCCGCGTCCTTTTGCGGCCGCGACTTCGATGCTTCACTCCTCGCCGAACTGCCCGCGCACGTCGACCCCTGCGGCGAACGCGGCGAATTCCACACCTGCGTCTATGCCGGCCCCTGTTTCGCTCAGCCTGTCCCTGTTGAATCCGGTGAAGTCGTCCAGCGCGACGGCTTCGTCTACGCCGATCTCACCCTCCAGCCCGCCGGCGCACCCGTCTGATCCCGCTCAGGCCACCTTCGCAGCGCCCATCTCCTCGGTCAGCGCCTCGGCTGCGCGCACGCACGCCTCGCGGCTCACGTCTCGGTGCGTCACCAGCCGCACCGCCTTCGGACCCACCGCACTCGCCAGCACCCCGCGCGCCTTCAGCCGCGACACCAGCTCCGCCGCCGTCAGTCCGCCCGTCAGCCGGAAGATCACAATGTTCGTCTCCACTGTCTCCGGATCCATCGCCACGCCTTCCATCGCCGCCAGCGCCTCGGCCAGCAGCTTTGCGTTCGCGTGGTCCTCGTGCAGCCGCGCCGGCATCTGCTCCAGCGCAATCAGCCCCGCCGCCGCCAGCACGCCCACCTGCCGCATCCCGCCGCCCAGCGCCTTGCGATAAATCCGCGCCCGCTCCATCAGCTCCGCCGAACCCACCAGCATCGATCCCACCGGCGCGCACAGCCCCTTCGACAGGCAGAACATCACCGTGTCGCATCCCCGCGTCAGCGTCTTCACGTCCACGCCCAGCGCCGTCGCCGCATTAAAAATCCGCGCGCCGTCCAGATGCACCGGCAGCTTGCGCTCCTTCGCCCCGGCCCAGATTTCCTCCATCTCCTTCAGTGGCGTCACCCGCCCCCCGGCCATGTTCGCCGTATTCTCCAGCGCAATCAGCCCCGTCGCCGCGCGAAAGTTTCCCCGCCCATAAATCGCCGGCGCAATGTCGTTCCAAGTCAGGGTTCCCGTCTCCGCCGTCACCGCGCGCAGCACGCAGCCGCTGAACACCGCCGCCGTCCCCATCTCCCAGTCCAGCACGTGCGCGCGCGACTCGCAAATCACTTCCTGCCCCGGCTCCGTGTGCAGCCGGATGCCGATCTGGTTGCCCATCGTCCCCGTCGGCACAAACAGCGCCGCCTCGCGCCCAAACACCTCCGCCGCCCGCTTCTCCAGCAGGTTCACCGTCGGGTCTTCGCCGTACACGTCGTCGCCCACCTCGGCCGCCGCCATCGCCACTCGCATCTCCGCCGTCGGCCGCGTCACCGTATCCGATCGCAAATCAATCAGCTCTTCCACGTTTCAATCCCCTGTTCCCCGTTTCTACGGAATCTGCGCCATCGGCAGTTCCATCACCGGCGTCGTCTTTGCATCCCGCGAGCCATACGCCCACAGCCCGTGAAAGTTCGCCCGCAAATCCGGATGCGCCTTCAGCAGCGCGCTCAGCACCGACATCGCCTCCGTCCGCGCCGCCGCCGGGTCCGTCAGCCCCAGTGACTCGAACGTCACGCCCAGGTCCGCCTCGCGCAATGAAGTGTCCACATGGATCGAGTCGATCCGCCACGTCCGCGCTCCGTCCTGCACCTGCAGTGGAAACGCATTCGCCGGCCCTGCCTGGATGCCCGACTGCTCATGGTTCAGCTTCTCCAGGTTCGGCGACGACAGAAAATCCACCGGCAGCAGCAGCGCCCGTGCCAGTTCGTAGTCGTAATAGGCCGCCCACGGCGTGCCAGACGCAGCCAGCGCACGCGCCTTCGTCCAGTACCACACTCCGTCATGCCCGCCGATTGCGCCCTGCCGCACCGTCAGCCCCCCCAGCTTCCAGCCCGGCGTCGTCCCGGTCGCGTCCCACACCAGAATCAGCGCAATCCGCCCCGCCAGCTTCGCTCCCGCCGCATTCGCCAGCACCAGCGCATACTTGCCCGGCGGCAGCGCCCGCATCGTCAGCGTCACCGTCAATGATCCGCTCGCGTTCGAACAGAAAAACTGCGTGTCCGCCGGCGCCGTTCCGCCCATCGCGTCCATCAGGTACATCTCCTGGATCTGCGCCTGTCCACCCGCCACAAACGCAGCCCCGCCCTGCACCGCCGCCTGCATCCCGCTCCACTCCTGCTCCATCTCCGGCAGCAGTTGCGCCTGCAGCGCGCCATAGTTCTCCTGCAACACCGCATCCGCCAGCCGCTGGCCCACGCCTGCCAGCACGTTCCGGTCCTGCGCCGTCATCTCCGCCTGCGTCGTGCAGTTCGCCGCACGGCTCACCGCCGGCACGCTCACCAGCAGCACCGCCATCAACCCCGTCATCCAGCGCGCGCGCATTTCCGTGTGTTTCCCCTTCTGCCCATCAAACCCTTTGTGAGCGGTCGTGGACCACTGCTAGTCTAGTACAGTGCAGCGGCAGCCCTTCGCAGCCGCCAGCCGTCGGCCCAGGGAGCCGATTTCCCATGCGCATTCCCACTTGGCAACCTTCCGTAGTCCTCTGCTTCCGTCGCCACGGTCGCGCCCTCTGCTCCCCGCCTCTTCTTTGGACGCTCGCCGCCGGCATTCTGCTCAGCGCCGCCCCTGTCACTCGCGCCCTGCAAACTTCCCCGCCGCCTGCCCATCCACGCATTCATCACCGCACCGCGCACGCCAGGGTCCCGTCTGCTCCCGTCCCGCCGCCCGCCCCCGTGCTGCCCAACTGGCCCATCAACAACCAGCCCAACCCCGCCACCGTCACCTTCAACAGCCAGGGCCTGCGCGTCGTCGCCTCCAACTCCAGCCTCAGCCAGATTCTCGAGGATATCTCCACCACCACCGGAGCCACCGTCAAAGGCTTCTCTTCGGACCAGCGCGTCTTCGGCGAATACGGCCCCGGAACTCCCCGC
>DATKTQ010000219.1:0-16656 GCA_035531055.1 Occallatibacter sp. | reverse complement strand
CAGCTCATCCAGGAAAAACTGGTGTGGATGATCTCGGAAATTTCAAAGGCACAGCTGCTCTCGCTCCACGTCGGGCGGCTCAAGGATGCCGGCACCGTCGGCCACCAGCACATCTCCCTGGCCAAGCGCAACAACGTGTGGATGGCTCTGGAATGTGCGCGCATGGCGCGCGACATTCTGGGCGCCAACGGCATCACCGAGGACTACCCCATCATGCGCCACATGATGAATCTGGAATCTGTGAAAACTTATGAGGGCACGCACGACATCCACGCGCTCATCCTCGGCCAGCATATTACGGGAATCGCCGCGTACTAAGTCCGGCGGCGGAACCTCCGCTCAGGCCGATACCTGCGGAAAGTCTTCCTGCCTCTCGGGGCCCTCGGCAAAATTGAAATCTGCGCCGGCTGGCACCTGCTGGGGTACCAGCGGCGCCAGGCAATCGAGCACCTTGCCCAGCATCTCGCTCCGCGCCAGCAGATGCTCAATGGTGCCCCGAATCTCCGCCCGTTCCCGCTTGGCCTGGTCGTATGCGGCCTGATATCCCGTCATGACAACTCTCCTAACCTCGCCGAGATGGTAGCACGCGCGCAGCGGCCTCTTTCCAACTTCCTGACCGGGACGTATGCAATCAGTAAGCGCCCGTTGTTTGGACTCGCATCCCACCGTTTTGTTTGGATCGCACCTCAGCCACGCGCCTCCAGCAGCCGCCTCACCGCAGGGTCCGTCAATGCCGCCATCAGTGCCGCCACGTCGCCAATGCTCGTCCCCAGCGCGCAAGGCAGAATCTGGCACGCGGCCGCGGCCTGTGGCAGCGACTCCTCGGCAATCACCTGCCGAGCCGGCCCCAGCACCCGCTCGCCCAGCGCCACCGCCAGAGATCCCAGCACCATCACCTGCGGATTCAACGCATCGATCAACAGCGCCATCCCCCGGCCCATCCACTTGCCTGCCGCCGCTGCCACCTGCAGCGCCTCCGCATCGTCGGCCAGCATCGCCTCCACCACCGCGCGAATCTCCGTCTCGCGGCTCCATCGCGCCGGAAACATCTCCGCCGCCAGCTCCACCAATCCCTGTCCGCTGGCAAACGACTCCCACGAGCCGTGTTTACCAAAACCCGGCGGCCCGTCCTCGGCCAGCCGCCAGTGCCCAATCTCGCCCGCTGTGTCCGTGGCCCCGCGCAGAATCTGCCCGTTCACAATCAGCCCCGCGCCCACACCTGTGCCGAAGGTGAGAAAAATCAGGTGGCGCAAATCCGCGCGCCCCTTGCCCACGCCAAAGTAAAACTCCGCTTGCGCGCCTGCATTGCCGTCATGCTCCACGCATACCGGCAGGCCCGGAAGCGCGGCTTCGAGCGCAGCCTTCAGCGCCACGTTGTGCCAGCCCGGCAGGTGCGGCGGATTCAGCAAAAACCCCTCGTCAATCCGCAGAGGCCCGCCAATGGAAACGCTCAGCGCGGCAACGCTTCGCCCCGTGCCTTCGGCCTGAGCCTTCACACCACGCAGCGCCTCCACAATGCGCGGAAACGTCTCCGCAAACGGCTCCGTCGCGCGCGTCGGCAGCTCCACGCGCTGCAGAATCCCGCCCTCCACCGTGCCTTCCACGCACGCCGTCTTGGTGCCGCCGGCATCCAGCCCCAAAATCGTCCGCCGCGCCTCTTCGCCCCTGCTCATCGTTGCCATCCGCATCTCGCCTCGCGCGCTTCCCTTGCATTCGCGGCGATTCTACCATCCACATTGCCAAGCCCCGCGCGCACGCAACTCTCGACAACCGCGCTCATATGCGGCATAGTCGAGGACATGCGTGCCCAGTTGAAATTCTCTTCCTGCATTGCGCTTTGCGCTTTCGCCGCCGTCACCGCCGCCGCGCAGCAGCCCGCCCCGCAGCCCCCGCCACAGGCAATTGTCCTGCACGCCGCGCGCCTGCTCCAGGTGGACACCGGCGTCCTGCTCCAGCCCGGCGAAGTCCTCGTCGAAGCCAATCGCATCCGCGCCGTCGGCACTTCCGTCCCGCATCCCGCGGGCGCGCGCGTCATCGACCTCGGCGACACCACGCTGCTCCCCGGCATGATTGACGCGCACGTCCATCTCTTCCTGCATCCCGGTGCGGAAGACCTGCAGACCGTCGAGGAGTCCGTGCCCTGGCGCATCATTCTCGCCGAGCAGGCTGCCAAGGCGGACCTGATGGCCGGCTTCACCGCCGAGCGCGACATGGGCACCGAGGGCGCAGGCTCGGCCAGCACCGCACTCCGCAACGCCATCGATCAAGGCATGATTCCCGGCCCGCGCATGCGCGTCTGCGCCAACGCAATCGACATTCTGGGCGGCCACGAGGACGCCAACAAATTCAACCCCGCGCAGCACGTGCTCTCCAACGCCGACCGCGCCAACGACGCTGAGCAACTCATTGAAGTCATGCGCGAGCAGTACAAGGAAGGCGCCGACTTCTTCAAAATTTACGAGACCGGCCCCGACCAGATGATCGACGGCGTGCTGCACACGCCCTACCAGTACACTGAGGCGCAACTTGCCGCCGCCGTGCAGGAGGCCAAACGGTTCGGCACCAACATTGGCGTGCACGCCATGGGCGAGCCCGGCACGCTCTACGCCGCAGAAGCCGGCGTGGCCAGCATTGACCACGGCACGCAGCTAAGCCCCGAAACCATGCGCCTGATGAAGCAGAAGGGCATCTTCGCTGTCCCCACCTTCACCATCTTCGACTACTTCGCCACGCATCAGGGCACGCAGGACCAGGCCGCGGGCGAGGCCGCCATGCTCAGCTACAAGATTGCCGAATTCAAAAAGCAGATTGCCGCCGGCATCTCCTTCGCCGTCGGATCCGACGTGGGCCCCTTTCCCCACGGCACGCAGGCACGCGAGCTCACGCTCATGGTCCAATACGGCATGAAGCCCCTGGCCGTGCTGCAGGCCGACATGATCAACGGCGCAAAGCTGCTGCGCTGGCAGGGCCAGATCGGCCTGCTCAAGCCCGGCTACTATGCCGACATCATCGCCGTGCCCGGCAATCCGCTGCAAAACATCAGCGTCGTCGAGCACGTCCAGTTTGTGATGAAAAACGGCGAGGTGGTGCGGCAGTAAGAGGCGGAATTCTAATCTCTACCTGCCCCAGCGCGAATCTTGGGGAATCACATCGGTCTTGCTCTCAAGAATGGACGCAATCTTTTTCGCGTCTCCCAAACCTGCCGGCAAACTCAGCGACTTGCCGCCCGCGAATCCAACCTTCAGATTTCCTCGCTGCGTTTTCAGTGTCTTGATGTCTGCGTACGGCTTCGAGTAATCGACAAACGGAGGCACCTTCACCTGAATCACCTCGCTCGAAAAACGCACGCTGGCAACGAAGAAGGTATACCCCCAGACCGCCGAGAACAGGCCGATTCCGCCCAGTAGGCACGCCACGAACAGGCTCCCGGACTGCGTCAGAAAAAGGACCATCAGCAGGCCGGATGCCAGGGCCATGCCCAGGAATGCCAACTTGTCTTTGAGGGAGTGCCTTGCGATGTAGTCTTCGTCCCGCATTGCAGCTTCGAGTCTCCGCTTTCTACACCGCCACCGTAAAGCTGTCCTCGGTCCGCGTCACCGCGTGGTACAGCGTGTCGCGCTCCACCGGAACGCGCCCGGCCTCGGTAATCAGGCGGCACAGCTCCTTGCGCGTCATGCCCTGCGGCGTCGTGGCCCCGGCGTCGTGGTAAATCTTCTCTTCGATCACCGTGCCGTCCAAGTCGTCTGCGCCAAAGCGCAGCGCAATCTGCGCAATCTTCGGCGTCATCATCTGCCAGTACGCCTTGATGTGCGGAAAGTTGTCCAGCAACAGCCGGCTCACGGCAATCTGCCGAATATCGGTGAGCCCAGTGGTCACCGGCAGGTGGTCCAGCGGCGTGTTTTCCGGGTGAAACGCCAGCGGAATAAACGTCTGAAATCCGCCCGTCTCGTCCTGCACTGCGCGCAGCTTCAGCAGGTGGTCCACGCGGTCTTCGTCGTTCTCAATGTGGCCGTAGAGCATGGTCGCGTTCGACTTGAAGCCCAGCTTGTGCGCCAGCCGTGCCGTCTCCAGCCACTCGTTACCGTCAATCTTGTGGTCGCAGATGATGGACCGCACGCGCGAGGCAAAAATCTCCGCGCCTCCGCCGGGCATCGAATCCACTCCGGCATCGCGCAGCTTCAGCAGCGTCTGTTCAATTGTCAGCTTCGCGCGCCGCGCCAGAAAGGCCACTTCCACCATGGTGAAGGCCTTGATGTGCACCTTGGGGAAGCGCTGCTTCAGCCCCCGCACCAGGTCCAGAAAATATTCGAGCGGAAGGTCCGGATGCAGCCCGCCAACAATGTGAAACTCAGTCACAGCCTCCGAGTACCCCGAGGCCGCCGTCTCCCACGCCTCTTCCAGAGCCATGGTGTAGCCCGCCGGGTCGCCCTTCTTGCGGCCAAAGGCGCACAGCTTGCAAGCCGCCACACACACGTTGGTCGGGTTGATGTGGCGATTCACGTTGAAGTAGGTCACGTCACCGTGCAGCCGCTCGCGCACGGAGTTCGCCAGCCAGCCTACCGCCAGCACGTCCGGCGAGCCGTAGAGCGCAAGCCCATCCTGATAGTCGAGCCGCTCGTGGGCAAACACCTTGGCGGCGATGGGCTCCAGCCGCGCATCGTAGGTGCGGAAGCCGTTTGGCGTAGGGGTCTCCGTGGCATCAGCCTGCATACTGGAATGATACCGGAAACCCGCTCCTCGATTCATCTTTGTCCCACTTCGGCTTCGACCGGGTGCGGTTCCACCAGCACTCCGTCATAGAGCGACGCGGCCAGCACCCGCCCACCCGCCGAGCGCACCGCGGAAAGCCGGTAGCCCGTCTGCCACCACTTCCAGGCCAGCGTGCCGGGGTCAATGGCAAACACAAAATCGCTCTGCCGCGAGGTGACCAGCACCTTTTTCATCTGCGCGTCGTAGTAGAGGTCATCCACGTTGGCCAGGGGCAGCCGGTGCACCCACATCCACGTCTTGCCCTTGTCGCGGGTAAAATAAACACCCTCCCGCGCGCCCAGCCACAGCGTTCCATCCGGAGAAAAGGCAATGCGGTGGATACGCGTGAGCACCGTGGGAATGCCCATCGGCCACCACGTCTGCCCGCCGTCCTGCGACAGCACCACGCCGTTCGGCCGCGCCGCCGCCATCTTCTTGCCCTCCACTGTCACGCTCAGGTATCCGGCCACGCCCATCACCGGCCCGCCCTGCCACGTGGCGCCCTTGTCGCGGCTGGTATAAATACCCCCCGCGGTGGACACCAGCCACGCGTCGCCGGAAAGATTCATGGCAAGCACGCGCCCATCCATCTGCCGCAGCTTTTCCTTCACCTGCCGCTCCACGTTTACGCGCTCGCCGCGCACCCTCTCGGTGGCCGTCTTCACCAGCGTGTTGGCAATCGTGTCGCGCTCTTGCCATTCGCCCGCCGCCGCATCCCACGCGAACACGCCGCTGCCCGTGCCGGCCAGCACTGTGCCCTCCGGCGACTGCGCCAGCGCAAACACGTCGCGCCCGCCCAGGCCCTTGGCCATCTGCCTCCACCGCGCCCCGCCGTCGTCCGACACAAACACGCCGCCATACGCCTTGTCATTCACCACTCCAGCAAAAATCCGCACCGGATCCGTGCGGTCCACCAGCAACGCCTCCACTTTGCGCTGCGAGATGCCCGCGTTGGACGCAGCAAAGCTGGTGCCGCCGTTGTCGCTGGCCAGCACGCCGCCGCGGTCGGTTGCCAGCAGCACACGCTCCGGGTTCGCCGGGTCCACGTGCACGTCGTTCACAATCACGTTCGGCCCGGTCATGCGCCGGAAGGTGCGTCCGCCGTTCTCCGTCTTATACAAGCCCTCTGTGGTGCCCGCGTACACCACTTCGTGATTGCGCGGATCCTGCCGCAGCACCCGCGTGCGCCGCGCCGTGGAAGGAATCCCCTGAATTTTGCGGAACAGCTCGCCGCCGTTCAGGCTCTTGTAGATTCCGCTGCACGCGCTGGCGTAGACCGTCCGCGGCCGCTCCGGGTCCAGCAGAATGGAAAACACATCCGAGTCATCAATGATGCCGCGCTTGATGTTGTGCCACGTGCGGCCGCCGTCGCTGGTCTTCCACGGCAAGTGCCAGGTGCCCGCGTACACAATCTCCGGGTTCACCGGATCCACCGCCAGCGACTCAATTTCGTGAATCTCGCGGCTGCCCGGCGGGCTAATCTGCGTCCACGTCGCGCCGGCGTCCGCGCTGCGGAAAACGCCCGCCAGCGTACCGGCAAATAGCATGGAAGGATTCGATTCCGCCATCGCAAACGCCCGGATGGACTGCCCGCGCAGCCCTGCACTCTCGGTCCAGTTGCGGCCTCCGTCGTGGCTCACCCACAGCCCGCCGCCTGGCCGGTCCGGCATCCACGCCGCCGCGTACACCACCGCGGCATTGGCCGGGTCCACCAGGATGTGGTCCACCACCAGGTCATCCGAGCCGTCCAGTTTCGACAGACGGTGCCAGGTCGCGCCCCCGTTGTTCGACTCGTAAATCCAGCTGTCCGTCGTGCCCAGGTACAGGTGTTCCGGATGTCCCGGCACCGCAGCAAACGCACGGGCATCGCCGCCGTCCGGGCCCACTGCGGCCCACGGCTCCGTGGAACGAGCTTGGGCCTGCGCCGAAGCGCTGGCAAATAAAAGCACGAGGGTCAAAAGAAGAAACAACCCGAGAAGAAAAGGGGAAGAACCAGGGCGGTTGCGTAAACGACGCATCAAAAATGTTGCTCCAGAAAGAAAAGGGCTGCCTTCAGAGTAGCCCCAAATGGAAGAGGCTGACCGGAAACCCGGTCAACCTCTCAAAGAAATCACGGCGAATCCTGTTTCCTTCTTCACTTTTCCTCCGCAGCGCCCGGCGGGCCTTGCGAAGGGTTCAATTGGCAAGGCCGCCCGTTTCCCCTCTCGGGGTGCGGGCGGCCCAGCCGGTTTACATGGACTTAGCGGCGTGGTGGTGGCGCATCGGCAGCGCCTTGCGAGACTGCGGCTTCACCGTCGACTCATCCACCGGCGTGGTGCCCTTTACGTCACTCGAGAAGTCGGCGCCGGCGGGCACAAGGTAGTTCGCCGCCGTCTGTCCGTCCTCTGAGCTGGTGGCCACGCTGATGCGCGAAGGATCGATGCCCTTCTCGTCAACCAGATAGGCCTTGGCGTTCACGGCGCGCTGCGCGGCGTCGTCCTCCACCTTTGTGCGGTGGTGACGCATCGCCCTCTTTTCTTGGCGCGCCATCATTGCCTTTTCCTTCGCGTCCGAGCTGCCCACAATCACGATCTTGGAGTCAGACTGCTTCTGCAGGTCCAGCGCCACTTCGTCCAGGCAGGCCTTGCCTTCGTTGTTCACGCGGGTTGGCCGCCGCTTGTCCATATCAAACGAAAGTGAGCAGAGCGCTTCAGCGTGCGGCGTCGGCGGAGGCGGCGGAGCCTCGATGGTCACGCTCGTGTCGGCCGAGGCCGTCTGGCCCTTGTCGTCGGTCACCTTGCAGGTCACCTCAACAGGCCCGGTCGGGGCGCCCGTCGATGAGAAGGTTGCCGTGTCGCCCGTTCCGCTGATCGTGCCCGCAGCCGCCGAGTAGCTGTATGTCAGCGGACGGTTCTGCGGGCTCACGCCAGTCGCCGTGATGGTGCAGGGATCGCCCGGCTTGATGGTGCTCGGGTTGGCCGAGCAGCTCACCGTCGGGGGCTCAAACTGCTTCACGGTATAGCTGGCAGAGCAGTCGGCGGTCTGGCCGGGCTTCAGGCCTTCCTTGCCCTTCTTGCCTTCCTTCACTTCGCCCTTCACCGTGTAGCTGCCGGGCGCGAGCGAAGAAGTGTTCACGGTAGCGGTGCTTTCGCTTCCCGTCACACCATCTCCAGACCAGCTGTAGAGGACGCTGTTGTGCTTCTTGGTGCTCACCGAACCGGCTGTCCCGTTTACCGTGACCGATTCACCAGGATAGACCGTCGGCGGTGCTGCGTTACACGCGAGCGTGATGGGCGGCTGCTTCTTGCATCCCATTGGCAGCAACGCAAGACTCGCAGAAGCCAGAACCACACTGAGGGATTTCAAATTCCATGACTGCATTTCGCCTTCTCCTTGGCAATCAACTTGAACAAATTGAAAATTTACGATCTTGGAAGGGGGCAGCTACACCCCCTTCTCATGTGTGTTCAGATGGGACCCTAGAGCAACCTTGGTCCCGCCGTACGTCTAGCGCTTCCTGTGCCGCCTCGCCGCACCGGCCTTCCCTTTGCGAACCGGAGCCTGCTTACTCAGAAGCGTTGCGGCATCCTCTGCATTAAAGGGGTAGAGCTGGATCGATTGCTGTCCTGTTGTGCTCAGCGTAATGTCTACCCGCCGGTTTTGCGCCAGCACAATGACCCGCAAGTTATGCAGAATCCGCTGCCGCGCCGATTCGCTAAGCTCCGTATTCTCCGTCACCAGAGACTTTACCTGCTCGGTCGTCAGCTGCTGATCTTCACCCACGGCACGCGTCTCAATGCTGCTTTCAGGAATTCCCTGCTCCACAAGGTACTGTTTGACGCGGTTTACGCGCCGCTCAGAGAGTGCCTGGTTGAATTCGACCGACCCGCGCGGATCCGCGTGACCTGTCAAAATGAGGTGAGCATCCGGCTTGATCGCGACATAGCTCTTGAAGTCTGTCGCAAGTGTGCTAAGAGTCGTCTGCTGGCTTTCAAGCAGACCACCCTCGGGACGCGCCTTGCTGGGCCGAGCGGTCGGGAAGAACACGCTGTGCAGCGCAAGACGATGCTCAAGGCGAACCTGCTCCGGCGATGGCTCCGGCGGCGGAGGCGGCGCTTCAATGGTCACCGTCGCGTCGGCCGATGCCGTCTGGCCCTTGTCGTCGGAAACCTTGCAGGTCACGTCCACAGGCCCGGTCGGCGCGCCAGTCGACGAGAAGGTGGCCGAGTTGCCCGTGCCGTTGATGGTCCCCGAAGCCGCCGAGTAGCTGTACGTCAGCGGGCGGTTCTGCGGGCTTACGCCCGACGCGGAAATCGTGCTGGTCTCACCCGGCTTAATGGTGCTGGGGTCGGCCGAGCAGCTCACCGTCGGCGGTTCAAACGCCTTCACGGTATAGGTAGCGGAACTCTCCGCAAATTGCCAGGGCTTCAGGCCTTCCTTGCCAGGTTTGCCTTCCTTCACTCCGCACTTGACGGTATAGGTTCCGGGAGCCAGATCCGCCGTGTTCACGGTCGCTGTCGTGCCATTACCGGTCACGCCGTCGCCGCTAAACGTGTACATCGCGTGCAGCTTCGGATCCAACATGCCGGGGGTCGCCGTCACCGTAACAGGCTCACCCGGGTACACCGACTCCGGGTTCGCCGAGCAGGCCAGGGTCACCGACGGAGGAGGCGCGATGCTGCCGATGTGGTACACAATGCCGGTGCTCAGGCGCGTCGCATTGATGTTCGCGCGTCCGCCATACACGCCAGGACCAAAGTTCACGTGCATGTACTGGTAGTCGGCCTGGAATACGCGGATGGAAAGATGCCGGTTGAACCACGGCGTCTGGTAGTCCACGCCGCCGCCCGCCGTCAGGGCCATGCCCCACTTGTCAGGCTGGAAGTGCGGTCCGCCCACCCGCTCGCCGCCGATCAGGGCATGCACAAACGGGGTGATATCCGAGGTCGGATAGCGGAAAATCAAACCCAGGGAGCCACCGCTCAAGTCATCATTCGAGTTGAACTTCGAGTTACTCGGGCCAGGATCCTGTGATTCCGTGTGCACATCGCCCACGGCTTCCACGCCCACGTAATTGTTAAAGTAGCGAGCTACGCTCAGGATCCCGCCCCAGTCGACGCTCTGGTAAGAGTAGCCAACCGTCGTGCCGTCCGGATTGAGGGTCTGAACCGTGTCCTTCGGGGCGAGATAGCTGTAGCCCAGAAAGATGTCCCAGCGCGAAGGTGAATCTGTCGCGGGGGCTTTCTTGGCCGCCTTCGCCGAATCCTGGGCATACATTGCGCTTGGCACGCACACCACACATGCCACCGCAAGAATCCGGCACAAAGTCTTAAAAGTTTGCGAGTACATTTGTATCCTCCGCAATAAAAACTCGTCCAACTGAGATAGGCGCATGATTCTGGCGTCCCACCTTCTCATGGAAAAACTACCCTGGAGCGTCACCCTACATTACGAAAGGGCGCAGTAGGCCTTTCTTAAACGTAGCATAATGACGAGGGCGTTCCCTTACAATTTTTCAATGAGTTGACTGCATTCCCCGCCTGAGTTAACACCCCAAGGATGTTACGGAAGTATCACCTTTGGTAACTAAACCCAGTGGTCTCCACTTACTCGATCCTCTGCCTATCCCCTCAGCCTATCCAAGGTTAAGCGTCTTCCTCAGGCTGCCCTGCTCGCGCAGAATCTTCTCCTGTAGAAGCGTGATCGCGTAAATTAGTTGCTCGGGGCGTGGCGGACATCCGGGGACATACACGTCCACGGGAATCACCTGGTTAACCCCCTGCACGATGGCGTAGTTGTTAAACACCCCACCGGACGTGGCGCAGGCACCCATGGAGATGACCCACTTCGGCTCCGGCATCTGGTCATAGAGCCGCCGCACCACCGGCGCCATTTTCTGCGAAACTCGCCCGGCAACCACCATCAGATCCGACTGCCGCGGCGACGGCCGGAAAACCTCTGCCCCGAAGCGCGCAATATCAAACCGCGAGGCACCCATCGACATCATCTCAATGGCGCAGCAGGCCAGCCCAAACGTCACCGGCCACACCGAGCTTTTGCGCACCCAGTTCACGGCAAAATCCAACGAGGTGAGAAAGACACCCTCCGGCTGCTCAAAGCCGTAGTTCACTTCCTGCACCTTGGCGCGATTCTTCGCGCTGCTCTCCAGTGCTCCAAATAGGTAGCGATCGCGCTCCAGTGTGGGCTCCATATCTTCCATCATACCCCGTCCCAAGCTGCGACGGCTGCGGCCATCCCCGGCACTTTCCCCAAAAATTCGCCGCATCGCTTTTCTCCCGCATGGGTTATCCTTTTGGGTTCACCCTGTCACGCGACGCTGCATATCACGTCCATTTCCGGAATGGCGGTCCCGGCCGAACGGCCAAGACCCGCCTGCATCCTGGCCTTCCGCGGCTGCGGGAGCCGAAACGCGCAAGGAAATGGCCTCAACTCCGGTTCCATAACAGGAATCCGGTTCCAGGCCCGGGCTCCGGCCCGCAGGCGTCACCCTTTCGGAGCGGAATCAAAATGCAAAGCAGTTGGACCAAGCTGGGAACCCTGTCCGTGGTTCTCCTTTCTCCGGCGCTGGCTCTTGCCCAGTCGCCCGCCTCGGCCCCGGCCACTCAGGCCCAGGTCGCCGCCCTGCAGCAGGCCGTGCAGGAGGCTCAAATGCACGCTGACAACGCCTGGATGCTGGTCTCCGCGGCCCTTGTCCTGCTGATGACCGGACCCGGACTCGCGCTGTTTTACGGCGGTCTGGTCCGCCGCAAGAACATCCTCAGCGTCATGATGCAGAGCTTCGCCATGATGGGACTGATCACCGTCGTCTGGGCCATCGCCGGATACTCGCTCGCCTTCAGCCACGGCAACGCCTTCATCGGCGGCTTTCAGAACGTCTTCCTGCGCGGCGTGGGCCTTGCGCCCAACCCCGATTACGCTCCCACCATTCCCGAGCAGACCTTCATGGTCTACCAGCTCATGTTCGCCATCATCACCCCGGCACTCATCACCGGCGCATTTGCTGAGCGCATGAAGTTCAGCGCCATGGCCGTCTTCCTCTCCCTCTGGTCGCTGCTGGTCTATAGCCCCATGGCCCACATGGTCTGGGGCGTCGGCGGCCTGCTCAACGCCTCCGGCGGGCACATCCCTTCGCTCGACTTCGCCGGCGGCACCGTCGTCCACATTACCTCCGGCGTCTCGGCCCTGGTCTCCGCCATTTACCTGGGCAAGCGCATAGGCTATCCGCACTCTCCCATGCAGCCCCACTCGCTGGTGCTCAGCTTCATCGGCGCCTGCATGCTGTGGGTCGGCTGGTTCGGCTTCAACGCCGGCAGCGCCCTCAACGCTGGCCCGCTGGCCACCAGCGCCTTCATCAACACCCACTTTGCCGCCGCGGCCGCCGCCATCGGCTGGACCCTCGTCGAGTGGATCGACGAAGGCAGACCCACCGCCCTAGGCGCCATCTCCGGAGCCGTCGCCGGACTGGTCGCCATCACCCCCGCCTCCGGCTTCGTCCAGCCCTTCCCGGCGCTGCTCATCGGCCTGCTGGCCGGCGGCTTCTGCTCCTTCATGGTCTTCAAGGTCAAGGCTTGGTTCGGCTATGACGACTCGCTCGACGCCTTCGGCATACACGGCGCCGGCGGCACCCTCGGCGCCATTCTCACCGGCCTGCTGGCCACCGAGGCCATCAACCCCATCTTCGGCAAGGGCGTGCCCACCGGTGCCATCGACGGGCACTGGCACCAGGTCCTCAACCAGCTCGCAGGCGCCGGCGTTGCCTGGGGCATCTCCATCGTTGGAACGCTGGTACTGCTCTTCGTCGTCGACAAGGTCATCGGCCTGCGCGTCTCGCCGGAGCAGGAGGCCGCCGGACTTGACCTCTCGCAGCACGGCGAGGAAGGCTACGATCTGATTTCCTAGTTTCCTGGCGGGGAACCACAATAGTTCATGCCGGGTTGGTCCGCTGAACCGCCCGGCCTGTTACGCTTTCATGCGAGGCAAACGCTTATGGTCAAGATTGAGGCAGTTCTGCAGCCTTCCAAACTGGACGCCGTCAAGGACGCTCTGCTCGAGGCAGGCATTGAGGGCATGACAATCCTTGAGGCACGCGGCCACGGCCGCCAAAAGGGCCACACCGAGTTCTACCGCGGTCGCGAATACACGGTCGACCTCCTGCCCAAGGTCAAAATTGAACTCGTCATCACCGACGACCTGAAGGAAAACGCCATTCAGGCTATCATGGGCGCGGCCCGCACCGGCCGCATCGGTGAC
Organism: Occallatibacter sp.; assembly: GCA_035531055.1. Taxonomy (GTDB): domain Bacteria; phylum Acidobacteriota; class Terriglobia; order Terriglobales; family Acidobacteriaceae; genus Telmatobacter. Next base: position 3,657 of record DATKTQ010000219.1, on the reverse strand, counting down.
GGCAAAATCTTCGTCAGCCACATTGACGAAGCCATCCGCATCCGCAACGACGAGCGCGGCGAAGCCGCCCTCTAAACAACCGCCTTCCTCCCGGCCGCCGGCCCGTCGATTGCGCCCAAACCCGCGCAATCGCCCCCGGCGGCATCGCTTTCCGGTCCTGCTTTCTGTGCATTCCCAACCCCGCGCAACTCCTTTTTCGCGCCTTTCCGCCGCCCCTCTCTCGTTTTCCGCGTCGATTCTTTAGTATCCTGTTGAAACATCTTGTCGCTTCGGCGGACCTCGCAACATCTACTCTCATGAATCCAGTCGCTTTGGCGGTTGACGATCTTCGGGACCAGTATCTGCGCGAGATGGCGCTCGTCCGCCAGACGTGTGAGCGCACCGGCGACGGCACCGCCGCCATCCGCCGCCGCTCCGCCGTCGTCGACCGTATCCTCATTGAAATGTGGCGTCGAGCCTACGCCGGCCAGCCCGCGCCCAACATCGCATTGCTGGCCCTCGGCGGATACGGACGCAAGGATCTCTTCCCCTACTCCGACATCGATGTCCTGTTCGCCTTTGCCGACGAAAAAACCGAAGAACAGCACAAGGAGATCGTCCGCACCATCATTCAGGCCATGTGGGACGTCGGGCTCCGCGCCAGCCCCGCCTCGCGAATCCTCAAAGAAGCCGGCCGCTTTGACCCCGACAATCTCGAATTCACCCTCGCCACCCTCGACCGCCGCTTCCTCGCCGGACAATTCCCCCTCTACCAGCAGCTCCACCAGACCATCCTGCCCGGCCTCGTCCTCAGCGAGTGGAACGCCATCACCCAAAAGGTGGGCGAACTGGCCCGCGCCCGCCACGCCCGCTTCGGCAACACCATCTTCCACCTGGAGCCCAACCTGAAGGAGTGTCCCGGCGGCCTGCGCGACTACCACCTCGCCGTCTGGTTCGCCCTGCTCTTCCACCTGAAGGAAACCAAGGAGTGGCCCCGCCAGCGCGGCAGCGTCTTCCAGAGCGCCCGCGGAGACGCCGAGGCCGCCTTCGACTTCCTCGCAGCCGCCCGCTGCTTTCTCCACTTCCGCCACGGCCGCGACGACAACACCCTCGACTGGCAGTCCCAGGACGAGGCGGCCGCCAACTCCATCGGCCTGGAAACCCGCGGCACCGCCGACCCGGCCTACTGGATGCGCACCTACTATCGCCACGCCCGCGTCATCTACCGCCGCGCCGCACTGCTCATGGAGCACCTGCCCGCGCCCGTCAGCTTTTACCGCCAGTTCCGCCGCCGCCGCACCCCCATCGCCGGAACCGACTTCCTCCTCGACCAGGGACGCATCGACATCCTGCCCGGCGCGCAATTCAATGACACTGCGGCCATCCTCCGCATCTTCTCCCTCATGGCCACCCACGGCTACACGCTCTCCCAGGCCGCCGAAGACCGCATCACAGACGCCCTGCCCGCGCTCGCTATTCACATCCCCGAGGGGCCTTACCTCTGGAACGCCCTGCGCGAAATCCTCCTCGGACCCCACGCCGCCCATGCCCTCCGCACCATGCATGCCCTCGGCGTGCTGGAGATGCTCATCCCCGAGTTCCACGGCATTGACGCGCTGGTCATCCGCGACAGCTACCACCGCTACACCGTCGACGAGCACACCTTCCTCACCATCGACAACGTCCACGGCCTGCGCCAGCCCACCCACGACTACGAGCACCGCCTCGCGCAGCTGCTCCCGGAGATCGACCGCCTCGACCTCTTCCTGCTCTCCCTTCTGCTGCATGACACCGGCAAGGGCCGCCGCACCGGAGAGCACACCGTCCAGAGCGTGGAGCTGGCAGACAGCTTCATGGCCCGCCTCGACTTTGACGCCGAAGAGCGCGAGTCTGTCCTCAAGCTCATCCGCCTGCATCTGGAAATGTCCAACGCCATGCGCCGCGACATCTTTGACCACGAGAACGTGCGCAGCTTCTCTGACAAAATCGGCAGCCCCATGCTCCTGAAGATGCTCACGCTGATGACCTACGCCGACATCAAGGCCGTCAATCCTGAGGCGCTCACCCCCTGGAAGGCCGAGAATCTCTGGCAGTTCTACATGGCCACCGCCAACTTCATGGACCGCTCCGTCGACGAGGTCCGCTACCACTCCGCCATTGACCCCACACTGCTCAACCGCATCCGCTCCATGGTGCCGCCCACGCAGTACGACGCGCTCAAGCAGTTCCTTGAAGGGCTCCCACAGCGCTACCTGCAAACCCGCCTGCCCGAGCAAATCCGCAACCACTTCCTGCTCGCCTCCAGCCTCGGCAAAAACCCCGTACAGCTGGACCTGCGCCCCATCCGCCAGCTCTTTGACCTCACCGTCATCGTCCGCGACCGCACCCGCCTCTTTGCGGACGTGGCCGGCGCCCTCGCCGCCTGGGGCATGAACATCGTCAAGGCCGGCGCGTTCTCCAACGATGCCGGCGTCGTCGTCGACAGCTTCCAGTTCTCTGACGTCTTCCGCACCATCGAGCTCAACCCCACCGAGAAGGAACGCTTCCTCGCCAACCTCCACGACGTCGTCGCGCAGAAGGTCTCCGTCGATCAGCTGTTGGGCGGCCGGCGTCACCTCAACTCCGCGGCCAACTCCAAGGTCGAAGTCACCACCCGCATCAACTTTGACTCCGAATCCTCCACCCACTCCACCCTGCTGCAGGTCGTCGCCCAGGACGTCCCCGGCCTCCTCCGCCACATCGCCCTCACCCTCCACCAGCACGACTGCAACATCGCCGTCGCCCTCATCGACACCGAAGGCGAAACCGCCATCGACGTCTTCTACCTCACCCACCAGGGCGACAAGCTCACCCCGGAAATGCAGCAAACCCTCGCCACGGACCTCTCCGCCGCACTCGACTCCATGCGCACCCCCGCCTAGCGCCTGAGCCCGCAACAAAAAATCCAACCCCACTCTTACGCCAAAGGTGTATGATTCGCGCCGGCTCGCCCCGCCTTCCTCGTGCGGGATGGAGAGCTCATCGAAAGGAGACAGTTTTCTATGCCACTTGGAAAGCGTTCCGTTGCGGAATTCTTCGGCACCTTCTGGCTGGTCCTGGGCGGTTGCGGCAGCGCCGTGCTGGCCGCCGCGTTCCCCGGCCTCCTCCGCCAGATCGCACTCACTCTCCACCAGCACAACTGCAACGTCGCCATCGCCCTCATCGACACCGAAGGCGAAACTGCCATCGACGTCTTCTACCTCACCTACCAGGGTGCCAAGCTCACCCCGGAAATGCAGCAAACCCTCGCCACAGACCTCTCCGCCGCACTCGACTCCATGCGCACCCCGGCTTAGCGCCTGCCCACGCGCCACTTGCCCATTTCCGGCTTGCCCATTTCTCGCCTGTAATATGGTCCAAACGCTCAGGAGGACCTCGTGCTGCGCCGTGCCTGCTCTCTTCTTTCCGCCCTTGCCTTCGCCCTCACCGCTGCCGCCCAGGCCCCCAGGCCGCACTACGCGCCCACCCACCGGCCCATCCGCAACGGAAGCTTCGACCTCCACCAGTTCCGCTTCGGCACCGGCGAAACGCTCCCGGTTCTGCATCTCCACTACCTGACCCTCGGCACCCTGCACCGCGACGCCCAGGGCCACGCCGACAATGCCGTCCTGCTGCTCCACGGCACCGGCGGCGACGCCC
>DATKTQ010000218.1:0-15335 GCA_035531055.1 Occallatibacter sp. | reverse complement strand
GCCCAGTTCCCTTGCCCGCTCCGCGCTGGTCACCACCAGGGCCGCCGCGCCGTCGCTCACGCTCGGCGCATTGCCCGCGGTCACCGTTCCGCCTTCCTGGAAGGCCGGCTTCAGCCGCGCCAGAATCTCCGCAGTGGTCTCCGGACGCACCGATTCGTCGGCGTCAAAGACGCGCACGGAGTCGCCCTTCTTCGCGGGGGGAACCTCCACCGGCAGAATCTCCTCACGGAAGAAGCCCTGCGCCGTTGCGGCCGCCGCGCGGCGGTGCGACTCCGCGGCAAGCGCGTCCTGGTCGGCGCGCGTAATTTGGCAGGTCTCCGCCACCATCTCCGCGGCCGCGCCCATGTGGAAGTTGTTGTACACGTCCCACAGTCCGTCGTGGATCATCGCATCCACGAGCGTGCCGTTGCCCATGCGGTAGCCCGTGCGCGCCTGGGGCAGCAAATAAGGCGCATTCGACATCGATTCCATGCCGCCGGCCACCACAATTTCCGTGTCGCCTGTCTGGATGCCCTGCGCGGCCAGCGCAACCGCCTTGAGCCCCGAGCCGCACACTTTGTTGATGGTCAACGCGCCAGCCTCGGGGGGCAGGCCACCAAAGACCGCAGCCTGGCGAGCGGGGCTTTGCCCCAGCCCTGCCTGCAGCACGCAGCCCATGATGCACTCATCCACCTGCTCGGGCTTTACTCCGGCGCGGCGCACCGCCTCCCGCACCACCAGCGCGCCCAACCTCGGCGCGGAAAAACTCTGCAGCGAGCCCTGGAACTTGCCCACGGGGGTTCGCACGGCCGAAACAATCACCGCTTCTTGCATCAATAGCACTCCATTTGGATGATACAAACTCTCTGCCGTTTTAGATGCGCCCGGCAGCGCGCAGGTCTGCAATCTCCGCGTCGTCAAAGACGCGCGAACGAATGAGGAAGCGAACACCTTCCGCATTGTCCAGGGAGAACATGCCCCCGTGCCCCGGCACCACGTCCAGCATCAGCTGCGTATGCTTCCAGTACTCGAACTGGCTGCGGCTCATGTAGAACGGCTCACCATCCACCTCGCCCAGCTGCACGTCTGAATCCCCCACAAGGAATTCGCCGCGCGGATAGCACATCGGGGAGCTGCCGTCGCAGCAGCCCCCCGATTGATGGAACATCAGCGGTCCGTGCTTCTCCCGCAGCACCCTTACCAGATGGATGGCCAGGTCCGTCGCCAGCACCTGTTTGGGTAAGTCCGGCATAAGTTGACCCCTGACTTAGAAGAAGCCTAGCTTCTTCGGGCTATAACTCACCAGTAAGTTCTTGGTCTGTTGATAGTGGTCCAGCATCATGCTGTGCGTCTCGCGACCAATGCCGGATTGCTTGTACCCGCCAAAGGCTGCGTGCGCCGGATACGCATGGTAGCAGTTGACCCATACGCGGCCGGCCTGGATGCCCCGTCCCAGGTGATAGCAGCGGTTGGCGTCGCGGCTCCACAATCCCGCGCCCAAGCCGTAGAGCGTGTCGTTGGCAATCTCCAGCGCGTCGGCTTCATCCTTGAAGGTGGTTACGGAAACCACCGGGCCAAAGATCTCCTCCTGGAAGATGCGCATGCGATTGTGCCCGCGGAAGACAGTGGGTTTCACGTAGTAGCCGCCCTCCAGGTCGCCGCCCAGGTTGGCCCGCCCGCCACCTGCCAGCAGCTGCGCGCCCTCCTTCTGGCCAATGTCGATGTAGCTGAGGATCTTCTCCAACTGCTCGTTCGACACCTGAGCGCCAATCATCGTCGTGGGGTCCAGCGGACTGGCCTGTTTGATGGCTGCCACACGCTTCAGGGCCCGCTCCATGAACTTGTCGTAGATGCTTTCCTGGATGAGCGCGCGGCTCGGGCAGGTGCACACCTCGCCCTGGTTCAGGGCAAACATCACAAAGCCTTCAATGGCCTTGTCAAAGTAATCGTCATCTTCGCGACAGACATCGTCAAAGAAGATATTCGGAGACTTACCTCCTAACTCCAGAGTCACTGGAATCAGATTCTGGCTGGCATACTGCATGATAAGTCGCCCAGTGGTTGTTTCTCCAGTAAAGGCGATCTTTGCCACCCGCGGACTCGAGGCCAGAGGCTTGCCTGCTTCCAGGCCAAAACCGTTCACAATGTTGAGCACACCGGGAGGCAGCAGGTCGCCCACCAGTTCGGCCCACACCAGAATACTGGCCGGAGTTTGCTCGGCCGGCTTCAGCACCACGCAGTTGCCGGCGGCCAGCGCGGGCGCCAGCTTCCATGTGGCCATCAGGATGGGAAAGTTCCACGGGATGATCTGGCCAACCACACCCAACGGTTCATGGAAGTGGTACGCCACCGTGTCGCGATCGATTTCTGAAACCGTGCCCTCCTGCGCGCGGATGCATCCAGCAAAGTAGCGGAAGTGGTCGACGGCCAGCGGCAGATCGGCGGCCATGGTCTCGCGGATGGGCTTGCCGTTGTCCCAGGTCTCGGCCAGCGCCAGCATATCCAGGTTGTCTTCCATGCGCTGCGCAATCTGCGTAAGGATGAGCGCACGGTGCGTGGGGCTGGTTCGGCCCCAGCCTTCGCGGGCCGCGTGCGCGGCGTCCAACGCCCGCTCAATGTCCTTTGCGTTGGAGCGCGGAATCTCACAAAACGGCTTGCCGGTGATGGGGGTGATGTTCTCAAAATACTGGCCGGATGCGGGCTCAACCCACTGGCCGCCGATGTAGTTCCCATAGCGCGGGCGGAAGCTCACTTTGTCGCTGAGCTTGCCCGGCTGCAATGTTGTCAAAGTCGCCATCGAAACGTCCTCCAAAGGGACTACCGCGCAGGTTTTGGAGCCGGAGCACGGCTCACGCATCATACACGCGTCCGCATGTGGGTAGGCAACCGTCGCGCGAAGATCGCTTACCACCGCATGGCAAGCCGCTCGGTTCCTTGTGGTTGTGCCGGACCCTGCAGGCCTGCCGCGCTGGGCGGCACGCGAGCCGTTGGCGCGAGATACACCGGCAGAATGTACGCCTCATGCCAGGCTGGAATGGGCAAGTCGAGCAGAAAGGCCGAGCCCCACAGCCGCGATGCTGCAAAGTATGCAAGACCCAAGAAATCTGCCTGACCAAAGCTGGCGCTTCTGCTTCGTATTGATATGATTCGCTTCGATTTGATACGATTTTTGTTCGGCACTCTCTCGCGGGCATTTCTCCTGCTCTATTAGTCGCCCGTCCGTAATCTCCCCCAACGCCGCCAAAACCAGGAGGCCCGGATGCAATTTTGTTTTCGCCGGCATGCGCGTCTGCGGCCCCTGTTCTCAGGGGCCTCCGGTCTGCTCAGCCCCCCTTTGGGTCTAGTTCTCCTGCTCGCTTCGACCCTCCCCGCCTCGGCGCAAACCTCCTCCAGTCTCACAGGCTCGGTCACAGACGCCTCCGGGGCCGCGGTCGCCGCCGCAAGCGTCACCGCGAAGAATGGCAACACCGGCGCGGCGCGATCCACGGTCACCGATGCGGCTGGCCAATACCAGTTCGTCTCCCTCCCGGTGGGCGACTACGAAATTCTTGTCCGCAAACAGGGCTTCGCCCCCGCGGTCCGCACGGGAATTCACCTGGCAGTGGGCCAGGCGGCCGCAGTCAATCTCCAGCTCCGCATCGGAGGCACGGAGCAGCAGATCACCGTCCATGCCGATGCCTCTGCGCTGAGCCTCACCCCGGTGGACATCTCCGGCCTCGTGGGCGAGCAGCAGGTCAGAGACCTCCCATTAAACGGGCGCAGTTTTGACGAGCTGCTCACGCTCAACCCCGGCATCGTTAACTTCACTTCGCAGAAGACCGGCGGCATCGGCGTCTCCAATTCCACCGTGGGCAACAACTTTTCTGTCTCCGGCAACCGCCCACAGCAGAATCTTTTTCTGCTCAACGGCGTGGAGTTCACCGGAGCCGCGGAGAACAACATGCAGCCCGGAGGCACCAGCCAGGAGCTGCTTGGCGCCGACGCGGTGCGCGAGTTCAACGTGCTCCGCGACACCTATGGCGCGGAGTACGGCAAGCGGCCGGGCGCGCAGGTGCTCATCGTCACGCAGGGTGGCACCAATCAATTCCACGGCGCGCTCTATGAGTTTCTGCGCAACAACACTCTGGACGCGCCAAATTACTTTGACAAGGGCTCGGCTCCTCCCTTCCAGCGGAACCAGTTTGGCGCCTCGCTCGGCGGCCCGCTGCAAAGGAACTCGACCTTCCTCTTCGCCAACTTCGAGGGACTCATTCAGCACCTCCACCAGACCGGCGTTGATCTGGTTCCGGACGCCAATGCACGCATGGGCCTGCTGCCTTGCAAGCTGGTCAGCCCGGTGCCGAATCCCTGTCCGGACTCAGGTCTGGTTGACGTGGGCGTCGCTCCCGCCGTGGTTCCGCTGCTGGCGCTGTGGCCGGTGCAGAGCCCCGGCGCGCCGGACTTCGGCGGCATCGCCGAGGCCTTCAACAGCCCGCTGCAAACCATTCGCGACGATTTTGGAACCGTGCGCCTCGACCGCGTTCTCTCCGCCAGGGACACGCTCTCTGCCGTCTACACCATCGACGACAGTGCGGACGTGACGCCCACCAGCACGAACCTTTACAGCACCGACCTTGAGAATCTGCGCGAGCAGGTGCTCAGCGTCGAGGAGACACACGTCTTCTCGCCCATGCTGCTCAACCTTGCGCGCATTGGCTACTCCCGGGCCGCATACTTTTTTACCGGTGAGCCCACGCCCGGCACTTCCGCCGCCACGGTTCCGGGCTTTGTCGCGGGCAGGCCCGTAGGCGCCGTGGTGGTGGGCGGCAGCTCCGCGGCCAACCCCGCCGCGCAGGTCGGTCTTGCCGGCAGCAACGTCGGCAGTCATCTGCACATCGCGCGCAACCTGTACACCGTGCAGGATCACTTCACCTGGACCCGCGGCCGACACACCCTCAGCGCCGGTCTTTGGCTGCAGCCGCTCCAGTCCAACGAGGACCTCGCGCTCACCCAGTTTGGCCAGGCCACCTTCACCGGCCTGCAGCAGTTCCTTGAGGGCACGGTCGGCAGTTTCAATTACGATCCGGCGCCGACGGAAATGAATTGGCGCTCGCTGCTCGGCGCGTGGTACGCGCAGGACGTGCTGCGACTCACACCCAGGCTCACCCTCTCGATGGGCTTCCGCCAGGAGTTCACCTCCGGTTGGAATGAGGCGCACGGCCGCGCTGCAAACTTCATCTTCACCAACGGCGCGCTGCAAACTCAGCCCCACATCGGCGGCTCCGCATTCACCGTCAACCGCGCAAAGTTCCTGCCACAGCCGCGCATCGGCCTGGCATGGAGCCCCTTCCAATCAAAGACTGTGATGCGGGCCGGCTTTGGCATCTACAACGATCTGCAGGACGCTCTTGGCTACCGCATGGACCAGAACGCGCCCTTCAATCCCTCGTACAGCATCGCCAATCTACCCGTTGCCAGCCTGCCTCTGTCCGTGTCATCTGTTCCTGCCAACGCCAAGATTGCGCCCGCCGGTGTGCAGCCCGACATGCACACGCCCACCCTGATCGCGTACTCTCTCCGCCTGGAGCAGGAACTCTCTGCCAACACCGTCCTCACGCTCGGCTATGTCGGCTCGCACGGATACCACCAGGTGGTCAGCCTGGACGACAACGAGCCCACCCCCACCCTCTGCCCCGCGTCGCCTTGTCCCGCCGTCTACCCCGGCAGCTTCCCGTCGCCGCTTGCCGGAACGCCGGTCCCCGCAGGCGCTTACTACATCCCACAGGGATCGCCCGCGGCCAATCCGGCGCTGGGCAGCGCCTGGGCGTGGTTCTCCGTCGGCACCAGCTCATACAACGCACTGCAGCTCGACCTGAACCACCGCATGGGCAACGGTCTGATGTTGCGAGGAGTCTACACCTGGTCCAAGTCGCTCGACGATGGCGATTCGCTCAATGCCACGGCAGCCGGAAACGCGCCCGGCCTCGTATCCAATCCCTTCCACCTCCGCGCCGACTGGGGCCCCGCAACCTACGATCTGCGTCATGTCGCCGTCTTCAGCGGAACCTGGCAGCTCCCCATCGGCCGCAACCGGCGCTATCTCCACCAACTGCACGGCGTCTCCGATGCGCTCGCAAGCGGCTGGACCGCCAACTCCATCGTCACCCTGCTCTCCGGTTTTCCCTTCACGCCGGAGCTCAGTTACAACCCGTCGAACAATCTGGACACCAAGAACCCCGTGCGGCCTTTTGTGAACCCTGCATTCACCGGCAAAACAATCATGGGCAAACCCAGCCAGTGGTTCAACCCCGCGGCCCTGCTGGCGCCGCCGCCCGGCAGCGGATTCTATGGAAACCTCGGGCGCAACTCGCTCACCGGCCCCGGACTGGCAACGTGGGACCTGTCCATGCTTAAGGAAATGGCCCTGCGGGACCGGCTCAATCTCCAGTTCCGCGCCGAGCTCTTCAACCTGCTCAACCGGGCCAACTTCAACACGCCCAATCTGGTTGTCTTCACGCCATCCGGCGTCTCGCCCACGGCTGGCGTGATTACCGGCACGGCCACCACCGCGCGCCAGGTTCAGTTTGGATTGAAGTTGCTTTGGTGAGATCCGGAGCAGAACGCTCCGGCTGCGGACTTCCGGCGCTGGAACGCTCCCAGCGCCCGGCGAAATGCCTCGAACTGCATGGTGGGCGAGGCGGGGCTTGAACCCACAACCCCCGGCTTAGAAGGCCGGTGCTCTATCCAATTGAGCTACTCGCCCACACTTGCTTATTGTAGCTTTCAAGCCGCGCCCGCAGAAGCAGGAAACGGCACCACCGCATCTGCCAAGGCAGCCAGCCCACGCGCCAGCGCGCCAGCCGCCTGCGTCGCAACCGGTCCCGCAGCAGTCAGGTACGCCGTCACCGCAAAGCCGCTTCTCCCAGCCGCGAGATGCGCGGCGCGAACCACCAGGTCCACCCGGCAGCTCCGCACCAGCACCGCTCGCAGCTTGTCGCAAATTGCGCGGCACCATTCGGCAGTTGCCGTGTAGCTCTCCCAATTCAGTTCTTCGCCGGCCAGCAGATCCACATAGCAGGCCGCTCCCTTTAGCGCCTGCTCTCGCGGAATATCCAACTCATCCGGGTCAAACTCCGCGCACTCCCACACATCACATTTGCTCGTCCACACCGGCGAGTGCCGCGCGTTCAGTTGTACCAGCACATGGCCCAGTGCAGGCAGCTGCCGCATTTCCTCCAGCAGTTCCGCGCGTTCGGGGTTCGCGCGCAAGTCCACAAAGCCCGGCCACTCCGGCTCGATCACACGCGCCTCTCCGCCCACTTCCACTTCCCAGTCAGCTTCCATGTTCCCCGCCAAACAGGTGCATCAGGTAGCGCACCACCGTGGCCTCAGCCCAGTGGATCTCGTTGCCCGCATCGGCGGAAAGATACGCGCAATGCCCGCCGTGGCGCGTCTCTTCCAGCATCACGTGCGGGTTCCTCAGCAGCGCCGCATGCGTCTCCGGAAACATGCGGATGAACGGGTCGTCGAGCGCGCGCAGAATCAAGGTCGGCACCGCAATCCCCTCCACTACCCGCGCCGCCGCCGCACGATAGTAGTAATCGTCCGCGCCCGTAAACCCGCAGTAGCGCGCCACAATCCGATCATCAAACTCGCGCAGCGACCGGATGGGGCCCACACCGTTCGCCTCGAAAATCTCAGGAAACAGCGCCGCCTTGCGGTGGAACCGGCGCATCAGCCCGCGCAGAAAATGCCACTCGTACACGCGATTCGCAGGCTCATGGAGGGCATCGGAACCCGCTGCCAAATCGATCGCCGGGCACACCGCCGCCACCGCGCACAGCGGCGCGCGTCTGCCCCGCTCGCCCGCCAGCTTCAGCACCAGGTTGCCGCCCATCGAGTAGCCCACCAGCGCCACCCGCGTCAGCCCAAAACGCGCCGTAAAGCAATCCACCACCGCGCCGACGTCGCCGGAAAGCGCCGAGTGGTAGAGCGTCGGCGACAGGTGGTCCGTGCCCCCGCAGTTGCGCATGTTCATGCGGACCACATTGCAGCCCGCCGCCCAGGCCCGCGCCGCAATCCCGCGGATATAGCGCGAGTCCGACGAGCCCTCCAGCCCATGCACCAGCACCACCGTCAGGTGCGCCGCCGGTTCCCTCTGCCAGTCGCAGTGGCACAGCACGCGACTGCCGTCCGCCGGGTCCACCAGCACCGTCTCGGCCTGCGACGCAAGCAGAAACGGCGGCCGCGGCAGATAGTTGCCCACGATCGTTTGCAGGTGCGCATTCGCCAGGCCCCATCGCGGCACAAATTCGCTTAGCCACGGCGGTCGCTCTGCCGGCGCGTCGCGCTTCGCTGTTTCTTGCTGAGTTTCTGGAATCACGGAGAGGGGGTACCGTCTCCATTCTCTCAGAACGCGTCTGCTGTGTCTGGAAATCTGGAGAAAGGCTGGTCTGGAGAGGGTGGCTTTGGGGGTGGCTAGTGGGATCGAACCCACAGGGACCAGCGAAACAAAAGTCTTAGCCAATTCAAAAGAGATAAAGCGCAGGAGATTCCCCGAATCATCCCTCAAGCGATGCCGGGCAGGCCGCAACGCCTGCCATTTCTTCGCGGTGGTTACCAACGACTCAATGGGATCAGCGAGCCGATATGCCCTAATCTCCAAGTTCCAGGCGGATTGTGGCCAATCCGGAAGTTGCAGATCTGACAACACTTTGCCGTGGGTTTAAATCAACTGGTAATTACGGGGCGGGCGCTTAACCAACCGGAACACGCGAGTACCCTTCTGCGATAAGCTTCTCAAGTAGACCAGTGCCGGTAGATTTCCCAATGGAAGACGCCGACAAGGATAAGAAAGGAATGATTTTCATGAGGCAATTGACACATGCTTTTACAGCTGCGCTGATGGTCGTCTTGTTGGCAGGCGCGGCCACTTTGGACGGTCAGCAGAACGCCGGGACCAAGAAGAATGTTCTCGAGCGCCATCCCGTTCTCGGCTGGAGCAGTTGGAGCTTCCTCCGCGCGCATCCCACGGCAGCGAAGATCGAAGCTCAGGCGCGAGCACTGCAGGACTCCGGCTTGCAGAAACTCGGTTACAAATACGTAAACCTGGACGACTTTTGGTACCAGTGTCCGGGCAGCCAGGGTCCCAACGTCGACCCTTTTGGCCGTTGGGTGACAGACTCTTCGAGATTCCCGGCCCAAGGAGATACCGATGGCATCCAGGTAGTCGCTGACTACCTCCACAGTCTCGGGATGAAGTTCGGGATCTACGTTACGCCGGGTATTTCGAAGCAGGCAGTAAGTAAGAACACACCGATTAAAGGTACGCCGTACACGGCCGTCCAGATTGCGGAACCGTCTGTAACGGAGAACAACTACAACTGCAAAGGCATGCTCGGCATTAATTACAGTAAGCCCGGAGCGCAGGAGTATATCAATTCATGGGTCGAGAAGCTCGCGGCTTACGGCGTCGATTACATCAAAATCGACGGCATGACAAACAGCAACGCCGCTGACGTTGAGGCATGGTCGAAAGCAATACGGCAAAGCGGTCGGCCAATCATCCTGAACGTCACACAGGGGAGCTTCACACAGGCCCTCGCCCCGACACTGATGAAGTACGCTGATCAATGGGAATTCGCGCCCGACCTTGAATGCTATCGATGCGAAAAGGGCGGCAGCAGCTACCCGCTGACAAGCTGGAAAGATATTGAGAAACGCTTCAACTATGTGGCCGAGTGGCAGCCTTACTCTGGTTCGGGGAGGTTCAACGACTATGACTCCATCGAGATAGGGAATGGCAGTAACAACGGGCTTACTGAAGTCGAACGTCAGACGCAGCTGAGTCTGTGGGCGCTTGGATCGGCGCCCCTCATCCTCGGCGTCGATCTTACTAACCTCGACCAAGGAGATCTGCAGAAAATCCTGAAAAACACCGCAGTCCTCGCGGTTGACCAGGATTCGATCGCAGCGAAAAGGGTTGTCAATGCCGGCAACCAGCAGGTGTTCGCCAAGATGGAACCGAACGGAGACGCGATCGTCGGATTGTTCAACACCGGCGACTCGGCAGAGAAAGTCTCCGTACAAGCATCTGCCGTTGGCCTGCCCGGAAGTGAACGCGGCTACTCCGCACACAACCTGTGGACAGACGCGACGGAGAAAATAGTCGGTGCCATCAGTGCGGTTGTTCCATCGCACGGGGTCGTCTTATACCGCGTCAGGGCACTTTGATATCTGTCGACTTGGAGCGACACAGATCCCGCGTTCTACACCCGGGACCTTGATCCGAAGCATCGAGACAGGCGATCCTGCGAAGCTGATACGGCAGGTGGCCGCCGTGCCGGAAGGCAGAACTCCGGTACGCAAACGGCCTGTCTTTATCGAACAGCCCGAGCGGGGATAGTTAACACATTCAGCTCCAAGCGTTCATCGCGGGCGGTTCTTTCGGGTTCTGGGCGGAGAGTTGTCGCCAAGTTGTCAGTGGCCCGGCCGGAAGTGGGCCTTCCGGAAGTTTCAAATTCGGCGAGACTTCGCCGCAGGTGTTGATCAACTGGTAAATTACGGGTGGCCTGTCATTCGCTCAGAACGCGCAACTGCATCCTATTTTCGTCCGCTTGTTCTGAAGAGCGTATCGTTGCACCGTCGAACCCGGCTATCGATCTTCTGACAAATTTCGTTGTATGTCCTGCGCGACTCCATCGATTGAAGTCTTCTGACCGAGCTGCTCGAATTCCTTGCTGTCTTTGATATCCCTCAATCCCACCTTGCTTGCTATCTGCTGATTCATGCTTACCACCGCCGTCACTTCCTGCTCCGTGAGCAGAAGAACCTCGAGCATGAGATGCTCTCGTTCATCGGCACGGCGAGCCAGTCGTGATTGCCTCATGAGGATGAGGCTCACCAGGCGGCAACAAACGCAAGGAGGAAAAGCCTGCTCAGATGGCGCGCTTGTCGAGCAGCGATCAAAATGGAATCAATGGTCATGATGGAAACTCCCGGACTTTGGGCCTGTCAGGATATGGGCCTGAGAGGGAAAGTAGGACAGAACAAATCCGAGGTTCATTTGAATTGATTGAGACGTCAATTGACGGTATCTCGAAGCGAATGATATGGTTCCCGCCGAACGATATCAGACAGCATTTCGGGGGGGCAAGTGGATTAATGGACCCGCCACCAGAAGCCATGGAGGCACACGATGAACTGCAGCGTTACGCGTCGACTACCTGCCCTTATCTGCCTGGGCATCCTTACATCATTTGCTCCTCTTGTTGCCTCGGCTCAGATGGGCTCCGCACCGCTCGGCATCTTCGAGGGCCAGGGCGACGTCGGCACCGTGCTCCATGCCGGCTCTGCAAGCTACAAAGCCGCAAACAAGAGTTACACCGTTACCGGCAGCGGCGAAAATATGTGGTTCGGTGAGGACGACTTTCACTACGTCTGGAAGAAGATGTCCGGCGACGTAGCCATCTCGGCTGACATCAGGTTCGTCGACACTCAGGGCGATGCCCATCGCAAAGCAGTCCTCATGATCCGCCAGACTCTCGACGGAAACTCAATCGGTGTCGATGTTGCGCGGCACGGCGATGGACTGACTTCGTTGCAGTTTCGCGACGCCACAGGTGCCAATACGCATGAGGTGGAGTTCAGGGACCCGGGACCGCTGCGGGTGAGGATCGAAAAGCGCGGCGACTACTTCTACGGCTTCTTCTCCGGCAAGGACGGCAAACTTTATCCCGCAGGCGCATCTACGAAGCTCGCGCTTACTGGCCCGTTTTACGTAGGCATTGGCGTTTCTGCGCACAACAAGGACCAGCTCCAGACGGCCGTCTTTTCCAAGGTGAAAGTCGAAACACTGGCGCCGGAGAGCGGCGAGAAGCCCGTGCTCTACAGCACGCTTGAGACCGTATCGGTCGATTCCAGTGACCGGCGCGTCGCATACGTCGCACCCGCTCATTTCGAAGCGCCAAACTGGTCGAAAGACGGCTCCTTCCTCCTGTTCAATCAGGGGGGCGGCATCTACCGCCTCCCCGTCCTGGGGGGCGGCACAATCTATAAACTCCCGTCAGCTGGAGAAAAGCCCGTGCGCATCCTGACGGGCGCTGAGGTCAAATGCAACAACGATCACGACATCTCTCCCGACGGCAAAATGATAGCCGTCAGCGATTCATCGCAAACTGGAAAATCCCTCGTCTATACCCTGCCCGTCACCGGGGGCACGCCAACCCAGATCACGAAAGTCGGCCCTTCCTACTTTCATGGCTGGTCGCCGGACGGATCGACACTCGCGTTTACCGGAGAGCGCGGGGATAACTTTGATATCTACACAATTCCCGCCGCCGGAGGAGAGGAAAGGCGGCTCACGACAGCCGAGGGGCTCGACGACGGCCCTGAGTATTCGCCCGACGGACAATGGATCTACTTCAACTCCGTCCGCACCGGCCACATGCAGATCTGGCGCATGCATCCTGACGGCAGTGACCAGGAGCAGGTTATCTTCGACGAAACCAATGACTGGTTCCCGCACGTCTCGCCGAACGGCAAATGGATGACGTTCCTCTCCTTTGCGCCGGACGTCACCGGCCATCCTGGAGACAAGGATGTGACCTTGAACGTCATGTCGCTGGCGGACAAGAAGGTCAAGATGCTGGCCACCCTTTTTGGCGGACAGGGCACGAACAACGTGGATTCGTGGTCGCCCGACAGCAGCAAGGTTGCGTTCGTATCCTACGAGTACCTGACGCCGGAACCCAAGGAATGACACTAGCGCCTTTGGCGCCCCGTATGCTGGTTAGCGAGAGACAGCGCTCAGAACCGCATACAGGGTCGCGCAGAGCTTCAGTGGCCGATGCTGCCCCTCCTCCGCCGAGGCATCGTCGGGCGAAGACGCCCGCGGACCAAGCAAGAACCACACCCAGTCCTTCTCGTTCGCAGACAACGCCGGCGCCGGTATCTGCCCGCTCACCGACAAGCCAATCACCTCCCCCACCGCCGACTCGCGCAAGAACACGTCGCTGCGGAAACGTGTCTCTGGCCGGTTCCTGTCGAGTTCCAGCGCGTCGGCATACAAAAGCCCCTGGAAATACTCCGAATACATGCGATTCCCGCCTGGACCGAAGCCCGCGGGCGCCGCTTCCCACACCAACGCTCCCAACTTGTATCTCTATTCGGCATCCAACCCGCCCGGCGGCGGCGTTCACGGCAAGTGCGGCTTCCACGCCGCCACGCTTGCCCTTCGCCGGATACGCGGCAGTAGGTAGGGCCAGACATTCTTGGTGATTCACCAAGAGCCGTATTCAAGAATGGTCAGCTACTCTTACCCAACGTGATCCTGATCAGTTCGGTCCGTACCCCTTGAGCGCATGACATAGAGAAGTCCGCGTCTGTGAAGCATGGCGGGGGCAGCGTCGATCCTACTGGCGTCCGGCAATTACTTCCGGAAAGCGTGCGCAATGCCGACTTTCATTACAGATCCGCGCACATTCATACCGGAAGGTTGAACCACCAAAGCATAGATTTCGGGATCGAAAGCATTCCAACGTCGTCCGTCGCACCAGCTTTCCGTTTCTCCCCCACCCGGCCTTTGCGGGGTGCGAGAGCGCCTACTCAGTGAGACGGTCTGGCTTGCGCCTACCATGGTACAAATCAGGCTGCTCTCGATGTAACGACTTTGGGGTACGGCGTCAGGATGCGGAGCATCCAGTAGAGCCGTTCTGCCAGTTTGCGTGCCGCGGCCACCTTGGCTATCGCACGATGCTTCTGATGGCAGCGGGGCGCATACTCTCTACGAAACTCGGGATCAAACCGTACGGCTGAGTTGGCGGCTTCCACCAGCAGAACCCGAAGCAGACGGTTGCCTTGTTTGCTGATGGCGCCCATTCGCTGCTTGCCTCCAGAAGAAAACTCGCTGGGGATCAGGCCCAGGTAGCTGGCTACTTGTTTGCTGCGGGCGAAGCGTTTGACATCCCCGATGGTCAGCACAAAAGCCAAAGCCGTCACGGGTCCCACGCCGGGCTGCGTCATCAGTAACCGCACCTGGTCGTTCTGTTGTGCCGCAACGGAAACAGCCTGGTCCATGTGCTCGACCTGCTGGTCCAACATCTTCAGTAGGCATAGCAGGTCTTCACGTCGTCTTCGGTCTTCTGCTTGCGCATGTAGCTGGCTCGGATCTGCGCGGCGTCACCAATCCATATCTCATGCCCCAACTGCTCGATCAGCTGCACAAACCACTGGCTGTTGCCTACCGACTCCATGCCAATCAGCGATGGAGCAACAAGCCTGCGATAGAACTGTTCCGCCTCTCCCGTCGCATGCATTAGCTTCTGCGCCTGCAATTCGCCACTCTCGGTATCAAGTACAGCCACCTGTTGGGAACAGGGATGAAAATCACAACCGACTATCATCATCTGGGGCTCCTTCCTCCTGTTGTACTTCGGTCTCCAAACCAACCAAAGTCTACGGGAGGTGCGGGAGCCTCTGCCCTTATCCAATCAGTTGATATGCGAGAAACTGGCATGAGAGTAGCCTTGAATGGCGCGAGGGAAAAAGCATGCGGCGGAACAGAAAGTGAGCCTGCTTCGTCAGGTTGACGTGGCGGTGGCGAACGGGAAATCGACAATTCAGGCAAGCAGAGAAGCTTTGCTTCCCGAACAGGCGTACTACCGCAATGGATTCGCGAGGGCAAGATGGTTGAGGCGCCGCGCCTGCTGGGCAAACATCTTCATGAGCGAGGCAAGCTCCATCTGGACGAAGCGTTCGTGGATGCGACCTTTGCGAGCGCCCAAAAGGGGGGCTTCGCAGCCGGTCCAACCAAGCGCAGCAAGGGCACCAAGATCGTCGCTATCACCTCTGGTGACGGTCTTCCTCTCGCCATTACTGTCGAAAGCGCTTCGCCTGCCGAGGGCAAACTTATGGAAGCTGTTCTGGCCGGATGCTTCCTCGACGAGTTGCCCGAAAGACTGATCGGCGACACGGCCTACGACACGGACGCGCTGGACGAGCAGATGAGTGAGTATGGGATCGAGATGATCTCGCCCAACCGAGCCAACCGCAAGAGGAAGATGCAGGACGGACGCCCCCTGCGCCGCTATCGCTGTCGCTGGAAAGTCGAGTGCACCTTTGCCTGGATGCAGAACTATCGCCGCTTGGTCACGCGATGGGAATACCATGGCGAAAACTTCCTCGGCTTCGTACAACTCGGATGCCCTCTCATGCTGCTCAGACATTTATGAGATGGGTTCCAGTCTCCTGAGTCATAAATAGATTGTGTATATATCCGGACCGTTCTACGCTAAGGCATGGAGCCTCAACGTGGTCGTCCGAAGAAGCGGGAACTGATGGTCAGTGAACCCCAGAAGGCAGAGTTGGAGCGGCTGGTA
>DATKTQ010000217.1:0-2479 GCA_035531055.1 Occallatibacter sp. | reverse complement strand
GTGGCGGCGGGCGTGGCGGCGCTGATTATTGCACTGGCGATTACGAACGGGATGCGCCGCGACCTGCAGGATAAGCTGGTGGACTCGAGCGCGCACGTGATGCTGATGCGGGTGAAGGACGATGGCATTCGCGACTGGCGTCCGCTGATCAAGAAACTGGAGAAGGTGCCGCACGTGGTGGCGGCTTCACCGGGACTGTATGAACAGGTGCTGGTGGCGCGGGGTGCGCGGGACGGCGGCGCGCTGATTGAAGGCATTCTTCCGGACGCTGAGAAGCGCGTCAGTTCCCTGCTCTCGACGGCGACGCCGGGGACGATGGAAGCGCTGCAGCCGGCGAAGACAGGCGAGCCGACGAATGCGGAGCCGCCGATTGTGCTGGGCAAGGACCTGGCGGACTCGATTGGCGCGCAGGTGGGCGACACGGTGACGGTAATCAGCCCGCAGGGCGAGATGACGCCGCTGGGCATGTATCCCAAGGTGCTTCGATTCCGACTGGCGGGCACCTATCGCACGGGCTTCTACCAGTACGACGCGCAGACTGGTTTTCTGCGGCTGGCGGATGCGCAGACGCTGTTCAGCGAGCCGGACCTCTTGTCGGTGATCAACTTCAGAGTGGACGACATGAACCGCGCGCCGCAGGTGGGCGCGGCGATTGAAAAGGCCGCGGGCAAGGGCTTTATGACGACCAACTGGGAGGAACAAAACCTCCCGCTGTTCCGCGCGCTCAAGGAAGAGCAGGCGGTGACGTTCATCGTGATTGCGCTGATTGTGATTGTGGCCGCGTTGAACATTCTGATTGCTCTGACCATGATGGTAATGGAAAAGACGCGCGACATTGCGGTGCTGATGAGCTTTGGCGTGGAGCCGGGACAGGTGCGGCGGATTTTTCTAATGCAGGGTTTCCTGATCAGCGTGGTGGGGACGGCGCTGGGACTGGTGCTGGGCTATGTGGCGTCGTGGGCAGGCGGCCACTACCACTTTATTCACTTGTCGGCGGAAGTGTACTCGATCGATACGCTGCCGTTTGCGCCGAGGCCTATCCACGGAGTGATTGTGGCGGCGGTGTCGCTGGGGATTTCGCTGCTGGCAACGTTGTATCCCTCGTATGCGGCGGCGCGGATTCTGCCGGCGGAGGCGCTGCGCTACGAGTGAGCTACTGCGGCGTGATGATGCCGCCGACGGCGTGGCGGCGCGGGAGCACGATGCCGCGGTGATCCACTTCCGCAGGAGAGGCCGAACGGAGCGCATCGGGCACGGCGCGCTCGAGGAGTGCGCCACCGCAGGCGGGACACCAGTCGGCCTGGGTGTCCGCGGCAAGAACAGCGTGGCACTGGGCGCAGATTCTCTCCATGAAAACCAGCATACCGGATGAAGGCGACTTAACCGGTACACTTAAGGTATGCATCCTCCCGTTCGCCTGGTGGCCATCGACATGGACGGCACGCTGCTGCCGACGTTTTCCCAGACCATCAGCCGACGCAACGCGCAGGCACTGAAAGCCGCGCAGGATGCGGGGATTACGGTGGCGATTGCCACCGGACGACGCACGGCATACACGGCGCCGCTGCTGGAAGGGCTGGGTTTGCGAGCGGACATGCCACTGATTACGTCCAATGGAGCAGTGACGCGCACGCTGGGCGGTGAGTCAATGGATCGATCGCACCTGACGGCGCGGGCGGCGCGGGCGGTGTGCGGGCTGCTGCGGCCGTTCGGCACGATGGTGTTCACGTTTGACCGACTGGGTCCGGGCGAGCTGGTGCTGGAGGACCTGGAGCAGGCGCATGGACGAATTGCGCTGTGGGTGGAGGCGAACCATGCGGCGATTCAGGTGGTGAAGCCGCTGGAGAAGGCGCTGATGGATGGCGAAGACCCGATCCAGGGCATGGTGGCAGGCGGGCTGAGCAAGATGCGCCAGGCGGAAGCGGCACTGAAGGCCAGCGAGTGGGCGAGCGAATGCGACAGTGTGCGGACGGAGTATCCGGGGCGTGACTTGTCGATTCTGGACCTTCTGCCGCCGGGCGTTTCCAAGGGCTGGGCACTGGCCCGGCTGGCGGTTCGGCTGGGCGTGGATCGCAAGGAGACGATGGCGATTGGCGACAACTGGAACGACGTGGACATGCTGGAGTGGACGGGCCGAAGCGTGCTGATGGGCAATGCGGCGCTAGAGTTGCGCACGATGGCAAAGTTGCGCGGATGGAAACAGGCCCCGCCGAACGACGAGGACGGTGTGGCAGTGGTGCTGGAAAAGGCGATGGCGGAGCGGCGGACGGCCGGAGTTTGACGGCAGGCTTGCGGGACAAGCAGGTTGAGCGGAGCAAGCGGATCGAATTGATCCTGTGGATCATGCAAATGAGGAGCGGCGGTTTGCGGAGCATGAAACGAGCGCTGACGGCAATGGCACTGCTGGCGATGCTGGCGGCGACGGCGCACGGCGCAGAACGCGCGGAGCTGCGCAACGGATTTACGATGCGGTGCGACC
>DATKTQ010000216.1:0-12657 GCA_035531055.1 Occallatibacter sp. | reverse complement strand
ATGAGCGTGCCCGGCCACGACGAGCGCGACTTTGAGTTTGCCGGGAAATACGGGCTGGAGATCCGCCGCGTGATTGCGCCCGCAGACCCGGCAGCCGAAGAGCCAGCGCTGCCGTTCACATCCGAAGAGGGCGTGCTGGTGAACTCCGGCGAGTACAACGGGAAGACATGCACGGCTGCGGAGAAGAAGCTGCAGCAGGTGGCGGTGGCAGGCGGATTCGGCGAGGCCACGGTGACCTTCCGGCTGAAGGACTGGGGCGTGAGCCGCCAGCGCTACTGGGGAACGCCGATTCCCATGATCCACTGCGACCGCGACGGTCTGGTGCCGGTGCCGGAGGAGCAGTTGCCGGTGATATTGCCCGCGCAGATTGAGATTACGCAGCAGGGTGGTTCGCCGCTGAGCCGCGTGCCGGAGTTTGTGAACGTGACGTGCCCCAGGTGCGGCGGACCGGCGCGGCGCGAGACCGACACGATGGATACGTTCGTCGACTCGAGCTGGTACTTCTATCGCTACACGGACGCGAAGAATGCGAGCGAGCCGTTCAGCCCGGCGAAGGCGCAGTACTGGTTTCCGATTGACCAGTACATCGGCGGCGTGGAGCACGCAATTCTGCATCTTATTTACTCGCGGTTCTGGACCAAGGTGATGCGCGACCTTGGCCTGATTACGAATGACGAGCCCGCTAGCCACCTGTTTACGCAGGGCATGGTCATCAAGGATGGCGCGAAGATGTCCAAGTCAAAGGGCAACGTGGTGTCGCCTGACGACATGGTGGTGCGCTACGGCGCCGACGCCACGCGCATGTACGCGCTGTTTGCCGCGCCGCCGGACCGCGACCTGGACTGGCAGGAAGATGGCGTGGCGGGCGTGAGCCGCTTTCTGGGGCGCGTGTGGCGCTTTTGCAGGAACGTCCAGGGGCTTGCGGCGAAGTATGGCCATACGGACCGCAATGATGAGGCAGAGACTTCAGAGAGAACCGAAGCCGAAACAAAATTGCTTCGAAAGCTTCACCAGACAATCGCGAAAGTTACAGGAGACTTTGATGGCCGTTGGCATTTCAATACTTCGATTGCTGCCATCATGGAGTTTGTAAACCTGCTCTACTTCGTTCAGCTTCCCATCGAGAACGGATTCGCAGGAGTGAATCTCCAAACTGGATTTATATCGCCCGGTGTAACGAAGGACGTGCTGCGAGATTTGGTCCTCTTGCTGGCGCCGTTTGCGCCGTTCCTGGCGGCGGAGCTGTGGGAGGAACTGGGCGAGGATGGCGCGGTGCTGCGCGCGCCCTGGCCGCAGAGCGACGCGGAGCTGGCGCGCGAAGACGAGTTGGAGATTCCCGTGCAGATCAACGGCAAACTCGCGAACGTGGTGCGCGTGGCTGCCGACGCAGCAGCCAAGGACCTGGAAGCCGCGGCGCTCGCCGATGAAAAAGTGCAGGCGCGAACGGCAGGCAAGACCGTGGTGAAGGTGATCGTGGTTCCGGGCAAGGCTGTGAATCTGGTGGTGAAGTGAGGGCGGAGTTGGAAAGCAGTCAGCAGGTGCGCGGCACCCAGACGCTGGTGGACCAGATGGGGTGGGTCTTCAAGCGTCCGCGGCTGGGCCTGACGGAGATTGCCTGGCGCTGGATCTTCGGCGTGCCCTTTCTGCTGGTGTGCTGGCAGCAGTGGCAGCGCATCCTGATCGAGCTTCCGCCGGCCGCAGCCGGTTTTGACCGCGTGGACGCACAAAATCCGTGGGTAGCGTTGGTGCAGCTGGGCGGCGTGTGGAACCAGTACCAGCCGCTGGTGTT
This sequence comes from Occallatibacter sp., assembly GCA_035531055.1. Taxonomy (GTDB): domain Bacteria; phylum Acidobacteriota; class Terriglobia; order Terriglobales; family Acidobacteriaceae; genus Telmatobacter. Next base: position 10,868 of record DATKTQ010000216.1, on the reverse strand, counting down.
GGCGACGATGGTCTGGCTGGCGCCGCTGGCCTGGCTGGCGTGGTCGGTGATGTCCGGCCTTGGCCGCAGTGTCCTGCTGCGCCGGCTGGAGCCGGGAGTGCGCTTTCGTCCGCTATCGCTCATTGTGTTGCAGGGCGCTTCGCTGGGCTTGCTCTGGCTGACTTTCTGGGGCTGGTGGCGTTGCATTCATTGGGTGGCGGCCACGCACATCACGGCCAACGGAGACGCCGACCTGGTGGGTTACTCCATCTGGGCCATCTTCCTTTCGCTCGGATTCTTTACGCTCTGGGCGCTCATCAGCTGGCCGGTGACCATGGCTCCGCTGTTGTTCCTGCTGGAAGGACGCAACCCCCTCGACGCGCTGGCGCAAACCTTTCGCCTGGGCCGAGCCTTTTCCGGCAAGCTGATGGAGATTAACCTGGTGATGGGCATTGTGAAGCTGATGCTGATGGTTCTGGCGATGGTGTTTTCCGCGGCGCCGCTGCCGTTCAGTGACCAGCTTGGCCCGGAAGCACTGCGCGTGGTCTCAGCGTGCGCGGTGGTGTTTTATCTGGTGGGCAACGACTACTTTCAGGTGGTCCGCCTGAAAAGCTTTGTGGAGTTCTGGCGCGCCTACCGCGAGCCGTACGCGGCGGATGCCCGCGTTCCCTAGATGCCTGCCGCTATCGGCTCTCTCCGTCCGCCTTCGATTCCTTCTGAAACGCTGCGCTCAGCGTGCTTTTCTGCCGCGCCACGGGCAGCAGAGTGGGGTAGAACTGCACGAAGGTGTTGTCCACGGCGCCGTGTGCGGCGTGGCAGGTGTAACAGGGCGCTCCGGCGGGGATGAGAGTGCCGTTCGAGTTCGGCGAATCAAAGGAAAAGAAGGCCCATTTGCCGGGGAAGCGGTGCTCGTCTTTCACGTGGATTTCCAAGTCCGCGATGGTGGTGTCCTGGTAGTCGCCGTGCTGGTTGATGGAGCCGCGGCTGCGCGCCGCGCGGACTTCCAGCACCAGCATGGTCTTGTCCGGCCAGGTGCCCGTCGCCAGAAAGCTGTCATAGGCCGCGGGATTCACAAAGACGTTGTCGAACCGGGAGGAATCGCCGGACGAGGCCATGGGCGAGTAGCTCATGTCAAAGCCGGAGGTAAGGAAGGTCCATTGCCGGTAGTCTTTGGGCGGGAGCAGGTCGCCATTGGCGGCGTACGCGGGAAGGGCGCCGGATGCGGCCTGAACGGCGACTGGGTCGCGCCCCGAGTGAACCAACGCGGAAAGCATGAGCGCAAGCACGGCGGCGAAAGCCGCGGCAAGAAGAGCACGATAACGCATGAGAACCCTCCGGCTGCCTGGGCGGAGAAGGGCAGCTCAATCGGAAGCTAAAAGATCTTGAGCCGGATGACGAGATACTTCTTCGGATTTTCGCGGATGCTCTTCACCAGCTGCTGCGCCTCGTCCATGGTGGCGTCTGTGTGGTCATAAAGCGCGCGATTCTTCACCAGCTGACCGAGCGTGCCCTTGCCCTCATCCACGCTGGTGAGGATGTTGTCCAGCCGGGTGACGGTGTCATCCAACTTGTGGGCCAGGGCTGGGTCCTTGGCCAGCTTGCCCAGGGCGCCCTGGCCAGAGTTGATTTCCGTCATCAGCTGGTTGGCGTTCGTCACCGCCGAGTTCAGGTTGTTGTAGAACGAGTCGTCCTTCAGCAGCTTGCCCGCCGAACCTTTGCCCTGCTGGAGCCCTGTGGCAATCGAATTCAGGTTGCTGATCGTGGTGTTGGCGTTGTTGTACAGGGTGTCGTCGCTTACCAGCTTGCCCAGCGTTCCCTGGCCCTGACTGATGTTGTCGGTAATCTTTTCCAGGTTGCCGGCGATGCGCGAAACCTTGGCGTAGAAGCCAGGATCATTGATGAGCGCGCCAATGGTTCCGCGTTTGGAGTTCAGCGTATCCACCAGAGTTTCCAGCTTCCGGGTGAGAGAAGTGACATGCGCGATCGAGTCTTCGCTGGTGCGGATCACATCCTGGATGCTGGGCGAGCCGGTCGCTTTCAGCTCGGCATTGTCTGCCGGAGGCGGTCCGGTGGCGCTGGTGGAATCAATATCCACGTAGCTGTCGCCCAGCACGCCGGCCTGGGCAATGGATGTGGTGGAGTCGATATGCAGATCGTGGAGGTATTCCTTGCCCACGCGCAGGGTCACTTCCACCGGGGTCGGGTTCCGGTCCTGCACCACGCGCATGCGGATGACGTTGCCGATGGTGACGCCCTCCAGCGCAACCGGGGCGCCTTTCTTTAGCCCTGCGGCATTCTGGAAGTAAGAGCGCAGCGTGATCTTGGGCGCAAACAATCCGCCAGTGGAGGCCGACATGAGGAAGATGAGCAGCACAAGCACGGCCAGTGCCACCAGAACCAGAGCACCGACCTTGAGTTGTGACCACTGAATCTCTTTTCGGCTTGGCACGGTACTCCCCTCAACGTGCTGGATTGCTGCTTTCTTCTTCTTCGCCTTGAGAATAGCAGAGACGGAGCGAGAATCCTGCTATTTGCGGCGATTGCCCGCCCGGGAAGATGCCTTCGGAGTGTGCCTCGGACAGATTGGCTAACCTGATTTTGATGTTGCGATTAGCTCGGAAGATTCGCCCGATTTATCTTCCAGCACGACGCTTGCCATGGCCAATGTGGCGGTGTGGGTTAGGGAAAGCGCCGCGCGGGCCACGCCCATGCCGGCGGCAATCTCCGCGGCTCGGCCCAAAAAGCGCAGCGCAGGCCGCCCGCCGGGCTCACGGATGACCTCAATCTCCAGCCAGTGGACGCCTCGGCTGATGCCGGTCCCCAGTGCCTTGGCGCCGGCCTCCTTGGCGGCAAAGCGCGCGGCAAGGCTCTCCGCGGACTTGCGCTTGCGCAGGCAGTAGGCCTGCTCCGCCGCCGTGTAGACGCGGTCCAGAAATCGCTGCCCATAGCGCTCCATGGACTGCTGGATGCGCCCGATTTCAATCAGGTCGATTCCACTGCCGAGAATCATCGTGCAATCCAAACTACAACATTCGGGTCAGTTTGCGTGTCCCGACCAGCAAATGCGGGGGCGAGAGGTACCGCTCAATTACCTCTGCGCGCTGCCGCAGCGCCCCTCCAACCAGACAATGTCGCAGATCGGTGCACTTTTCGTTTGACTCCCGCACAGACTGCACAACTCCGGCTCGCCGTCCGATGAAGACATCGTGAGCCAGAAAATGATGAAATTCGAAGATGCGCCGTTACCGGTTACCTCGTGGGCCATGCAGATGCGTGCACTTTCCACCGAGAAGCCGACCAGCCTTGTCCAAACCCTGACTGGAGCCATTCTTGGCTGCGGTGGCTGGGTTCTGAGCCGCGGCGCCAACGACGCCGGGACAATCAGCGTACTGTTTGAATTTGAGCGCCGGACCTGCCTGGAAATTTATAGCGTGCTGGTGGGTGCCGGGCTGGAATTGAGCCAGTGCGGGCACAACCAGCTCACTGAGCTTTGCCGCTGCACCCGGCTGCATCCCAAGGCATTCGGCGACCAGGTGGCCAGCATTGAGCTGGAGATTCTTACCTATCCGGTACAGATGAAAGGCGAGTCCAGACTTCCGGAAGTGGCTTGAGCCAGCCTCTGCGGATCACTTTCCCGCATAGGCATCCGGTACCGGATGGGCGCTGTCCACCCATGCCGTGTAAATCATGTCCCGCAGCATGCTGGCCCCCGCAGCCAGTCGTTTGGCGGTAAACTCGCGGGACTCCGCCGTTCCGGCTCCCACAAACCCACCTTCCTTTTCCAGTTGATACACCCGCTCCACATGCGTGGCCGTCCGGCGCAGGTAGGTCACATAAGCGTCAAACATGTCGCCGCCGATGGCCCGGGGAGGGCTCATCCGTTCGCGTATTTCCGGCTCATGGATGTTGGCCCCGACAAATGTTCCCTCAAACTGCCAGTGAATCTGGTGCGAAGTGGTATAGCCGTGCGGGTTGGGGCCCACCCAGCCGTTGTACTGGATGCTGGTGTGCAGGGGCTGGGATCCGTCGCCCACATAATGACCCAGCCAGCCAGCATAGAAGATGGCTGCCTGCTCCACGGGGCGGGTGTCGCGGTGCTCGGCGGCCAGCTGGCGATAGGCGCGCAGCGCAGCCTTCAGCCGCTCCCACACCTCCGTGGCGGCCCAGGGCTGCAGCCCAATCTTTTCCGGCCGCTCGCCTGCGGCAAACACCTTGGCCTCAAAGTCCAGGCGGCGATGGGGCAGGGGACCGAGCGCATCGGCCAGTTCCAGGTCAATAAAGTGCTCCGGGGACTGGGCCGCGTTCAGCTCCGGCTCGGCCGGAGAGCGCCAGCGGTCGGGCTCGGGTCCCAGGTATTCGATTTCGTCCACCGCGGCCGGAGAGCGCAGAAAGGCGGGCGCGTCGGCCGGCAGTGTGGTGGCAGCCAACCGATTGATCATCCGATGACCCTCATTGCCCCAGGCGTGAGCCTGAGCTGGGCCGGAAACCAGGGTCCAGGCGGCCAGCAGGGCCGGGATCGCCGCAAAAGAGTTTCGGAAAACGCGCAACATGCCACCAGTATAGGGGGCAGGTGCCTGCAACCCCGTGCCGAAGTGTGACCAGGATAGCGTCCGGGTGGAGAGGTGACTTTGCGGGAGACTGCGTGGTGGAATTCCCGCTACGACGCAACAAGTCTTGGGTAACATACACGTAAGACAGGGGTAGGGGCGGGCCGGAGATACCACGGAAGTTTGGATGTAAGCAGTTACCGGCGGTGGACTTGTCACCAGATAGATGAAGCCACGGGCACGGGAGCGGATGTATCCTCGGAGGATATAGGCACAAGTGTTGCAGTCGCCCGGATTTTGGCCTTTGCCGGCTGCATGAGTTTCCTGGATCATCGCATTCGGTGGGGACGCGGGCAGAGGCGGAAACGGGCAGGCAGCCAACCGGTGCGGGCAGTTGCGGATGGGCGCTGAAAGGGAGTTTTAGCTTCATGGGAAAGGCACGGCAAGAGGAGGAGCACGAAAGATGAAAGAGTCGGCGCGCAATCCCTCCCCATCCATCTGGTCAGCCATGGCCGTGCTGGCCCTCGCCATGGCCTGCGGCGGGATTACTGCGCGTCTGGAGGCCGGTCCACGCTATGACTGGCTGCTGCTTGTGACAGCAACGGGGCTTACGGTCGCGGTGCTGATGCGCTTGCTTGCCGACAACGCTGCCGAGCGGGAAGCCGCGGCCCGCTATGGCGGAGATCCGCTGAAAGACCTGCTGGACTCGGCCGGGCCCATTGTGATCTCCATGGACTCCTCCGGCCGTCTGACCTACATCAACCCCTCCGGTGAGCGGCAGCTGGGCTACCGTGGCAGCGAGGTGCTGCAGATCTCCCGCATTGAGGATTTGCTTGCCCCCGGGGAGGGCACCCGGCTGGTGGGAGAGATCCAGAACCTCGGCCGGGTTGAGGGCGGATCGGGCGCCGGCCGGATGGCCACCATTGCCGAGGCGGTGTGGTCGTTGTCCCCGAGCCAGGTTCCCAGCTTTGACACGCTGATGCGGCGCAAGGACGGTTCGCTGTTCCCCGCGCGGCTGAATGTTTCCGCGCTCCGCGACAAGGATGGCGAGGCCATTGGCCTGGTGGCCGTGTCCGTGGACCTTTCCGCCACGGCGCGCAAAGAGACGCTGAAAGGCGAGGGCCCGGAGCGCTACCGCGACGTGTTTGAAAACTCCAGCGAGATGGTGGCCACGCTGGACCTGACCGGCCGGTTTCTCTACGTCAATCCGGCATGGAAGCACTGCTTCGGGCTGGAGAATGTGGCGCCCGGCGAACGCGATTTCTTTGAGGAATCCTTTGCCATGGACAGCCGCGCGGAGGCCGCTGCCCTGCTGCGCCGCGTGCTGGATGGAGAGACCATCGACCGTGCGCCGATGCGCAACGAGGGGACGGACGGGCACCTGCAGGAGCTGGAAATCAGCCTGCATCAGCGCCGCAGGGCGGGCAAGCCGGTGGCCGTGCAGTGCCTGGTGCGCGACGTGACCCAGCAGAAGCAGCGCGAGCATCGTCTGGCTCTCCAGTTGCTGGTCAGCCAGATTGTGGGAGAGAACGTTTCGTCAGAGACGGCAGCCATGCGCGTGCTGGAGGCGCTTTGCGTCTCGCAGGGCTGGGATATTGCCGTCAAGTGGGAAGTGAACGCGGCGCAGAAACAGCTGGAGTTCAGCACCGCCTGGGGTGTGCCGGGTGAGAACGTTGAATCACTCATCCAGGAAAGCATGGGCACGGTGCTGGAGCCTGCCGGCAGCATGCTGGGCCAGGCGTGGAAAGATGGCCGCCTGATGTGGATGGCGGACCTGTCCAAGGCGACATCCGATCCCCGATTGCAGGTGGCGCGGCGGCACAAAATGGTGTCCGGCTGGGCCGTCCCCGTGCAGGTGGGCAGCAAGGTGCTGGCGGTGCTGGAGTTTTACAGTCACATGCGGGTTCGCGAAGACCGGGAGACCATTGCCGCACTGGAAACGGTGGCCGCCTCGCTGGGGCAGATGCTGGCCCGGGCTCGCGAGCGGGAACGCGCCGAGGAGCTGAGCCGCCAGCAGAAAATTCTTTTGCATTCGGTGGCCGACGGCATCTGCGGAGTGGATCGCAACGGCTTGGTGCGCTTTGCCAACCCAGCCGCATCCCGCCTGCTGGCTGCGCCGCCGGCCAGCATTATCGGCAAGCAGGTGCATGAGCTGCTGCACGGCAACGCCCCGGCAGACAAGGCCTGTGCCGAGGACTGCGCCCTGCGGCGCGCCGTCGCGCAGCGCGTACCGGCCACGGGCGAGCAGAACATCTACCGGCCCAATGGCACGACTTTTCCGGCCGAATATTTCCTCAATCCCATTCTCGACATGGGCCGGTTCTCCGGTTCCGTGCTGAGCTTCCGCGACATCAGCCAGCGCTATGCTCTGGACCGGATGAAAGACGAATTCGTCTCCACCGTCAGCCACGAGCTGCGCACGCCGCTCACCTCCATCCGTGGCGCGCTGGGCCTGCTCTCCTCCGGAATCCTGGGCGAGATCAGTGACAAGGCGACCAATCTGCTGCGCATCGCACTCAGCAACTCCGATCGGCTGGTGCGGCTGATCAACGATATTCTCGACCTGGAAAAAGCACAAAGCGGCCGCGAGCCCCTGGTCTTTCGCCCGGTGCAGATGGGCGATCTGGTGCGTCAGTCCATGGACGGCATGCAAGTGGTGGCCGATCAAGCCGGCGTCCTGCTCATCAACGACAAGACGCAGGTGGAAATTATCGCCGACGCCGACCGCCTTCTTCAGGTGCTCACCAACCTGCTGTCGAATGCCGTCAAATTCTCGCCGCCGCACTCGGCGGTGTCCATCATGCTGCGGCCCGGTTCCAGCGGCGTCACCCTTTCCATCATTGACCAGGGACGAGGCATTCCGGCAGACAAGTTGGAAGCCATCTTCGGCCGCTTCCAGCAGGTGGACGCTTCTGATTCGCGCCAGAAGGGTGGAAGCGGACTGGGACTCGCAATCTGCCGTGCCATTGTGCAGCAGCACAACGGGCGCATCTGGGCAGAGCGCAATCCGCTGCGCGGTTCCACGTTCCGCGTTTTTCTGCCCTACCAGCCAGTGGAAGCCACGCCGACCACCGGAGTCAGCAAAGTGGCCTCCGGTCCGGGCGTGGTGCTGCTTGCCACGGCCAATGCAGCTTCGCAGTCGTTGATTGGCACAAAGCTTGCCGATCACGGCTATCGCATCGTGGAAACCTCAACGCTGGAGCGGACCCTTGCGGCCGCGCATGAGGGCGTGGAGGCCATCGTGCTCGACACGAACCGAAGCGGCATCAACGGCTGGGAGGTGTTGCCGCACCTTCGCCACGCGAGCCCGGAGATGCAGACTCCAACGATCATGGTCAGCCTGGAAACTCAGACCGAGGACACTCCGCCGGCTAAAAACGGCGACGAACGGCATTCGCATGAGGCGGAGCTGATGAGTGAGATGGTCCGCGTGATGGCGGGTCCGGGCGAACGTCTGCGCATCCTCGTGGTGGAGAGCGACGACGAGATCGCCTACTTACTCGGCGAGGTCTTTGCCTGGGACAGCACCTCCGCCAAGCTTGCGCGCAACCGCAAAGAAGCGATAGAAGAGTGCCAGAGCATGCAGCCGCATCTGGTGGTCATCGACATTGATTTGGCAGACTCCGAGGGTTTTCACCTTGTGGATTGGATGCGCGACCAGGAGGCGATGTCCCAGGTTCCGATTGTTGCGTTTTCGGGCCGCAAGCTGGCTCGGTATGAGCGCGGCAAAATCCCGCTGGATTTGACCGAGTTCCTGATTCACGCGCAGGTGCAGTCGGAGCAGCTTGAGATGCTCGTCCTGACCCGGTTGCATGAGCAGGTCCAGATGGAAGAGGTCGTCCCGCACATCTCCGGTGTGCGCGGCACGTAGGACTTCTATGCGCAGCTTGGTCGCAAAGAGTGGGAAGATTTTCCAATTCAGCAAACCTGGGATTGGGATGGATGGTTCGGGAGCAGAGAAAGAGAGCGGCGCTGCAGGGTTTCGCTGGCCGTGGAGATTTCGGGAATGCCGCACCGCATTTTGATCATTGATGACGAAGACGATATTCGAGAGATTGCCGCAATGAGCCTGGAGACCGTGGCGGGCTGGGAGGTTATGGTAGCCAACTCCGGAGCGCAGGGGCTGGTGCGTGCCCAGAGTTACATGCCGGACGCCATCCTGCTGGACGTGATGATGCCGGGCATGGATGGGCCAACCACCTTTCGCGAACTGCGCAAGAATCCCGCAACTCAACACATTCCCGTGCTGCTGCTCACCGCCAAAGTGCAGGCCAGCGACCAGCGCCGCTTTGCTGACCTCGATGTGGCTGCGGTTCTGGTCAAGCCCTTTGACCCTCTCATGCTTTCGCGGCAGATATCTGACGTGCTGGGCTGGGACTGAGGGGAGCGGCCTTGGATCCCGCGGATCGCAACACGCTGAACGAGACTATGAACCGGATGTGGACGCGGTTCCTCCCGGAGTTGCTGGGGCGCCTGGATGCGCTGGAGGTGGCAGCGGCAGCGCTGTCTGCGGGAGCCCTCAGCGCGGAGCAGCGGCAACGGGCTGTTGCAGCGGCACACAACCTTGCCGGAGTGCTTGGCACGTTCGGGCTGGCTGAGGGCTCTGTGCTCGCACGCAAGGCTGAGGAATTGTGCACTCGCGCGGACGGCACTGACCATGAGTCGACGCGGCTGGAAGTGATTGCGGCGGAGCTTTCCAGCCTGATTTCCAATCGCAAGGAGATCGGTTCCGCATAGGGAGACGGCGCTATGCGGCGCCTCTCGACCCGTCTCCCTGCTCTGCCCGCGCAGCATGTACACTCGACTTTGGTGACGTTGAACAATCCATCCGCGAGCCAGTTGGACCTTCTATTTGAGGCGCCGATTTCCGCGCGTCGCATCTGGCCGGTCCGCGAACTGGTGGACCGCGTTCGCCAGCTTGTGGAGCAGCAGCTTGGGGATCTGTGGGTGGAAGGGGAAATCTCCAATCTGCGCGCCGCGCCCTCCGGCCATCTCTACTTCACGCTCAAGGATGCGGAAGCGCAACTGCCGATTGTGCTCTTTCGCCGGCAGGCGCTTCTGCTGCGCTTTCGGCCAGCCGATGGCCTGCATGTGCTGGTGCGCGGTCGCGTCAGCATTTACGAGCAGCGCGGACAGTTGCAGCTGGTGGCGGAAACCATGGAACCGGTCGGCGCCGGATCCCTGCAACTCGCTTTTGAGCAGTTGAAGGATCGGCTCCGCGCGGAGGGCCTATTTGACGCCGACCGCAAACGTGTCCTGCCGGCCTTTCCGTGCACCGTGGGCATCGTCACGTCTCCCACGGGCGCCGTCATTCGCGACTTTCTCAACGTGGTGGGGCGTCGCCATTCCGCCTTGCATGTTTTGCTCTATCCGGTTTCCGTGCAGGGGGAGTCGGCCCTGGCGGAGATTGCCACGGCGATAGCGGATCTCGATGCCTCCGGCCTGGTGGACCTCATCGTGTTGGCCCGCGGCGGAGGTTCTCTTGAAGATCTGGCTGCATTCAACAGTGAACGCGTCGCGCGCGCCATCGCGGCTTCAGCCCTTCCGGTGGTTTCCGCGGTCGGCCACGAGACCGACTTCACCATTGCCGATTTTGTTGCCGACCTTCGCGCTCCCACGCCTTCCGCCGCGGCGGAGCTCATCACCGAGGCACAGCATCGCATCGCCGAGAGGCTGGAGAGCCACAACCTGCGGCTGGAACGGGCCATGCGCTACCAATGGATGCTAGCCCGCAAACGCATGGACAGCATCGCCGTCAATCGACTGGAAGCCCGGTTCGCCATGCTCTTTCGCCGGCTGGAGCAGCGCAGAGACGATCTGAGCTTCCGTGTGGAGGCATCGCTGAGCGCCACGTTGAGAGAGCGACAGCGCGCCGTTTCCGCTCTTGCCGCCAGCGTGCTGCGCCACGATCCGCGCCGGCGACTGAGCCATGAACGGGAACAGTTGTCCCACTGCAGCACGCGGCTGGAGCGCCAGCTTGAGCGCATCACGCAGCGCAGCGCAGCGCAGTTGCAGGAACTGGACGTGCGACTGCAGACGCTCTCACCTCTCGCAGTGCTGGAACGCGGATACGCCCTGGTGCAAGGGCCGGACGGCGCACTCATTCGGTCCGCGGCCCAGCTTGCGCTGCAGGACCTGGTGACCACGCGGGTAAGCAAGGGAAGCTTCACCAGCCGCGTGGAAGAGTTGCACAACCCTTCTTCCCAAATGCAGTCTGGAACGAAAAGCGGAACGAAAAGCAGAACGAAAAACAGAACGGACAACCGCAAGGACAAGAAGTGAGACGATGAGCACAACCCCGGAACGCAAACTATTCGGCACCGACGGAATTCGAGGCGTGGC
>DATKTQ010000215.1:0-4454 GCA_035531055.1 Occallatibacter sp. | reverse complement strand
GGTGACCGTCGGCATCGACCAGCACCACGCGGTCCGGCGTGAGTCCATCGACGGCTGAAGCCACAAGGTTGCGGATGGCCTCCGCTTCCCCATCGGCCAGGGAGCCGTGCCGCAGCTTCAGCACCACGGAGGCCTTGGCTGGCCGCTCTTCCTCGCGAAACAACGAGTCGTGCGGCAGCACCAGGTTCACGTGGGCCGATTCGACATCGTTCAAGGTGCTGACCGTGTGCTCAAGCTCACCTTCCAAGGCCCGCTGGTAGTTGACTCGCTCGTCGAACTCCGATCCCACCCAATTTGGCTTGTCGAAGAGCTCAAAGCCCATGCGACCGCTCTTGAGGCTCCCCTTGGCGGCTGTGGCCAGTCGCGCCTTGTCCAGTTGCGGCTCCGGAACCAGAATCGCCGTGCCGCCGGCATCCACCTCAAAAGGAATCTGGGCCTGGGTCAGCACGATGCCCATCTGACGCGCATCGTCCGGGTCCATGCCCGCATACAGGGTGCGCCAGTCCGTACGCAGGCCAAACCAGAGAATGCCGCCCAGAAGCGCCACCAGAAGCGCCGCCGCTCCGGCCGTCCAGACGCGCTGGCTCGACGTCTTTGCCGCCCAGTGCGCTCTCCCCTTCGTCCAGGCTTCGAACGCGGCCCGCCCGAAGGCTCCGCCCGCGCCCGCCTCCGGAGCGCTTTTTTCAATCTGGGTTCCCGTGGTGGCCATGGCGTCTCAGTCCCGTGTCCCGGTTTAAAACTGCAATCCCATCACCTGCTGGTAGGCCTGTACCGCCTTGTTGCGGACCGCAAGCGCAAGCTCAAAGGCCATGTCCGCCTTCTGAGTGGCAATCATGGCCTGGTGGACATCGACGCCAGTTCCCTGCATCAGGCCGTCCACGGCGGAGCGGGCTTGGCCTTCGAGCGAGTTCACCTGACCCACGGCATCGGTCAACAGGCTGGCAAACGGCGTGGGAGCCGGACCGGAGGATGCTGCTCCCGAATTCAGTGCTCCGGAAAAAGCGCCGGCGGCTCCGTTCACACTGGTTGCGGACGAGGCCGCTGCAGTCATCGCGGTCATCGCGCTCATTGCGGTCTGCATGGATGGTTCCCTCCTGCTACGTTCTGGTTGTCACCGCTGCGGCAAGTCGCAAATGGTTCTCCTGCGTCCGGCTCAGGCCTTGGCGATGTCCAGGGCCGAAGTGATCATGCTCTTCTCTGCCTGCACCGCGGACCCATTCAGTCCATATGCACGCGTTGCCCCCATCAGGTCCACCATCTCTGTGAGAGGGTTAATGTTTGGATATTCCACATATCCGTCCGGTCCGGCGTCCGGGTGGCCGGGATCATATCGCTTTAATGGGGCCGAGGGATCCTGTACCACCTGCGCGATGTGCACCCCGGGTGCGACGGCGTCTCCCATTTGCGCTCCCGGCATCTGCGTTCCCGGCAACGGCGGGAGCGGCGGCAAGGCCGCAGCCGCAGCGTTGCCCGCCTCCTGCATCGAGTTCAGAAAGTTGGGATCGCCGCGGTCGGCGGCAAAGACCACCATCTGGCGGCGGTAAGGGCCGCCGGTTGCGGTCCGGGTGGTCTCCGCATTGGCCATGTTGGCCGCCACCACCTCGGCCCGCATCCGTTCAGCCTCCATGGCTGAGCCGGAGGTTTCCATTACCCCAAAGAGATTCATCGCTTTTCCTCCTCCTGCCGTCCGCGCTATTTGTCTGCGTGGATGGCATCCATCACTTTTTGATACTCGATTCTGAGCATCGCCACGCCGGTGCGGAACTTCAACTGCGCATCGGCGAGGTTCAGGCTCTCGCGGTCCATGGAGACGTCGTTCCCGTCAGGCCGCGCCACCAGGCCGCCCACCGTCTCCACCTGCACCGGCTCGGGCGCAGCACCGCGATTCACATCCTGGATCGCCCTTTGCATCTCGACGCCGAAGTTCATCCCCACGGCGCTGTAGCCCGGGGTGTCGATATTGGCCATGTTGGCTGCTGTCAGCTTGGCCTCGCTGGCGGCCAGATCCATATAACGTGCGATCTGGTCGCTCAGCCGGGTTTCAATCTCCATTCCCATTTCGTCTCCCCGCCCGGGTACTGCCCGAGAGTTTGTCCTGTCGGCTTCCGCCTCGCTCGTGTGAACAGGCTACTAATTCACCACAATGCCAAAGTCAATCTCGCGGGAGGTGAGCACCGGCGCATCTCCCGCCAGAATGGCAGCCCGCTCCAGCACGTGTTCGAGCTCCCGAACATTGCCCAGCCACGAGTGCGCGGTCAGCCGAGCCATGGCCGCCTCATCCATCTGCTTGATTGGAGTCTCGCGGCCCATCCGCTCCAGAAAGTGGTCCACCAGCAGAGGCAGATCCTCCTTGTGGTCGGCCAGTGCGGGCGTGCGAATGAGAAACACGGCCAGCCGGTAGTAGAGATCCGGGCGGAACGAGTTGGTCTGCGCATGCTGCGCCAGATGCCGGTGCGTTGCCGCCACAATCCGGACATCCACCTTCACCGTCTCGTTGTCCCCCACCCGCTGCAGCTCTCCGCTCTCCACAAAGCGGAGCAGCTTCGCCTGCAGCGACAGCGGCATTTCGCCAATCTCGTCCAAAAAGAGCGTGCCACCTTCAGCGGCCTCAATACGGCCCACTCGGCCCTGCACCGCTCCAGTAAACGCCCCCCGCGTGTGGCCGAAGAGTTCAGCCTCCAGTAACGCTTCAGGAATGGCCGCGCAATTCAAGGCAACAAAAGGCTTACGGCTGCGGTTCGACAGCCGGTGCAACGCCAAGGCCACCAGTTCCTTGCCCGAGCCAGTCGGTCCCTCAATCAGGACCGGAGTGGATCGCGAAGCCACAAGCCGTACGCGCCGGCTGACTTCGAGCATGCAGGGCGCTTCCCCTATTAGTTCAGGCAGCCGCTCACTGGCGAGCGTCCCCATTTCGGCGACTTTCCGCGTCACCAATTTCGGCGTTCCGGGCAGCAGACCGCCCGTCGGTTTGGCAATCGCCTCCGTAAGGCCGGACGGCAGGTTCAACGCGACAGGGGTGCGTCCCCGGTCATTGTCCACCAACCTCGGAATGGGATTCCATTCCGCAGTCTCGGTCAGCGCTTCCACATCCTGGCTGCGGCGCAACGCATAGAGCAGCTCCTGGCGATGCGGACCGCGGGGCCCCTCGTGTGGGGAGATGCCGTCGGCAGTTACCAGGTCGACATCCGGAAAGAGAGACCGAAATTCCTTCATGAATTCGCCCTGGTCCAGATCGGGAAGCCAGGAATCCACAATCACGGCCTCAGGAGTGGCAAGGTCAGCTGCTGCCCAGGCCTCTGCGCCCCCGGCGGCTTCCCGCACCTGCCAGCGCAGGCCTGTCAAAATTTCGTTCAACCGTTGCCGAAAGCTGCTGTCGGCACTGGCAACCAAAGCGGTACGCGGACGAAAGCGCGGAGCGGAAGGTACAACAGGGATAGGAAACGGCTGCATGGGACAGTTCTCCTTGAGGATGTTTAGGAATTTTCGAATGCGTCGGCTCTGGTTCTCAGGCCTGCGAACTTTGGTTGGCTGGCGGGTGGTCTCCGGCGGGTAGAGCCGGAACCAGGCTCAGCGCCACTTCACTCTCCGTGGGGACCATGTAGCCCTGGCCTCGCACGGTTCGGATAAGTTTTCCCGGTGGAGGATCCTTGAGCTTGCGGCGCAGGTAGTTCACATAGACGTCGACAATATTGGTGGTCTGGGCCGGCTCCATCTTCCAGACCGAGTCCAGCAGTTCCACCCGGGAGACAGAATGCCCGCGGTGCAACAACAGATGCTCAAGCAAGGCAAACTCTTTATTGGTGAGTTCAATCGGAAATCCTCCGCGGCTGGTGGTGTGGTCCAGCCGGTTCACCTCCAGGTCGCCGGCACGGAGCAGCAGGCGGACCTCGCGCTTGCGGCGCAGCAGCGCCCGGCACCGGGCGCGCAGTTCAAAAAGGCTGAAGGGCTTCAGCATCAGGTCGTCGGCCCCGCGGTCCAGGCAGCGCACCCTTGCGTCCACATCCTGCCGGGCGGTAAGCACCAGGATGGGCAGATCCGCGTCCATCTGGCGCAACTCCACCAGCACCTGCTCGCCGTCTTTGATGGGCAGATTCAAATCCAGAATGGTGAGATCGGGCAAATCCTCGCGAAAGGCGTTCACGGCAGCCGCACCGTCCACGGCCACGCGGACCCTGTGACCTTCCGCCTCAAAGCCCCGCCTGAGAAAAAGGCCCAGCGCGTTGTCGTCCTCCGCAATCAACAGCCTCATGGCATCCCTTTCCGGCAGCATCGCTGCCTTTCCAACCCCGAGCAGGATTTCGCTTAGGAAGCGCTAACCGCGGGTCCCCTCCACCATGCGTCGCGGGAGAAATGAACTCAAGGAACTTTCGTAGAGAAAGTTGCGGCTACTTCCGAATGTGGAAGATGCGCTGGCTGTTTCCCAAAATGGAGCAATCGGGGGTACGTTTCGATGT
>DATKTQ010000214.1:0-28850 GCA_035531055.1 Occallatibacter sp. | reverse complement strand
TGGTCAAACCACACGTTGGTCGTGTTCGCCACCCGCGGAACCGGCTCACCGTCTTCGCCGCGGCCGTTCAGCCCCGTTCCCGGCAGCGCCAGCAGCGCCTGCTCCAGCCGGTCGCGCAGCCCTGCCAACCGGGCAAATGTCCCGTCCGCCAGCGACTGCATTGCCAGCTCGGCCGCGCACGCCAAGCCCACAATGCCGGCCACATTCTCCGTCCCGGCCCTGTGCCGCCGTTCGTGGCTGCCGCCCACCATCAGGGATTCCACCGGCGTTCCCCGCCGCACAAACATCGCTCCCACACCCTTGGGCCCGTGCATCTTGTGCCCACTGATGCTCAGCAACTGGCAGCCAATCTGGCGCACGTCGATGGGCACCTTGCCCGCCGCCTGCACCGCGTCAATGTGAAAGCAGACGCCTGCCTCGGCGGCAATCCGCCCAATCGCCTCCACCGGCTGCAGCACGCCGGTCTCGTTGTTCGCCAGCATTACGCTGATCAGCCGTGTCGTCGGCCGCAGGGCGCGACGAATGTCCTCGGGATCCACCAGCCCGCTGGGCTGCGGCGCCACCAGCGTCGTCTCCACCCCGCGCTCCGCCAGCCGCTGCGCCGCCTGCAGCACCGCGGAGTGCTCCATCGCCGTCGTCACCAGGTGATCGCCCGTGCGCAGCATGCCGAACAGAGCCATGTTGTCGCCCTCCGTGCCGCCGGAGTTGAACACCACCTCCGCGTCCTGGCAGTGGAAGAACTCCGCGAGCGTCTCCCGGGAGCGGTCCAGCGCCGTGCGTGCCGTCTGCCCGTCCAGGTGGATTGAGGAGGCATTGCCGAAGTGTTCCATCCAGAAAGGACGCATCGCCTCCATCACCTCCGGCAAAAGCGGCGTGGTGGCATTGGCGTCCATATAGACGCGCACTGGCGAAAACGACCCGGAATGCATGGAAAACTGCCTCTGGAGTGGAGGGTACCATACCCCCGAATGCGGTTTCCGGCTCCCCTGCATGGCTCAGCCCGCGCACCGGGGCCGCAGGCAACTCCGGCGCTTCCCAGAGCGAGTACCAGCAATGATGGCAACTGCTTGCAGGATTGCCAGAAAGGGCTGAAGATATGCAACTTTTGTATAAGCTCGGATTCGCCTCAAGAATTAGATTTTACTGATATATTGAGGAGGTCGTTAGCCGAACAGTTGGGCCGGCTCAGGCCGTGGATGGATGGAAGCACTTGCTTTCATTGCACTCGTCGCATGGATGGGCGTGTGCATTTCCAGAGCCTGCAGAAAGCCCAAAGGAAGAACCCCTTCACCCAAGTGAGGATGGCGAAGCCTTGCGCAAAGAGGACTGCACCGCTCCCCAGGTCGAACCGGTCTCCACGCTGCAGCCCGCGCCCACTCCGGACTTCGCCTGCCAGTGGTTTGCGCTGTACACCTGTAGCCGCCACGAGAAGCGGGTTTCGCAGCACCTGGACCAGCGAGATGTGGAGCATTTTTTGCCGCTGTATCAGGCCCGTAGAAAGTGGCGGGACGGGTCGCGCGTCACGCTGGACCTCCCACTCTTCCCCGGTTATCTGTTCGTCCGCATCCACAGGACAAGCCGCGCCCGCGTTTTGAGCACTCCCGGCGCGCTGGCCCTGGTGGGCGGAACCGGCCGCGAGCCTGCGCCCCTGCCAGAATCGGCCATTGCCGCCCTGCGCACAGGGCTTGCCGAGCACGCCGTGGAGCCGCACCCGCTGCTCACGGTCGGCCAGCAAGTTCGCATCCGTTCCGGCGCCTTTGCCGGAATGTCCGGAGTGGTTTGCCGCAAGAAGGCAGGACTCCGCGTCGTCCTTACGCTCCAGCAGATTATGCAGAGCGTCTCCGTGGAAGTGAATGAGACTGACCTGGAGCCAGATCCCGAAAGCAGGTTCGTCCTTTTCGACGCTTCCTCCATGATGCGCGATTTACATTTCTCACCGGCCTGATTTTCCCGGCCTCCTTTCGTTTCTAAGAGTTTCGAGCGCCCGCCGCTTGACGGCCTGCGCCGCCCTCAAAGGGTTGCCGGGATCTCAGGCAATCCTGCCTCTTGCCAGCCTTGTGTTTCTCTTCCCGCGACTCACACGGCGTACAGTTTCCTTCTCAAAATCGGCCATTTCGCCATCCGAAACGCAGGGCAATCGCACTGGCCCGCCACCTCTGGCGGGTCCCTCAGGACGCACAAATGAACGGTACACCAGGTTCCCCTCGGGGCAGCACGGAAGAGCGCATCCTCTCCACGGCGGCGTCGCTCTTTGCGCAATTCGGGTACAACGGGGCCAGCACACGCGAGATTGCGTCGGCGGCGGAAGTGAACGAGGTCACCATCTATCGTCACTTTCCGCGCAAGCGCGATCTGTACCTGGCCGTCCTCAGCGCCGAGTTGAAGCGCGTCCATCTGCGCGGGGAACTGCTGACGCAACTGGCTGAGGCTGGCAGCGGGCGGCAGGCTCTGACCTTCGCATTTCAGCTCATCTCCACTGCGCTGCTGCAGGAGCCTCAACTGCTGCGCCTGCTCGGCTTCAGCATTCTGGAGATTAGTGACGATCTCGATCCACTCCTCCGCCGGCACCTGGGCGAGCTGATTGAGGTGATTGCGCGCTACCTGGAGCCCTGGATTGAGCGCGGGGAGATTCGTGGCTCCAACGGCAAGACGCTAGTGTTTACACTGGTTGCCATCGTGCTCAGTCGCGGCCCGCTGCACCGAGTTTTCGTGGGCGACGCCGCCAGTCTCGACTCGCTGTTCGATACGTATTCCGAGTCTTGCCTCGCCTGACGGCGAATGCGTGTTCGATTTGTGATGCTCGGCGTCACGCTTGTTTGAGCCCCGGAAAGATTGCCATGCGAATTCTTATCCTCAGCATCAACTACTGGCCGGAAGTCACCGGGATAGGCGCCTTCACCACCTGTCGCGCCGAGTACCTGGCCAGCGCTGGGCACGATGTGACCGTATGCACCACCTTTCCTTACTATCCCGAGTGGAAGGTGGCCGAGAATTACCGGGGCAAGTGGTTCGCGAGCGAGCGGCGCAACGGTGTACACATCCTGCGCACGCGGGTTTACCTGCCGAATCCGGTGACGTCTCTCCGGCGCGTGTTGCATGAGGCCAGCTATCTGGCCGGTTCCTTGCCGCGCGCTTTGGCCGGCGGCCGGCCAGACGTGATTCTGGCGGTTTCTCCGCCGCTCGGCCTCGGGGTCACGGCCAGCCTGCTGGGTAGATTCTGGCGGGTGCCTTTCGTGTTTGATGTGGAGGATCTGCAGCCCGATGCGGCCGCGGACTTGGGCATGTTGCCCGGCTGGGCCCTGCGAATTCTGTACGGAGTGGAGAAGCATGCGTATCGCCACGCCGCACTGGTCAGCACCATCACGCGCGGCATGCGCAGCAGGATTCTGCAGAAGGGTGTGCCGCCGCAGAAGGTGGTTCTCTTTGAGCCTCGCGCTGAGGAGTCGCTCTTCCAGATTGCACCGGAAGAGGGCGTGGCCTTCCGCCGCAAGCATGGACTGGAAGGAAAATTTCTCGTCACGCACAGCGGCAATCTTGGCGTGAAGCAAGGAATGGATGTGATTCTGGACGCCGCCGCCAGAACCCGCGAAGAGGCAGACCTGCAGTTTCTGCTGGTGGGCGACGGCGCGGACAGGGAGCGGCTGGAGCGCCGGGCGGCGCAGATGTCGCTGACCAACGTGCGCTTTCTTCCACTGCTTCCGGCAGAGGAGTTTCGCGGCCTGCTGGCCGCCAGTGATGCGTGTCTGGTGACGCAGCGCCGTTCGGTTTCTGACATTGTGTTTCCGTCCAAGACGGTCACCTATCTGGCGGCCGGTTGCCCGGTGGTGGCGTCGGTCAACTCCGGCAGCGAAGTGGCGCAAACCATTCGTGACTCCGGTGCGGGCCTGGTGGCGGAGCCGGAGGATGCGGAGGCGCTTGGCAGGGCTCTTGCCGAGTTGAGGCAGCGCAATCCGGCGGAACTTCGTCGCTCGGCGCGCGAATATGCGCGGCTCCGCTGGTCGTCTGAGCGGGTTCTCGGCTTTATTGCATCCAGCCTGGTTTCGGTAATCGGTTCGGCGCCAGGCGCTCTGGCCAAGCAGGAACTCCGGTAGCAGGCTTGCCGAGTTCCGTGCAGGTCAATATAAGGAATGGAGAGGAAATTTATGACGCAACCCATTTCAATCGCGATTGTGGGCTCCGGCTACGTTGGACTGGTGGCGGCCGCCTGCTTCGCAGAGATCGGACATCGTGTCGTCTGCGTGGACAATGACGAGTCCAAGGTCCATCTGTTGCGCGAAGGCGGCGTACCGATTCACGAGGACTATTTGCCGGAGCTGTTGAGCCGGCATCTCGGTTCGCGGCTGGAATTTACGACAGACCTGCGCGCGGCTGCGCAGGCGGCACAGGTGATTTTCATCGCCGTCGGCACGCCGCAGAGCAGCACCGGCAGCGCCGATTTGTCCTTTGTGGACGCGGTTGCCAGCGAGATTGCGCGCTCCATTGACTCCTACAAGGTGATCGTCGAGAAAAGTACGGTACCCGTGTACACCAATGAGTGGATCAGCCGCGTAATTGAGCGCAACGGGGTGCCGAAGGAGCTTTTCGACGTGGCGTCAAATCCCGAATTCCTGCGCGAGGGCACCGCGGTGGTGGACTTCCTGCACGCCGACCGGATCGTCCTGGGCGCGGCGACAGAAGAGGCGGCCAATCTTCTGCGCCAAATCTATCTGCCGCTGTCCTCAGGGACGTACTACGAGACAGACCACGTGGTGCCCGGTTCGCGCAGCCTGGCTGACCCACCGCCGGTTCTGCACACCTCCACCAAGGCAGCGGAACTCATCAAGCACGCCTCGAACGCATTTCTGGCAACCAAGATTTCCTTCATCAACGTCGTGGCAAATATCTGCGAAGCGGCCGGAGCGGACGTGGAAGAAGTTGCGCGTGGCATGGGCATGGACGCCCGCATCGGAACCAAGTTTCTTCGCGCCGGCATCGGCTACGGGGGTTCCTGCTTTCCCAAGGATGTGGCTGCGTTTCGCCATGTGGCGGAATTGGTGGGCATGGAATTCGGACTCCTGCGTGAAGTGGAGCGCGTGAACGAAGAGCAGAAGCTGCGCTTCTTTCAGAAGATTCGCTCCGCACTTTGGACCTTCCGCGGCAAACGGATCGGGGTGCTCGGATTGGCCTTCAAGGGCGGCACAGACGACATCCGTGAGTCCCCCGCCGTGGACATTGTGAAGAAGCTTCTGGAGGAGGGTTGCACCGTGTGCGCATATGACCCCGCAGCCGAGGCGCGCACCAGGGAAGTGATTCCACCCAGCCAGCAGATGTTGTACGCCGACGATCCGTACGCGGCTGCACAGGATGCAGACGCGCTTCTCATCTTGAATGACTGGCAGGAATTCGTCGAGCTCGATCTGGCCCGGTTGCATCGCGCTCTGCGTTACCCAATCGTGATCGATGGCCGCAATCTGTATGACCCGACCCGGATGACAGAAAATGGATTCACGTATATGAGTGTTGGCCGCCCTGCGCTGACGCAGGCCGCAGATCCGGTGGCAACGCCTCGTTTGCGCAACTCTTAGTTTTCAACCCGAGCGCCCCTAACATGCGACCTCGGCATCCGGAATCCTGTTGCAGACATAGAAAAAGGGAATTGCATGGACCAGCCATTGCGGATTGGCTTTGCCTCTATTGAGGATGCTGCCTCTGTCTCTAGCTGGTCTGGAATCCCTGCCACCGTGCTCGGCATGCTGCGCGAGACTCCCAATGTGGAAGTGGAGCTGATCTCGCCGCTCGGCCAGCGATTCAAATGGATCTACGGCCTGCCTCGGCTCAGGGCCGATCTCGCGAAAGAACAGTTTGACTGGAAGCGCGAGAGCGGTAGCCTTCAACATTTCGCATTACAGATTGAACGGGCATTTCGGGATCGAAAGCTGGACGTGATCTTTTCCACCTCGTCCATTCCCGGAACCCGGCTCCGGCGGGAAGTGCCAGTGGTGTTCTGGACAGACGCAAACGTTCATGCGATGCAGGGTTACTACCGCAAAGACGTCTCCGCCCGCTCCGGCCGCGCCTGCCTTCTGCAGGAGGAGGAAGCACTGGGCTCGGCGCGATTTGCGTGCTATGCCTCCGATTGGGCGGCCGCAGAGGCACGCAAGCTTATCGATCCGGAACGCGTGAAGGTGCTGCCCTTTGGGCCGAATCTGCCCATCACGCATACCAGCGACAATGTGGAGGGCTGGATTGAAGAGCGCTGCAGGCACCTTTCGAAACGCTGCAGCCTGCTTTTTGTAGGGGTGGAGTGGGAACGCAAAGGCGGGGCCATCGCCGTGGAAACTGCGCGCCGGCTCAGGGATGCCGGAATTTCGGCGAACCTGCGCGTGGTGGGTTGCACGCCTCCTGAGCCCATGCCAGACTTTGTGGAACTGCATGGCTTCATTGACAAGCGTGAGCCGCAGGGCCAGCAGCAAATGATGCAACTGTATCAATCCTCGGACATCTTCGTGCTTCCATCCCGGGCAGAGGCTTTCGGCGTGGTGGTCGCGGAGGCCGCGGCCTTCGGACTTCCCGCCCTCGTCACTCATACGGGAGGCCTTTCCGAAACCGTGCAGGAAGGCCGTACAGGATTTCGTCTTCCCCTGGAGGACGACGGAATGCTCTTCGCGCAGCGGGCTGCAGCCGTCGTGTGGGACTATCGACGCTTTGCGCGGAATGCCTACCTGGAGTTCGAACAAAGGCTGAACTGGCGCACCTCAGTGGATGCGCTGGTGCAGCTGCTTCGCAAGGCCGCCGGACGCGATGGCGCGGCATAGCCCTGGATGGCCTAACGCTGGAACAGGAGAGGAAGGACAGAAATCGATGCGAGTTTTGGTGACCGGAGCGGCAGGTTTTCTCGGCTCCCATTTAACGGATGCACTCCTTGGCCAGGGACACTCGGTTCTGGGGGTGGATAACCTCTGCACGGGCTCCCTGCAGAACCTCAAGCACCTGGAGCACGAGCCGCGCTTTGAGTTCCGCCAGCACGACATCTGCGAGCCTTTTGATCCGGGCGCGGTGGAGTACGTCTTCAACTTCGCTTCTCCCGCAAGTCCGGTGGAATACAGCCGGCTGGGCGTGGAAACATTGATGGTGGGCTCGGCCGGCACGCGCAACTCGCTGGAGATTGCAAAAAAGTACAGCGCGAAATTTCTCCACGCCTCCACGTCCGAGTGTTATGGAGACCCGCTTGTGCATCCGCAGACGGAAGACTACTGGGGGCACGTAAATCCGATTGGGCCGCGATCGGTTTACGATGAAGCCAAACGGTTTTCCGAGGCACTTGTTATGGCCTACCACCGCTACTACGGCGTTGATACGCGACTGGCGCGCATCTTCAATACCTACGGTCCGCGGCTACAAAAAGACGATGGCCGGGTAATCTCAAACCTGATGATGCAGGCACTGAAGGGTGAAGATGTGACCGTGTACGGCGACGGCAGCCAGACGCGGAGCTTCTGCTACGTGAGTGACGAGGTCGAAGGCTTGCTTGGACTTTCCCGCACAGACGAGCACCTACCGGTCAACGTCGGGAACCCCGCCGAATGGACAATTCTGGAATGTGCCCGGAAGGTGCTTCGTATTACGGGCTCCAGCAGCAGGATTATCTTTCGCCCGCTACCGCAGGACGACCCCATTCAGCGCAAGCCGGACATTTCCAAGGCCGGGCGGCTCTTCGGCTGGGAGCCAAAGATCGATCTGGAGACAGGACTGAAACTGAGTCTCGACTATTTCAAGAGCTGCATGGAATAGCCGGCCTGGGGCCGAAAGGCCTGTGGAATTATTTCAAGGTAGGCCACTCAATCTGCATCCCATTTTCCTTGTTGCCGGACGCGTTGCACCTGAGAGGAATTGACGATCATGAAACGAGCACTCGTAACTGGAGTTACCGGACAGGATGGCGCCTATTTGGCGGAGCTACTGCTCTCAAAAGGGTATGAGGTCCACGGAATCAAGCGGCGGAGCTCGCTTTTCAACACACACCGCATCGACCATCTCTACGAGGATCCGCACAAGGATGGCCGCCACTTCATGCTGCATTACGGAGACCTCACCGACTCCAGCGGCTTGATTCGCATTGTGCAGGAGGTAAAGCCCGACGAAATCTACAACCTTGCCGCACAGAGCCACGTGAAAGTCTCTTTTGAAGAGCCGGAGTACACGGCCAACTCGGACGCGCTCGGCACGCTGCGCATCCTGGAAGCCATCCGCATCGCGGGGCTGGAAAAGACAGCGCGCTTCTACCAGGCGTCCACCTCGGAGCTCTACGGCCTGGTGCAGGAGACGCCGCAAAAGGAGACCACGCCTTTTTATCCGCGTTCGCCTTATGCGGTGGCCAAACTTTATGCGTACTGGATCACGGTGAACTACCGCGAGGCGTACGGCATGTACGCGTGCAACGGGATTCTCTTCAACCACGAGTCTCCCCAACGCGGCGAGACGTTTGTTACGCGCAAGATCACGCGAGCGCTTGCACGCATCAAGGTAGGTCTGCAGGACCGGCTCTACCTTGGCAATCTTGGTGCGCTCCGCGACTGGGGCCACGCGCGGGATTATGTGGAAATGCAATGGCTCATGCTGCAGCAGGAACAGCCGAAGGACTTCGTCATTGCGACGGGAGAGCAGCACAGCGTGCGCGAATTTGTCAGCCTGGCCGCCAGCTTCATCGGCATGGAGGTTCGCTGGCAGGGAACTGGCGTGGACGAGAAGGGCTTTGACGGCGAGGGCAGGGAGATTGTCGGCGTGGACCCGCGCTACCACCGGCCTACCGAGGTGGAGAGCCTGCTGGGCGATGCCAGCAAGGCGCGGCGGGAATTGGGATGGCAGGCGCGCACCACATTCCGCGAACTAGTGAAGGAGATGGCGGAAGAGGACCTGAAAGCCGCGGAGCGGGATGCCTTGATCAAGAAGCACGGTTACTCGGTTTTCAACCATCATGAGAGCTAGCGGTAAGGAACTCCAAAGCACAATGGACACTACGAGTCGAATTTTTGTAGCAGGGCATCGGGGTCTGGTGGGTTCGGCCCTTCGCCGCGGACTGGAGCAGCGCGGGTTCTCCAATCTGCTGCTGCGAACGCATGCCGAGCTGGACTTGACCGACCGTGAGGCGGTCCACGCATTTTTCCGGGACGAAAAGCCGGAATATGTGTTTCTTGCCGCAGCCAAAGTTGGAGGCATTCGAGCCAATGACGACTATCCCGCGGACTTCATTCGAGAGAATCTCGAAATTCAAACGCACGTCATCGATGCCAGTTTTCAAAATGGCGTAGAGCGCCTCCTCTTCCTTGGTTCCAGCTGCATTTATCCAAAGCTGGCGCCGCAGCCCCTCAAGGAGGAGTACCTGTTGACGGGGCCGCTGGAGCCGACCAATCGCGCGTATGCTCTGGCCAAGATTGCAGGGATTGAAATGTGCTGGTCCTATAACCGGCAGCATGGAACACGCTATCTGGCTGCGATGCCGACGAACCTGTACGGTCCGGGAGATAACTTTGACTTGCAGGGATCGCATGTGTTGCCGGCCTTGATGCGTAAGGTGGTGGAGGCCAAGCGGGCGGGCAGCAAGGAGCTGGTAGTTTGGGGTTCCGGCGAGCCGCGGCGAGAGTTTCTTTACAGCGACGACCTGGCAGAAGCTTGCATTCATTTAATGCGTCTACCCGAATCGACATTTGACAGCCTGCTCACGCGCGACACGGCTCCGCTCATCAACATTGGAACCGGAGAGGATCTGACCATTCGCGAGTTGGCGGAGATGATTGCAGGAATTTTGGAATATGACTGCGAGCTTGTCTTCGACCGATCGCAGCAGGATGGCACTCCGCGAAAGCTGCTGGACGTGAGCCGCATGCATGCACTGGGATGGAAGGCAAAGACCAGCTTGCCAGACGGGATTTGCCGAACGTATGAGGCAACAAGGGCGCAACTGGAAGGAACAGCTTCCTAGGGCCATGGAAATGGCGTCCTTGCCGCCAATTGCCAGATGAGCACTGGCTGCCGGCAGGGACCGGCAAGGACAAATTCCGAGCCGTTCGCGATCTGAACCTGTTCGCTCTCTGCGACAGATCGAGATCAGGTTCGCACGACGCCCGCCCAAAGTTGAGGGTGGGAATCAGGGGAGATGGTTTCCAAATGAATGCATTGTGTCCCACGTGCCTTTCTTCGAAAGCCGCAGGAAGAAGCCGGCGGATGAAGTGTATTGTCGCGCTTGCCTTTGCCGGGCTGCTCGCCTCAGCGGCCAGTTGTCCTGCACAGACGGAGCGGCCGGCCTTGACGCCAATTTCACAGGGTTCCGCTCACTCGCCCGCTCATTCCACCACGGATATGGCAAACGTTGGTGGAATCACGGACGGGCCCATTACGGCCGGACAAACAGTGCACGTCCTGGTTTTTAATGCGCCGGATTTTTCCCTTTCCACCAGAGTGTCCGAGGAGGGGAACATTGCAATTCCCATGCTCGGGGTGTTGCACATTGGCGGACTGAACAGTGAGGGCGCGCAGAAACTCATTGCCTCGGACTTGAAAACCAAAGACCTGATGACGAATCCGCAGGTTACCGTCACGGTCGATTCTTCCGCATCCGGCATTACCATCCTCGGCGAAGTGCGCTCGCCCGGCATCTATCCTCCGCCGGGCAAACATCAGTTGTCTGATCTGCTGGCGCTCGCGGGAGGCCTCACAGCCAACACCGGCCGCGTGATTGAGATAACCAGTGACCGCACGCCGGACAAGAAGACCCTTATCCCGTGGGATCCGACGATGCACAATACCGACAGCTACAATCGTCCGATTGAACCTGGGGACCGGATTCTGGTGAAGGCTTGCGGCCTTGCATACATCGGCGGAAATGTTCGCAAGCCGGGCGCCTATTCGCTTTGCGGCTCGCCCATCATCACGCTCTCTGAGCTGGTTGCGATTGCCGGAGGCGTGGCTCCGCTGGCCGCAGAGAAACATACCTACCTCATTCGCACCCAGCCTGATGGAAGTAGGGTGGTGGAGGAGGTCAATGTGGACAAGATTCTGACCGCCAAGGTCGCTGATCCGGTGATTCACGAGGACGACATTATCTACGTCTCCCCGAGCGCACTTAAGGCAGTGGCTACGCGCGCCCTGGCCGCTGCATTGACCCTCGTCGGCCCGGTTCTCTATACCGCTCAGCCGTAAGCGCGGCGCAAAAACAAAGTGGGCAATTGCAAAGAGATTGGCGTCGCCGCGTGGGCCCCTTCTGCATAGCGCAAAATCGGATACCCTGCGACGCAGTCCCGATCGGATTGTTTCGCTTGTTGCCGGTGAGCCTTACGAAACTTAAAGAGCTTTCTCGATTGCAAGCAAGCCAGAGGAAATCAAGCCTGTGAAACAGTCTCCCAATTCCAATTCGGAAATCCCAGCACCAGGCATCGACCAGATGCCGAGTATGAGCCAGCTGTCAGGTATGTCCTCTGAGGGCGAGTCCTTCGGAAGATTTCTCCAGTTCCTGAAGAAGCGAGGATGGATCGTCGCAACTGCAGTTGCGCTCGGCCTATCCGCCGGAGTGGCGGCAAACTTGTTGATGCATAAGAAGTACACGGCCAATGCGCAGATTGAGATTGTGCCGGACACCGCTTCCCAGTTCCGCCTCGAGCAGGTGCAGGAATTTGCCGGTTCCGATGAGGCCCAAAAGCTGGACACGGAAATTCAAATCCTCCAGAGTCGAACCTTGGCGCTTGAGACCATTCACTCATTGCACCTGGACTCCAACCAGGATTTTCTGCCGTTTCCCAAGGGACAGCCGTTCGATCTGTCGAAGCCGGCAGTTCGCCAACTGATGACGAATGTCTTCGAAAGCAACCTCGCAATCGATAGGCTTGGTCATACGAGCATCATTTCGGTCAACTTCACGTCGCGAAATCCGGTTCTCGCCAGCCTTATCGTCAACACTCTCATTGATAACTACATTGAGCACTCGTTCCGAGAGAGCTATAGCTCCACTGAGAAGGTCTCCGGATGGCTCAATGCCCAGCTGACCGACCTGAAGCTTAGACTGGAAAAGAGCCAGGGAAGGATGGTCGCTGACCGGAAGAGTCTCGGGATTATCGGCCTGGATGCAAAAGACAGCGTGCTGGTGACCAACCTTCAGGAGTTGAACCGTCAGCTTGCAGACGCCGAGGTGGACCGGATGGTGAAAGAGGCCCGCCTTCGGGCCATCCGCTCGTCCTCTCCTGACGTAATTGATGCTTCCACGGGTTCCACGAATGCCGCTTTGCAATCTTCCAAGCAGTCCCTGAACCAGCTTCAGGCACAGTATGCTTCGGCCATTCAGACCTACGGGCCGGCTTATCCAACGGTCAAGTCCTTGAAAGCACAGATCGATACTCTGCAGAAGGCGCTGAAGAGCGAAGAAGGTGCCGAAGTTGCCCGTGCGCAGAAGGAATATGATGCTGCGGTAAACAACGAGACCATGCTGCGCAGCAAGTTGAACGCCGAAGAGCAGATCGCCTACGCCAAGGGTGCGCAGGGAGCACAGTATGATTTTGCCCGGCGCGACTATGAGGCGGCGCGCCAGCTTTACGATGGTCTGCAGCAGCGCCTGCAGGAGGCCGGGATCATCTCCGGTCTGCATTCCACCTCGATCCACATCGTGGACAACGCGGATATTCCGGTTTACGCCAGCCATCCGAAAGCCAACGTGAACCTGGCGATAGGTGGGGGTGCCGGTTTCGTCTTCGGAATGATCCTTGCGTTGCTGCTGGAGGCGATGGATACGAATCTAAAGACGATGAGCGATGTGGAGCAGGCACTCCAGTTGCCCCTGCTCGCCGCCATCCCCGCCGTCGAAACCGAGGAACTGCTCCCATCCAGGTTCAGGGAGGGGGCCATTTCCAAAGGGAGCACTTCGTGGTCGCGCATTGCGGAAGCCCTGCGAGGCATGAGAACCTCCATTCTTCTTTCCAGGCCCGGCGCGCCGCCAAAAGTCATCATGATCTCCAGTACCCGACCGGCAGAGGGCAAGAGCTCCGTGGCCACGCTCATTGCCGTCACCTTCGCGTTGAACGGCTCGCGCGTGCTGCTGGTTGACGCGGACTTGCGCAGGCCCTCAGTGCACCTTCGGTTTCGAATGGGAAACTCCGTGGGTCTATCTTCAATTCTGTCCGGCAAAGTGCCCCTCCATGAAGGGATTGTGGAATGGGCCGAGCTACCGAACCTGCATATCATGACCTCTGGTCCTGTGCCGCCCTTGCCTTCTGAGCTTTTGGGCTCTAAGGAGATGGAGCAGTTGCTGGAAACGCTTCGGCAAGACTACGACTTTGTGTTCGTCGACACTCCCCCGGTGTTGGCGGTCACGGATGCCTCCATTCTGGGCCGGTTGACCGATGCTGCCATTCTGATCATTCGCTATGGAACGGCCCAGCGGCACGTCGTCCAGCGTTGCATCGATCTGCTGGACCGTGCGGGAGCTCAATTGCTTGGCGTCACCATGAATGCAGTGGACTTCAAGTCCCCCGAGTACTCAGAGTATTACGGCAAGAAGTACTACGAGTACTACGGCGAACGAGGGCCGAGCTAAGCGGCGGAGGGAAGCACCTCTGCGGAACTCGCTCCCGCTCGCGTTCAGGCTCCATGCGAAGGGCAATGGCGCACTCTGAAACCAGCGCTGAATGAGCATAGAATGCTCTCACCTAACCGGAATTCAAGGGATTTACGACTCCAATGATCTCCACGCAACGTAGCAGATTTCGATCCGCTCCGCCTATGGTTCGACGGCGAATCCCGTTCGATGGGATGGAAGCGTTCGTGTTGCTAATCGGGCTCCTGACTCCATTCGGAATAACGTACATCGGAACCTTCCAGGTTTCTGAGCTTCTCACCTTCGCAATCCTTCCGTTTCTGCTGGCGACGCAGCCTCAGCGAGCCCTGCGTCGCGGAATCATTCCCATTTATTCGCTGATGGGGCTTTGGCTGCTATGCCAGATAATCACCGATATTTATCGCCACACCGAGCGGATGAACTGGATGCGCGGAGACGCCCGTGTGATCTTCTTTGCGATCGATTTGACCGTGCTCACCATTCTGTTGTCGAAGAAAATTCGCAGGCAAGTTCTCTTCGTTGCCGGCTTTGGCGTTGGATCTCTGTTGGCGGCGGTGATTCAGCCGCCGGATGGCATGTCGGAAGCGCCCTGGAAGTTTGGATACTCCACGGGCACCATGACCCTCGTGGTTCTGTTGTGCTGCTACTTTCACGCACGAAAGCGCTATTGGGCCACGGGTGCTTTGTTGGCAGCCCTTGTTGCTGTTAATCTGCTTCTGAATTTCCGCTCGCCCATTCTCTTCCTGATGGTCACGATTGCCCTGGTCGTTCCTGCGGTTCCAGAACGTGTGGGCAGGCTGCGCCTGCTGCCGCGCGCGGGCACACCCAAGCGAGTCGTGGTCCTTATCACGTTTGCGGTGGGTTTTGTTGTGCTGTCCTTGGCCCTGGTGAAGTTTGTTACAGATGTCGGCCTCATCAGCGCCGGGGCGCAAGAGAAGAATCGAAATGAGTCCCAGTCGATCGGCGGCTTACTGATTGGCGGTCGACCGGAAATCCTGGTCTCCTCGCGCGCCGTGATGGACAGTCCGATTCTCGGTCACGGATCCTGGGCGTCGGACTTCAAATATACGGAGATGCTTTACGACATTGCGATCCAGTACAACATCCCGATTGATAGCCTCGACTACATTGAGCAGTCGGACCTGAACCTGATTCCGGCACACTCCCACATCATGAGTTCCTGGGTTCAAGCCGGAATTTTCGGCGCCGTATTCTGGATATATATTCTGTATCTTGCGATCCGGGGCCTAATCCGTACGGCGCTGGTTCAACCTGTCCTTGCCCCGTACTACGCATTTCTCATGGCAGGGTTCGTGTGGGATGCTCTCTTTTCTCCATTCAATAACCTGCGCAGATTCGTCGATTCTCTCGTAATAATTTTCGTTCTGGAAGTGCTGGAGATGTACCCTCGTCGATCGGACAACTGGCGTCCATTTCGCAAATGGAAGCGTTACTCCGTCCGCGGACGCCTTGCTCCAACTGTGACAAATTGAATGCAGTGCATCGAAGAATTTTCAAGCGCGAGCCCCTCAATGCGGCTTTTGAGATGCAAGCTTCGCGCCGAGGCTCCAAATTGAATCTCCAGCCCGGATAACGATCGCCGACGATTCCATGTTTCGGCTGGCATTCATCAACCCTGCATGATGCCTTACCGAATTCCCAATAATGATTCTGTCGTGGCGAATAGATCACCCGCCGGAGTGACCCTTCTGAATGCCTCTATCAAGACTCAAAGCGATTTTTCGACCTCGCCCTGGCAAGTTGGAGACCTCGGCGGATCACTCTCATGAGCGTTATCGCAAGGCCGCGCTCACGGGAACCACGGCGGCTTTGGGGCGGATTGTCTCTCTAGGTACCTCCATCCTCACCGTTCGGCTCACGTTTCGTTATCTTGGCGCCGAGCGCTACGGGATGTGGATGACGATTACTTCGGTCGTCATGATGTTCGTGTTTGCCGACCTTGGCATGAACAACGGCCTGATCAACATTGTTGCCGATGCCAAAGGAAAAGAAGATGCACACACCGCAAGGCAGGCGACCTCCAGCGCGTTCTGGTTGCTGGCTGCCATTGCAGCAGGCATAGCGCTCCTTGGCCTCGTTGCCTATCCGCACGTGAATACCAGCCGGTTGTTTAACGTCCAATCCCCGCTCGCAGTGCAAGAGTCGGCGCCGGCTCTGTTTGTCTTCTTTCTTTGCTTCGTTTTGAATTTGCCTCTGGGCATTGTGCGCGGAACACAGACCGGACTTCAGAACGCCTATATCAACAACTTGTGGAATATGCTGGGCAGTTTCGGCTCACTGGCGGCCCTGCTGATCGCAATCCATCTGCACGCGGGCCTTCCACTACTTGTCCTCAGTCTGTCCGGCCCTCCGGTTATCATCACCATCCTTAACGGGTTGGAGCTTTTTGGGCGGTCCCATCCTGAACTCCGGCCCAGCATGCGCGCCTTCTCCCGCGCCGCCGCATCCCGCCTGCTCCATATCGGGCTGATGTTTTTTCTTCTTCAGGTCTCCGTTTCGGTATGCATCCAGACGGACAACATCGTCATTGCCCAGATTATGGGAGCAAAGGCAGTGGCCGCATACGCAGTGCCTGCGCGGCTGTTTAACATTCTCATCTCCTTTGTGACCATGCTCTCCGGTTCCTTGTGGCCCGCGTATACAGATGCGTTGGCGCGCGCAGATGGGCCCTGGATCCGGAGAACATTTCGCCACGTTACGCTTGCCGGAACCTCCATTACCGTAGTGGTTGCAATTGCGCTGGTCCTGTTTGGCAACCGCATCCTTGCACTTTGGGTGGGCCCGCAGATGCAGGCATCCACCTTGCTGCTCGTGATGCTGGGCCTGCAGTGCGTCAATTATTCTTATCTTCAGCCGCTTAGTTTTCTTTTGAACGGCATTGGGCAATTGAAGGCACAAGTCATCTGCGGCATCACCATGGCCGTCCTCAACCTGGGCTTATCGGTATTTTTCGTCAGGCGCTACGGAATCCTTGGCGCGGTGATGGGCACGGTGGTTGCGCAACTGGCAGTGCAGGTAGTTCCCCTCACGCTGGTCACGCGTTCCCATCTCAAGCGGCTTGGGAATCTTTCTTCCACCACCGCAACAGCTTGAAATGTTCCTCCGCGCAATCGGCACTTAGCCAGAACTTCCACTGCAACGCTTACCTGGTGATTCACACCAAACTCAGAGCCTGCGCATGCAGGCCGGATGCAAGAGGACAATGGAACCGCAGCCCCCGCCTTCCAGAATCATCGCGGAAACGCCGCCTGACCAGAACTGCTTTGTCGGATTCCACGATATTATCCCCTGGTCACCGGATGGAAAATGCGTGGCAATTCATCGCGCAAGTCCGGAATACTTTGCGATGGATGACTGTCATCACGCCATAGACATTTGTCTTTGGCTCCCTTCCACCGGGGAGATCCGCAAGGTGGACTCCACCAGGGCCTGGAACTTTCAGCAGGGGGCACGGCTGCAGTGGGTGCCTGCAGAGCGCGAGACGATTGCTTTCAATGACATTGTGGATGGAAATGCCGTTTCCATCTTCCTGAACCTCGAATCCGGGGAACGGCGTATCCTTCCGGCTCCCATCTATGCCTTGAGCCCTGACGGCAGGACGTCCATTGCTCCCAACTTCACCACCCTTGCGCATCGCTGGATGGCATATGGATATATGCCGCTGCGGAAGCAGACCCCCATTCTTGATCAAAGCAAGGACGGGCTTTGGTCATTGGATATTCCGAGCGGAAGAACGAGCCTGTTCCTCTCCACCAGGCGCGCTGCGGAGTTCCAGTCCGTTGGCAACGCGGATCCTGCAAGTCACTTCCTGTGTCATGCGAGTTTCAGTCCAGATGGATCCCGCATTATTTTTCTCCACCGGTTTTTCAGCTCGGACGGCGGACTGTTTACCCGGATGATTGCAACGGACCGTGAGGCAAGGCATCTGGTGATGCTGGCCCAGGAGAAAGTTAGTCACTTTGATTGGCTGGATGAGGACACGGTACTCGTCTGGGCACGATTCTCAGGAGGCGGGCTGGCCCAGATGCGAAGCCGCGGCTTGCTCGGATCTCCGCTCCTGAAGCCACTTTTGCGGGTCGCGCGCCGATTTACGGGCCGCTGGAAGAAGAAGCTTCTTTCGGAGTCATATTACCGGATTTCTCTGGCCGACCCCGGTGGTCGCGCTCGTTTTGGCTGGCCCAGTCTGGATTCGGACGGTCATCCCATGATTGCCCGCACGCATCCGTGGATTGTCACGGATTTTTATCCCGATCGTGACGCCAGGCTCCCGGTCATGCTGCATAACTCGGAAAAGGGACTGCGCGTGGATGCGCATGTGTTTTCGCATCGACCCCGCAGCGAGGATACGGACGTGAAGTGTGACTTGCATCCAAGATGGAATCGCACGGAGCGCCAGGTTGCGGTGGACACCTGCGAGGCGGGGCTCCGGCAGGTTCGAATTCTGGATGTGAGCGATCTGGTTGGCGCGAAGGCAAAATAGCTTTCAGAAAATGCAGGACGACTTCGCCAGAGGGTCGGACTGAGGGGATTGTCATAAAGATTTCCATCGTAACCAACGCATTCAATCAAGGGCGATTCCTGGCCGCGGCAATGTGCAGCGTGTTGACGCAGGATGGGCCGGAGGTGGAATACCTGGTGGTGGACCCGGGATCGACCGATGATTCTCCGCAGATCTTGCGGGAGTTTCAGCAGAGGTATCCCGGCCGATTGATTTTGATTCAAGAGCCGGACAAGGGGCCAGCCGATGGCCTGAACAAGGCATTTGCGCGGGCTACGGGCGACCTTTTCGGCTATCTCAATGCTGACGATCTCTACCTGCCCGGCTGCTTTGCCGCCGCCGTGCGGGCGGCCAATTGGCATTCAGGCGCCGCCGCCATTTTTGCGGACGGATACAAGGCAGATGCCGAAGGCGTGGTAACGCGGCATGTGGTGTCGACGGGGTTTGGGGCAAGAAGGTTTGTGTATGGCGGCTCGCTCACGCTGCAGCAATCCACGTTTTACAGGAGAGAGGCCTTTCGCGCAGTCGGCGGCTTCAATCTTGAGAACACCACGAGTTGGGACGCGGAGATCCTGTTGGATATGACCCTGCGCGGAATGCAATTGGTCCATGTCCCCGGCTACTGGTCAGTCTTCCGCATCCACGCAGAGTCCATCACGGGCAGCCAGCGCCTGGCAGAGGAAAGCCGGAGCACCCATGAACGATATTTTAAGAAAGTGATGGGGCGGAGTCGAATGCCGCTGGACCGGGTGCTGGCCAAGGGGGTTCGCGCGCTGAACCTGCTACGCGAACCGCGCGCCACGATGCTTAGGTTGACAGATCTGTTCCGCAAGCCTCGAATCGATATCTCGGAATTGTTTCGCGTTCAATGAAAGAATAAAGTCCTGGCCTACAGGAAAGTCTTTAGAGCATGTCTAAACTCGCCTTCATTTGGGACAACTTCGGACCCCTGCATGCCGACCGCTGTGATGCGGTCGCAGAGTATTTTGCTGGCCGGCACACAGTGGTGGGGGTAGAGCTTGCAAGCCAGAGCAAGATTTATGATTGGGTGCCGGAGCGAGGCAGCCGATTCAGCAAGATCACTCTCGTGGAGGGTCGATCCGTCGAGGAGATTGGTGGCTTTGAATTGTTTCGCAAGATCCTACGCGCCTGTCTTCCGATGGGGAGGGACGCGCACTTTTTCATGTGCCATTACCAGGAGCCGGCAATCTTTGCCTCGGCACTGGCCCTGCGACTGATGGGCAGACGGGTATACACCATCGGCTGCTCCAAGTTTGACGATTACGAGCGCGACCTTGGCAAGGAGCTGATCAAGAGCATCCTGTACATGCCGTACCGTGGAGGTATTGCATCCGGAATTCGATCGAGGGACTACATGCGCTTTATGGGCTTGGCTGCGGAGCGCGTGAAGTCCCCGTACAATGCGGTCTCGCTTTCCCGCATTCGAAGTCTTTCCGGAGTGCCTCCGGCTCCGGATGGTACGCCATTTTCTGAGCGGCACTTCACAATTGTTGCCAGGCTTGTGCCCAAGAAGAATCTCACCATGGCGCTGAAGGCCTATGCGCTCTACAAGGCACAGACCAATGCGCCAAGACCGATGCACATCTTTGGCACCGGCCCCCTCGAGTCGCAACTGCGCGCCCAGGCAGAGGCGGATGGGATCGCGGAGTTGGTGCATTTCCGCGGCTTCCTGCAGACAGAAGAGGTCAGCAAGGCGTACGGGCATTCCCTCGCTCTTCTGCTGCCCAGCATTGAGGAGCAATTTGGCAACGTGGTCCCGGAGGCCATGGGCATGGGCCTTCCCGTCATCCTGTCAGACAATTGTGGCGCTCGCGACCTGCTGGTGCGTGCCGGCGTGAACGGCTTCGTTGTAGAGCCGGACAATCCGGAAGGCATGGCCTATTTTATGAAGCTGATTGCAGAAGACGAGGCACTTTGGCGCAGGCTCTCTAAGTCTGCCCGCCGGTATGCTGAGCAGGCGGACAGCCCGCGATTCGCCGAGGCCGTGGCCGCGCTCATCTCTGGCTCCGATCGATAGATATGCGACTGCTACATGTAATTCGAGGCACAGATCCGGAGTCCGGTGGACCCATTGAGGCGCTGCTTCGCATTTCAGAAGTACTGATGAGGGATGGGCACCATGTGGAGGCTGTGAGCCTGGAGCCAGAGGACGTGGTGGCCAGGCGCAACTTCCCCTTTCCTCTGAAAGGTTTGGGCAACGGCATCGGCCGCTATCACTACAACTCCGCGCTGAAGCCGTGGCTGCGGGAAGCGGCAGAACGGTTTGATGCCGTGGTTCTGCACGGTCTGTGGAATTACACTTCCCTGGGCTCCTGGCGCGCATTGAAGGGGCATAAGACGCCGTATTTCCTCTTTGTGCATGGGATGATGGATCCTTGGTTTCGTGAGCGTTATCCGGCAAAACATTTGGCCAAGCAGATATTTTGGACTCTTGGCGAGGGCCGAGTGCTGAGAGACGCCAAGGCAGTTCTCTTTACTTGCGAGGAAGAGCGGCTGCGGGCGCGGAACGAGTTTCGAGGACACGGATACAAAGAGCGGGTAGTGCTCTTCGGAACTGCCGATCCGCAGGGAAGCGTGCAGGCGGAGGAGAGTGCGTTCCGGCGTGCTGCGTCCGGCCTGCAGGGCCGCCGCTTTCTTCTCTTTCTCAGCAGGATTCACCCGAAGAAGGGTTGCGACCTGCTTGTGCGTGCCTTCGCAAGCCTGGTTCCCCAGCTGCCCACCGATCTGGACCTGGTAATGGCAGGGCCTGATTCCAAGGGCTGGGCTGCGAGCCTGCAGGCGACTGCGGCGCAACTCGGTGTGTCTCGCCGCATTCATTGGGTGGGCATGCTGCGCGGAGAGGCGAAGTGGGGCGCTCTTCGATCTGCGGACGCGCTGATTCTTCCATCGCATCAGGAGAACTTCGGCATCGTTGTCGCCGAGGCCATGGCGTGTTCCACTCCCGTACTCATCAGCGACCAGGTGAACATTTGGCGGGAGATCGAGACCGCGAAGTCCGGGCTTGTGGAACCAGACACGGAGGAAGGGACCGCTCGACTGATTCGCCGATTCTGCGCAATGGAGCCGGAAGATCGCGCGCGGATGCGCGTTGCCGCACGCGAGGGTTTCCTGCAGCATTTTGATATTGAGTCTTCCGCAAGGGATTTTGCGCGAGCCATCGGTTTTGACGCGGAAGCGCAGCCGGCCAGAGCGTCGCTTATCGTAAGCTGACCCTCTCTGATCGCCTGATTGGATGGATGCCAAGCGTGTTTTTTACGAGGTAGGAAGAGCACATCGGCAAGGATGCAGCTAGGAAGTGTGCAGATATTCCGGGAGCCGCTCTTCCCATCGAATGGCTCCCTCCAGAATGGTTCTCATGCCGTGGAGAGGTTCCCATCCAAGGGCTTCGCGTGCTCGATTGGCATGGGCATACAAGACGGGCGGATCGCCCGGCCTGGGATCTGCAACCGAATGCGGAACCCTCCTGACACTGATTTCCTCAATCAAGCGGAGCACTTCGGCAATGGAGGTGCCTTGTCCGGTTCCGAGATTCAAGGCAAGGGAGTCGCCTCCGTCCGCGAGATACTGGATAGCTTTTACATGTGCTTCGGAAAGATCAGACACGTGGATGAAGTCGCGGATACAGGTTCCGTCCGGCGTACCCAGTTTGCCGCCGTAAACAGTGAGTGGCGGACCAGAGCCCAAAGACGCGCGTATCGCCAGCGGAATCAGATGCGTCTCAGGAGAATGAATCTCTCCGATCTCCCCCGAAGGATGCGCACCGGCTGCGTTGAAATAGCGCAGGGCTGCGAAGCGAAGTCCGTGGGCCAGCGAGTATGCGGAAAGAGCGCGCTCAAAAAACAGCTTGGAGGCGCCGTAGGGATTGATCGGCTCTTTCCTACTTTCTTCCACAATGGGAAGGCGCTCCGGAATTCCGTAGACGGCACAGCTGGAGGAGAAGACGAAGAGCCGGACGTTGCTTTCCAGCACAGCGTCCGCGAGCGCCAGGGCAGACTCCACGTTGTTGCGGAAATACTTCCGTGGATTGGCGACCGACTCGCCCACATACGCAGAGGCCGCAAAATGCATCACCGCGTCGGCACGCTTCAGGCATGGGCGAAGCTTTTCCCGGTCCGCAATATCGCCTTCGATCAGCTCGAACCCATTTGAGAGCTTGCGATGCCCGGTGGATAGATTGTCGTAGATGACAACTTCATGTCCTGCGGCTGCCAGTGCGCGCACTGCGTGGGAGCCCACATATCCGCTGCCACCCGTGACCAAAATCCTCAACGAAAAACTCCCACAATATGGACTAAGCTGAGCTTAGCATGGTGTGCGCTGCGGAAGTCTTCCGGAGAGACATGCTGTACGGTCTGCGCATCGTCGGTTGAATCGCAGGCATTTCTAACGCGCGTTGCATGGCCCCTGAAAGGTCGTTTCGCTCAGGGCCGAATCCCTCAAGACCACTACCCAGGTGAATCATGATCTCGATCCTTGTTCTGACGCTGAACGAAGAGAACAATCTTCCAGCTTGTCTTGAAACCGTGAAGTGGTCGGACGACATCCATGTTCTGGACTCGTACAGCTCCGACCGAACGGTGGAGATTGCCAAAGAGCACGGCGCAAGGGTTTGGTTCCGCAAGTTCGACAGCTTTGCCCAGCATCAAAATTGGGCTTTGGAAAATATTCCATTTGAGCATCCCTGGGTGTTTTACCTGGATGCGGATGAGCGCGTGACGCCGGATCTAGCAGATGTCATGCGAAAGGCTGTGCAGGATCCGGGGGAAGAAGTCGCATTCCGGATGCATCGTCGCGATTTTTTCCTCGGGACCTGGCTGAAGCACGTGCAGATGACTGCATTTTATGACCGGCTGTTTCGGCCGGGAAAGATGCGCTACGAGCGGCTGGGCCACTGTATCTCCCGGCCCGATGGCCCTGTCGCCACGCTACCGGGATATCTTGACCATTTCCCATTCAGCAAGGGAATCGGCGACTGGGTACAGCGCCACAATTTCTACAGCGCGCAGGAGGCTCAGCAGATTCTTCTCAATCGAAAGAGCGGAACCCGGCTGGACCTTGCCGCACTGCTTCTTTCCACCGATGTGCGCGAGCGCCGGCGTCAACTGAAGGAACTCTACTATCGAATGCCGTTTCGGCCTTTGATCAAGTTTTTCTATATGTATGTGATCAAGGTCGGATTCCTGGACGGGCGCGCGGGATGGACCTATTGCGTCCTCATGGGTTTCTACGAGTTTCTGATTCAGGCCAAAACGAGAGAACTCATGCAGTCCGGGGACTCTC
This sequence comes from Occallatibacter sp., assembly GCA_035531055.1. Classification (GTDB taxonomy): domain Bacteria; phylum Acidobacteriota; class Terriglobia; order Terriglobales; family Acidobacteriaceae; genus Telmatobacter. The sequence continues at coordinate 5,454 of DATKTQ010000214.1, read as the reverse complement.
ACTAAATATGAAGTTGAATTAGATAGACAGATAAAGCAGTTGCCCTCCTAGACTTCACCAGCCTGCGTGGAAGGCGCGGCCCCTCGCCGCCTTTCTTTTACCTTCACCGCTGGCATCCCCGCATACACTCCCCAGGCATCCAGGTCCCGCGTAGCCACTGAGGCCATTCCCAGAACTGCGCCTTCACCGATGTTCACGCCAGGCGAAACGCATGCCCGTGCGCAAATCCAGGCGTAAGCGCCGACGCTCATGGAGTACGCAATTAACGGGAAAGCGGGGTCGTCAAAGTCATGCGTGGCGCCGCAGAGATAGGCTCCCTGCGAGAGGATGGCGTGCGATCCGAGCGTGACCCTCGCCGGGTTATAGATCTCTACGCCATCCGCAACCGTCACCTGATCCGCACATTGCAAGTTCCACGGAGCCCAGATACGCGAACCAGGATAGAAGTGCGTATGGGGTCCGAGCTTGGCGCCGAAAGCTCGCAGAAGCATGGCGCGCCAAGCGTGCAGAGGCCGCGGAGACGTGCGGTACAGCAGCAGCCAGCAAATGGACCAGAGTGTGCGCGCCAGCCGAATTGTGAAGGGAAAGGACGCGCGCAGGTAGGGGTCGCCGGGCGCCAAAGGGCGAATGTGGTCCGTTGATTTGTACTGTACTTGCCGGGCCATCTTCGATTCTCGTGTCAGTCCCTGAAATCAGCTCCGGGCGCGCCAGCCCTGGCTTGCCTGGGCTGCAAGCGCCAAAGTCCCTTGACTGCGCGACCGGCAACTCCAGTCGCGGTGCGATTCGTACAGCCCATTTAGACCTAAGGATGAGATTACCATTCAGGAGGCGGAGGCAGGAGTTCAAAGCACTATTGATGCGCAGAGGAAGGCGGGCACACTCTTTGCCAATGGAATGAAAGATCAAGAATGGTCGGCGTCTGAGGACGATTTTGAAATCTGCTGGCTTGAGTCTCTTGCTCTCCCATGGGCTCAAATGCGAGGCTATCAAGTCTCTTGAGATGGTTCACATATTGTTTTCTGAGATCCTTTACACATCTGCAGGAATGGTCGTTTGCACGAAGCGGTCGGTGATCGTCGACCTGTCTGGTCTTCTCTTCCAATTAGTATAGTTTTGCTCAACCAGCCAATAGAGAATCCGATAAGGTGGCCATGTTCTCCTCGCGAGGATCGCACCGTCGCGCCCTTTCACCGCGACGAAAGCGGATGGGGTGACTTCAATGCGTTCCATGCAAGCATTTCTTTGCACTTTGACGGCGGTGTTCGTTCTTCTCTGCGGATGTGATGGCAACGGTGTCAAGGCGCCTTTGGCGCTCAGTTACAGCGCCAGTTCAGCGGTCTATACCAAAGGGGTGGCGATTGCACCGGACAGCCCCCAGAGCAGCGGCGGGGCAGTTACCTCGTATAGCATGAGCCCAGCGCCGCCGACCGGCCTGGTCCTGAGTTCCAGCACGGGCATACTAAGCGGCACCCCCACGGAGGTGGCCGCAATAGCCAGCTATACTGTCACGGCATCCAACTCGGCCGGGAGCACTACAGCTACGCTGTCGATCACGGTGAACGATCAGCCACCCACAGCACTGAGCTACACAACCGAGGCGGCGATTTATCCCGAGGGAGCGCAGATTGCGCCCAACGTCCCGACGAACAGCGGCGGAACGGTAATTTCCTACAGCGTGAGTCCAGTACTTCCGGCCGGCCTGAGTCTGAGTGAAGTTACGGGAATCGTTAGCGGAGCCCCCACATCGGTGACCTCCGCAGCCAACCATACGGTGACAGCGACCAACTCCGGCGGCAGCACAACGGCGACCTTGAACATCACGGTGATGGCGCCTGCGCCCTCAGCGCAGCAAATACCCAACGTGGGCCAGCAGATTACGCCCTTGGCCCCGTATGACTCCACCTTTGAACCTTTGGTGCCCGGCGCAGCGATTCTGCCCAAGTATCCCGCATGGCAAGCGGGACAAGCGGTTAGTTCCGCGGTGAGTCCGGATGGCAATACGCTGCTGATTCTTACCAGCGGATTTAACCGAATCTATAATCCGCTCGGCACGCCATACGGCGGGTACATCAACGTCGACAGCACGAATATCGACTACGCAAATTCTGAAGAGTACGTGTTCATCTATGACATTTCCAAGGGCACGCCGGTCCAGAAGCAGGTTGTGACCATTCCCAACTCATACAACGGACTCACTTTCGGTCCCTACGGCAAGGCGTTCTACGTCTCCGGCGGTATGGGAGATTATCCGTTCGTGAACGGCAGTCCTGCCCCCGTAGCCACCGGCAGCGTCTTCACCGGCCCCGGAGACAACGTGCACGTCTTTGCCCTTGGCTCCGACAATGTCACCTGGGCGGAGCAGCCCGAACTAGTGATGGGCCACCTGACGGGCCTTGGTCTCAATGCGACCCCCAGCAATCAACAAATCGCCGTCAACAACCAAGTTGCAGTGCATCCGATGGCCGCGGGCGTGGCAGTTTCGAGCGATGGCCAAACGCTGGCGGTAGCCAATTACTACAACGACTCGATCACCATGTTCATCGGAGGCCTGGGAAACTGGTCCAGAGTAACGCCAGACATCGATCTGCGTCCCGGAGACGGAACGGTCACGACGCTGGGCACTCCGGGAGGCGAGTATCCCTTCTGGGTGGTTATCCAAGGTACGGGCGAGAATGCGACTGCCTATGTATCGAGTATTCGCGACCGCGAGATCGATGTGGTGAGCCTGGGCTCAGCGCCGAAGGTGACGGGCAGGATCCCTGTAAAAGGCGAACCGATCAAGATGACGATGAACAAGGCGCAGTCACGCCTGTATGTCGCCGAGGACATGTCGGATACGGTGGACGTGATCGACATTTCGAGCACGAGCGCCAAAGACGGCAGGAGCCCGATCCTGGAGACTATCCCGGTGGTTGCACCAGCAGCCATTTTGCTGTCCTACCCTCAGCTTCAGAATCTGACCGGCGCCAACTCCAACAGCGTGACGCTCTCGCCGGATGAAACCCAACTCTATGTGACCAACGGTAATCTGAACTCCGTCGCGGTGGTGCAATTAACCGGAGCGGACAAGGGTGACCAGGTTGTTGGCCTCATCCCCACCGGCTGGTATCCGAACTCCGTGAGCTTCGGCCCTACGACCAATAGTCCCAATGGCAATTGGGTCTACGTGGTCAATGGGAAATCGCCAACGGGTCCTAATCCCGGCTTTTGCTACAGCGCCGCGCCACCTGCAGGAGCCGGGGCACACAGAAGTTGCTTTCCGTCGCAGCAGTACAATCCCCAGCAGATCAAGGCCGGATTCCAGAGCTTCCCGCAGCCAACCGTGGCGCAGTTGGACACACTGACGGCGCAGACTGCCATCAACAACCGGTTCTCCAACACCGAAAGCGAAAGCGACAAGGCGGTCATGGCGGCGGTGCGTCAGGGCATTCAACATGTGATTTTCATCATCAAGGAAAACCGCGGATACGATCAGGTTCTGGGTGATCTGGAAGTCGGCAATGGCGATCCCAGTTTGACCGAGTTTGGAGAGTCTTACACGCCCAATCAGCACAACTTGGCGAGAAGCTTCGTCACCCTCGACAACTTCATGGCCAGCTCCGAGACCAGCAATGATGGCTGGCCGTGGACCACCGGTGCACGTGCTCCCGACGTGATCGAAAAGCAGTTTCCCGTCACCTATGCCGGACGCGGCCTCAGCCTGGATAGCGAAGGCGAACAACGCAACGTGAATGTTGCCATTCCGACCATGGCAGGTCGCGTGGCTGCCAATGCTCTGACCCCGCATCAAACGGACAAGGACGGAGACGAATTGCCGGGGCCGGCCGACACGGCCGCTCCCGACGGGCCGGACAACGTACTGGACCGCGGCAAGGGATATTTGTGGGATGCTGCGTTGCGCGCAGGTCTGACGGTACGCAACTACGGCTTCTTCGTGGACACGGAACTCTATGGATGCCCAGCACCGGCTGGGGCAACCTGCATGCCGCTGAATGCAAACCTGGACGCCAGTGACGCCGTCGTGGCTTATCCCACCAGCGTTTCTCTCACCCTGTTTACTGATCCCTACTATCGCGGCTTCGACAACCAGTTTCCGGATTACTACCGCTTCAAGGAGTGGGAGCGCGATTTCAATAGGAACTACGCTGTAGGCGGACTGCCAGCCCTCAGCCTGGTGCGCTTGATGCACGACCACACCGGAAACTTCGGCGATCCGGGCGGCTTCGGAATCAATACGCCGGAGTTGCAGCAGGCCGATAACGACTATGCGGTGGGCTTGCTGATTCAGAAAATCGCCAACAGCATCTATGCCAACAACACACTGATCTTTGTCATTGAAGACGACTCGCAGGATTCCGGCGACCACGTCGATTCGCATCGCACGGTCGCCTTCGTGGCCGGTGCTTATGTGAAGCAGCAGGCACTGGTCTCCACGGCCTACAACACCATCAACTTTGTACGTACCATCGAAGAAGTCCTGGGCCTGCCGCCGATGAACCTGAATGACGAGGTCGCTGCACCCATGGCCGACATCTTCAACACCACGCCCAATTCGTGGAGCTTTACGGCCACCCCTTCCGCATACCTTTACTGCACCAACCTGGCATCCTTGTTGCCCAATCCGGCGCAGAGCTGCCCGGGGACGACGCAAACCGCGGCCTACTGGATACATGCCACCCGCAAGATGGACTTTACCTCAGAAGACAAATTCGATTTCGCGAAATACAATCGCGTACTTTGGAAAGGGCTGATGGGCAACAGGCCTTATCCCTCCAAGCCGAACGGAAAAGACATGCGCCAGAACCGCGAGCAGCTTCTGGAACGTTACCAGCGGACCTCGCAGCACAGAACTGCACTGGCAGCGAAGCATGTCAGGGACTAAGCATGACGATGCCGCCGTGCGCGGCTTGGCACCACCCAGGCGCTGCTCGGACACGAGACTGCGGAGACCAAGGGGTAAGTACATAAAGTCGGTTTCCTCGGATGCGCAAAAAGCTGTCGATGGAGTGGGGCAAAGGTATTTGGACCCAAATGGGCCCAAATTCCGGACTGCCCGGAGATGGCAAATAAGCTAATTAATTGAAATTGCGGGATGTAATGGTCGGCGCTGGAGGACGATCTTAGAACTCTTCTGCTCCGCCCCGAGGCATACGAGACTCCGGGGTACGCTCAAGCCTGAAACTGGCTGTGAAGAGTTCACCTCCGGGTCATTCGTCCCGACAGCGCGTCAGATCCAAGAAAAATGCATACACTTGCCGACTTGAACGAAGCCGCTGCGGTGGCGGACGCTTCCGCGTGTGGCTGAGCCAGCTTTTGCGGCTGCCGGGGTAGTTTGGTTCGCAGAGAAGGAGGATTCTCTGTGAACCAACTACGTCAGCTCATGCTTGAGGAGTTGCAACGTCGCAACTTCGCCACGACGACCATCCGCACCTATCTTCATGGTGTCGCGCACTT
>DATKTQ010000213.1:0-9885 GCA_035531055.1 Occallatibacter sp. | reverse complement strand
AGCGAGCGTGGAGGGCGTCTCGACCACAGTCCAGTCTGAGGGCAGGCTGTAACTGAAGCCGAGGTCGCTGGTATGGGTTTGCGAGGCGGGAGCCGGCGCCTGGGCCAGCACGGAGACGGCGCAAAGGGCGAGCAGCGGGAGAGCGTAACAGCGGTTCATTCCGGGGCAAGTCTAACACGGGTGGGCTACTTGCGCTTCCAGCGGACGCCGTCTTTGGAGTCTTCCAGAACAATGCCATTTTCCGCCAGCTGGTTGCGAATCTGGTCGGCGCGGGCAAAGTTGCGCTGCTTTTTGGCCATGGTTCGCTCGGCGACGAGGGCTTCGATTTCCTCATCCGTGAGGGACTGGGCGGCGAGCAGTTCCGGGGCCACTTCGCTCATTTTGCCGGCCTGCTCGGCCCAGGCCAGGGCTCGGCGGGTGGGTTCGGCGTCGCGGTCTTCCAGGACGTCAAAGACGGCGTCAAAATCTCTCAGGACGGCGAGGATGGCCTCGCGGTCGCCGGCAAGGAGCTGGCCGCGGTCGATGGCGGTGTTGGCGGTGCGGATGAGCTCAAAGATGGGCGCGCGGGCTTCGGCGGTGTTCAGGTCGTTGGAGAGCGCGGCCATATATTCGGCCTGCGCCTTTTTCGCCCCTTCCTGGAGAGCGGGATTTTCGCCGGCGGCAAGGGTGGTCTGCGTCAGCCGGTCATGGAAGGTGCGGAGGCGCTCAATGGCGTGGGTGGCTTCCGTGAGGCCGTCAAACGTGAAGTTGAGCTGGTGGCGGTACGGCACGGAGATGAGTGCGAGGCGGATGGCCGAGGCCTTGTAGCCCTTGAGGAGCAGGTCGCGGAGGGTGTAGAAGTTGCCTTCGCTCTTGGACATCTTGCGCCCGTCGACCAGCAGGAAGCGGACGTGCATCCAGTGGCGCGCGAAGGGCTTGCCGGTGACGGTTTCGCTCTGCGCGATTTCGTTTTCGTGGTGGGGAAACATGAGGTCTTCGCCGCCGGCGTGCAGGTCGAAGCTGTCACCCAGGTATTCCATGGCCATGGCGGAGCACTCGATGTGCCAGCCGGGCCGTCCGCGTCCGATTGCGGTGTCCCATGCGGTTTCGCCAGGCTTGGCGGCCTTCCACAGGGCAAAGTCGCGGGCGGAATCCTTCTCATACTCGTCGACGTCGACGCGGGCACCGTCTTCCATGCCGCTGAGGTCCTTCTTGCTGAGCTTGCCGTAGGCGGGAAAGGCGGAAAGGCGGAAGTACCAGCTTCCATCTTCGGTCTGGTACGCGGCGCCGACGGCGGCGAGGCGCTGGATGAGATCGACCATGCGCGGAATGTGCTGGGTGGCGCGGGCAATCTGCTCCGGGTGCTCGACGCGGAGGGAATCGAGATCCTCAAAGAAGGCGTCGACGTAGCGCGGCGTATATTCGCTGATGGGGATGCCGGCGGCGGCGGCGTTGCGGATGATCTTGTCGTCCACGTCGGTGATGTTCATGACGTGGCGCAGGCGAATGCCGGTGAGCTTGAGGAATCGGCGGAGCACGTCCACCTGAAGGAAGGTGCGGAAGTTCCCGATATGCCCATAGTCGTAGACGGTGGGTCCGCAGGCGTACATGCGCAGGACGTCTCCGTCCGCGGGGACGAGTTCGTCCAGTTGTCCCGAAAGGGTATTGAAGAGGCGGAGAGGCATGGGTCTTGAGTTGAGCCTGTTGCGAGCCTGGGTACGAGTTTGCGGGCGGTAAGCGCCTTGCTCCCGGACTTCTAGATTGTAGCAGCGCAACAATATGGCCGCCGATTTGCAGAATCCTGAAGCCCCGCGAGCACCTTTGCTGTATAGATGGAGTGAGGTTGATTTGTTTCAAACGGTTCGCAGTCCGATGGAACCGGACGTTCTGGCCCTGCTATGCGATCCGGACTCGCGGTATCCCCTGGAGATATCGGACGGCACTCTTCGCAATACTGCCCTGGGCAGGGTATATCCCATTCGCCACGGGATTCCGCTGTTCGTGAGTACGGTGGGCGGCTCCAACTTCAAGAATCAAATGTTCTATGACCGGATTGCGCCGGGATACGACCTGGCCAAGTGGGTGCTGGAGCGGTTCGGCAACAGGCCGGATGCGCGGATGGAAGTGCTGGGCGAGCTGGAAATAAAGCCCGGAGCGCGCGTGCTGGAGGTCGGTGTGGGGACAGGCGCGTTCCTGCAGTATCTGCCCGCGGATGTGGAGTTTTTCGGCGTGGACCTTTCCTGGGGGATGCTGCGCGTGTGTCAGCGGAAATTGAAGCGCTGGGGGCGGCGGGCGCACCTGTTCCAGGGCGAAGCCGAACGGCTGCCGTTTGTGGGCGAGGCGTTTGACTGCGTCTTCCACGCAGGCGGGTTGGGGCAGTTCGTGGACCAGAGGCGGGCCATCCGCGAGATGATCTGGGTGGCGCGGCCGGGCACGAAGATTGTGATCGCGGACGAGGCGAAGGCGCGCGGGAATGGGCCCGGCAACGGCGCGGACGTGAGCCCGCTGGAGCTGGTTCCGCCGGAGATGGAAGACGTGAAAGTGCGGGAGCTTGCCGGGGGCCGGATGTATTGCCTGACGTTTCGCAAGCCTGCAGAGTAACGGGGTCCGAACTCAATACACCCTAGCGGCCGAGGGCCAGTGAGGGGTTGGCGGTGAGATCGGGCGGGGCGCACTGGCCTGCCAGAAAGCGCGGCCAGGCGGCTGCGGCGATCATGGCGGCATTGTCTGTGGAGAGCGCGAGGGTGGGAAAGGCCACCGCGAGGCCGAGTTTTCCGGCCTGCTGAGTGAAGCGGAGGCGCAGTTCGCGGTTGGCGGCCACGCCGCCGGTGACCAGGATGTGGCGGGTGCCGAGCGATTCGGCCGCGGCGAAGGTCTTCTTCAGCAAATCCCCGATGACGGCGTGCTGAAAACTGGCAATCAGGTCGAGCGTGGGCTGGGGACAGAGGGCGAGTGCGTCTTCCTTCGTCCGTGGCGTGCCGGAGAGCGCAAGCATGGCGGGGACGCGCGCGCGGGCCTCGTCGCGCAGGCCGTGGAGCTCGACGTGGCGCAGGACAGCGGTCTTGATTCCGGAAAACGAGAAGAGGAAGTGTGGGTCGAGGTCTGCGATGGGCGCGGTCTTGGCGGCCTTGGTGCGGGGAGTTTTGCCGGCGAGGTGCAGCTTGGTTTTGACTTGCGCGAAGGCGAAGGGCACGGCGCGTGGATTGCCGAAGGGGGCGAGTGCGTCGATCCAGGGGCCGCCGGGATAGCCGAGGCCGAGGAGCTTGGCGACCTTGTCATAGGCTTCGCCGGCGGCGTCGTCAAGGGTGCGGCCGACGAGCGAGTATTGCCAGGTGTCGGCGGCGGGCTGGGCACGATAAAGATGGGTGTGGCCGCCGCTGACGACGAGGGCCAGAACGGGTTCGGACTGCGGGGCGTCGTTGCCGGATTCGCGCTGGTGGAGCAAGACGGCGTGGATGTGGCCTTCGAGGTGATTCACGGCGATGAGCGGAAGGTCTCGGGCGAAGGCGAGAGCCTTGGCGTACGTAATGCCGACGAGCAGCGCGCCGGCCAGGCCGGGGCCGCTGGTGACGGCGATGGCGTCGAGGTCGGCGAGGGTGCAACCGGCCTTGGCAAGCGCGGCACGGACGACGGGAACGATGGCGCGGAGGTGCTCGCGGCTGGCCAGTTCCGGCACCACGCCGCCGTAGCGGGCGTGGGTAGCGATTTGCGAGGCGACGACGGAGGACAGTGTGCGCGCACCGCGCTCGACGACGGCCGCGGCGGTTTCGTCGCAGGAGCTTTCAATGCCAAGAATGAGGCCGCTGGGCATGTTTCCAGTTTACCGGGCTCGAAGGTGGCAGCCGAATGGGATTACTCTCAAGCAGAGACATGAAGGATGCCGCGCCCGAATTCGAAGCTGCCTGCCGGATTGTGCGCGTGCTGCGTGCGGCGGGGTTTGAGGCCTATTTGGCGGGCGGGTGCGTGCGGGACCTGCTGCTGGGGCGCGAGCCGGAGGACTTCGACGTGGCGACGAGCGCAACGCCGGATGTGGTGCTGGAGATGTTTCCGCGGACCTTTGCGGTGGGCGCGCATTTTGGCGTGGTGCTGGTCGCCGAGGAGATGGTGGAGAGTAAAGGCGCGAAGCCGACGGAGGTGGCGACGTTCCGGAGCGATGGCGTGTACACGGACGGGCGGCGGCCGGACGAGGTGCGCTACACGGTGAGCGCCGAGGACGATGTGCAGCGGCGCGACTTTACCATCAACGGGCTGCTGCTGGACCCACTGCAGGAGGGCCTGGACTGGGCCGCGTGCCGGGAGCGGCCGGCGGAGCTGCGGCGGGCGGTGCTGGACCACGTGGGCGGCTTGGCGGACCTGGACGCGGGCGTGATTCGCGCGATTGGACGGCCGGAGCTGCGGTTTGAGGAGGACCGGCTGCGGCTGCTGCGGGCGGTGCGGTTTGCGGCGCGGTTTGGATTCGAGATTGAGGCGGGGACGAAGGCGGCGATGCGGGCGCTAGCGGGGCGGATTGGGAGCGTGAGCCGGGAGCGGGTGCGGGACGAGTTGACGCGGATGTTGACGGAAGGACGGGCGCGAAGGGCTTTTGAGCTGCTGGATGAGACGGGCCTGCTGGCTGAAGTGTTGCCCGAAATTGCGCGGATGAAGGGCGTGGCGCAGCCGCCGCAGTTCCATCCGGAGGGCGACGTGTGGGAGCACACGCTGCGGTTGCTGGAGCAGTTGGAGCCGGGCTGTCCGATGACGCTGGCCTGGGGCGCGCTGCTGCATGACGTGGGCAAGCCGCCGACGTTTCGCGTGGCCGAGCGGATCCGGTTTGACGGGCATGTGGACGTGGGCGTGGCCATTGGCGCGGAGATTTGCCGGCGGTTTCGATTTTCGAACGAGGAGACGCAGCAGGTGTTGGCGCTGATTGAGAACCATATGCGGTTTATGGATGCGCCGCGGATGAAGGAGTCGACGCTGAAGCGGTTTTTCCGGCTGGAGGGATTTGACGAGCACCTGGCGCTGCATCGGATGGATTGCCTGGCGGGGAGCGGCCACCTGGACAACTGGGAGTTTGTGCGGGAGCGGCTGGCGGCGACGCCGGAAGAGGCGGTTCGGCCGCGGCTGCTGGTGACGGGCCGGGAGCTGATTGCGGCGGGCTATCAGCCGGGTCCGCAGTTCCTTCAGATGCTGCATGCCGTGGAGGACGCGCAACTGGAGGGGGCGATTGCGACGGCAGAAGAGGCGCTGGCGCTGGTGCGGGAGCGGTTTGGGCCGGCGTGACGGCGAAGACCGGGCTGAGCGGACGGGGAAAGGTGCGGGCGAAGCGGATATGCTGGACGGACCGATGCCCGCTGCGCCGCGCCAGTTCGATGTGATTGTGCTGGGCGCGGGAGCGGCCGGGCTGATGTGCGCGGCGGTGGCGGGGCAGCGCGGGCGGCGGGTGGCGCTGTTGGAGCACAATGCGCAGCCGGGACGGAAGATTCTGATTTCGGGCGGCGGGCGCTGCAACTTTACAAACATTCATTGCACGGCGGCGAACTTTCTTTCGCGCAATCCGCACTTTGCCAAGTCGGCGCTGGCGGGCTACCAGCCGCGGCATTTTCTGGAGCTGGTGGAGCGGTACGGGATTCGCTGGCACGAGAAGACGCTGGGACAGCTTTTCTGCGACCACTCGGCGATGGAGATTCTGCAGATGCTGCTGGCGGAGTGCGACAAGGGCGGCGTGGAGCGGATTTGGAATGCGCGGGGCGCGGCTGTGGAGCGCGACTCGGGAGGGTTTCGCGTGGCGTCGTCGGCGGGAGAGTTCACGGCCGGGGCGCTGGTGATGGCGACGGGTGGATTGTCGATTCCGGCGATGGGCGCGACGGGTTTCGGGTATGAGTTGGCGCGGCAGTTTGGGCTGGCGGTGGTGGAGCCGCGACCGGCTCTGGTTCCGCTGGTACTGGCGGGTGAGGAGGCCGGCTGGACGAAGCTGGCGGGGGTTTCCGCGGAGGTGACGGCGCGGGCGGGCAGCGGGCCGGCGTTCCGGGAGAAGCTGCTGGTGACGCATCGGGGGCTGAGCGGGCCGGCTGTGCTGCAGGCCAGCAGCTACTGGCGGGCGGGCGAGCTGCTGGAGGTGGATTTTGCGCCGGACGTGAAGGCGGGCGAGTTGCTGGCGGCGCTGAAGCGGCCGGGCGGACGGCGGGATGAGGCGGGTTTGCGGCAGGCGCTGCGCGAGGCGTTTCCGCAGCGGCTGGCGGGGCATCTGGCGATGCAATTGGAGGAGTCGGCGGCGGAGGGCTGGACGAATGCGGCCGTGGAGGCGCGCGAGCTGCGGCTGCACCGGTGGCGGTTTCATCCGGCGGGGACTGAGGGCTTTGCCAAGGCGGAGGTGACGGCGGGCGGCGTGGACACGGACGGGCTGGAGGCGCGGACGCTGCAGGCGCGGGCGGTGCCGGGGCTGTTCCTCATTGGCGAGGCGGTGGACGTGACGGGGCACCTGGGCGGATTCAACTTCCAGTGGGCGTGGGCCTCGGCGGTGGCTGCGGGAAAAGCGGTATAAAGTTCATACAATCTATTATTTACAGGAAAATGAGGCAAGTCGGCGGGTCAGGGGCGCGGTGGGGCTGAGGTCAGTTGTCCGTCGTTCTTGGCGGTTTGGGGTGAGGCGAAGAGGATGCAGCCTTCTAATTTTCGGCAAAATCGCTGTGGAAAACTGCAAATTTTCAATATGGGGGGAGGGGGGTAGGCCGCTGCGCGGAGTCAGCTTCTAGCCGTTAACTTCCAGCTGGTCCGTGGCTGTGAGGCGCCTTGGCGATTCCCCGGACTCCACTTCCACTTCCAGTATGAGGCGGCGGGGGGATATTTTCTGCAATTGGGCGGTGTTTGGATGTTGTTGTGGATCAAGCGGTTGGGGGCGCAGCGACGGCGAGAGGGCTTGACGCGGCGGGGCGGGGTTAGCGGTCCTTGTTGAGCAGAGCGTCGACGAGTTTGGAGGCGACGGCAGAGGCAGGGACGTTGTAGGTTCCGTCGGCGAGGGCGGCGCGGATGGCGGCGACCTTTTCCGGGCGGACTTCCGTGTCGCCGGAGGCCTGAGAGAGGCCGGCGGCGGCGGGGCTGAGGGTGGCGTGGTCGGCTGCGGGCGGAGCGGACTGTGCCGGAGCGGGCTGGGCCGGGGCGGATTTGTGCGCGGACGCGGCCGGTACGGCCTCGGGTGTCGCGCGGGGAAGGGGGTTTGCGGGGTTGAGGTTGCTCGGGATTGCCACGTGGGTATCTCCTGACCTGATTATCGGACTGGAGGAAAAATTCGCCACGGCACGACGGTGCGTAACGGCGGCACGGGGGTGCCGCGATTCCAGGTTACTAAGGGAGGATACGCCGGTGGTTGCGGAGCCGGAGAAGGTAATTAGAGAGAGAACGGGGGAGGGGTGGCTGGGGTCCGGAGACCCGGCGACGCAGAGAGGCCGCCGGGGTTCCGGGAGTGAGGTTGGGGGCGCGATCAGCCTTTGGCGGTGGCGAAGCGCTTGCCGACCTCGGCCCAGTTGACGACGCTCCACCAGGCGGCGAGGTAGTCGGGCCGGCGGTTCTGGTACTTGAGGTAGTAGGCATGCTCCCAGACGTCGTTGCCGAGGATGGGGTATAGGCCCTGGGAGAGGGGCGAATCCTGGTTGGCGGTGGTGAGGACCTTGAGCTTGCCGCCCTCAAAGACGAGCCAGCCCCAGCCGGAGCCAAACTGCTTGGCGGTGGTCTCGTTGAAGGTCTTCTTGAAGGTATCGATGTCGCCGAAATCTTTTTTGATCTGGTCGGCGAGGGGGCCGGAAGGCGCGCCGCCGGCTGAGGTGGCGGCGCCCATGATGGTCCAGAACATGGAGTGGTTGGAGTGTCCGCCGCCGTTGTTGCGGACGGCGCCGCGGATGGGCTCGGGCACGGAGGCCAGGTCGCGGACGAGGTCGTCGACGGACTTGGCGGCGAGGTCAGGGTAGTTGGCCAGAGCGGCATTCACGTTGTTGATGTAGGCCTGGTGGTGCTTGTCGTGGTGCACCTGCATTGTCTGGGCATCGATGAAAGGCTCGAGGGCTGCGTAGTCGTAAGGAAGCGGGGCGAGTGTGTAAGGCATTGGAGAATCTCCTTCGATAGGGATTGTACTTTGGGGGTGGTCAGGAAGAAAACCGGCCGTGGAAGCCTGGGTGGATACACCCCAGGGCCGCGGGCCACCGGAGCACCTTGCAGTCCGAAACGAAACACAGGCGGCTGGGCGTCCTGGGAATTTGACACCGTAACAACTTGGCTTCTGCATACATGGATGCGTGATGGAGGTGAGAAGGTGCCAGGGAAATCGTATGCGGGGGAGAAACCTTATGCGTCCGCGGCACATCGATAGAAGAGACAGCCTGGCCGGAGCGGCCTTTTCCCATCCTGAACGACCACCGAGAAAAGTGAGAAATGTGTAGGCATGATGACTGATGAGCCCCTTTATCGTTGGCTTGGGCAGCAGGGCGAGGCGTTTGGCGCGCCGGGCCTGGCCCCGAAGTGGACCTCGAGCGTGAAAGACGCGGTGGGCACGGCGTATTCCGCGTCGAGCCGGATCTGGTTCACGTGCGCGTATGGGATTTTGAACGAGATTTACCACCCGACGATTGACCGGGCGCAGGTGCGGGACATGGAGTTCCTGGTGACGGACGGGGAGACCTTTACGCACGAGGAGAAGCGGGACCTGCTGACGAGCTTCGAGTATCTGCATCCGGAGACGAACGGGGTTCGCTATGTGAACCGGGACCCGGACGGGCGCTACCAGCTGACGAAGGAGATACTCTGCGACCCGCACCACGGGGTGGTGCTGCAGCGGGTGCGGCTGGAGGGGCATGCCGACCTGATTCCGCGGCTGAAGGTGTATGCGCTGCTGGCACCGCACCTGGACGGGGGCGGAGCGGGGAACACGGCGCGGGCGGTGGACATTGCCGGGCACAAGATGCTGCTGGCGTGGAAGAACGAGTGGTCGCTGGCGATGGGGGCCAGTTGCGGATTTGCGCGGGTGAGTTGCGGGTTTGTGGGCGCGAGCGACGGCTGGCAGGAGCTGGTGAAGGAGTTCCGGATGGCGCACGAGTTTGGCTCGGCGACAGACGGAAACCTGGCGGTGCTGGGCGAGCTGAATCTGGGCAACGCGGGGGCCGACGGAGCGCGTGAGTTCACGGTGGCCATCGGGATTGGCGAGGGGCACCACGCGGCGCTGCAAAAGACGGTGAGCGCGCTGGCGACGCCGTACGAAGACATGCGGAAGCGGTTTGTTGCGCAGTGGCAGCGGGCGGCGAACCCGGAGTGGCTGGCGGCGAAGGCGTGCGACGACGGCAAGCTGATGCGGGCCAGCCACAACGTATTGCTGTCGCACGAGGACAAGACATTTTCGGGGGCGTTTGTGGCCTCGGCGTCGATTCCGTGGGGACAGGCGAAGGGCGACGACGACCTGGGTGGCTACCACCTGGTTTGGACGCGGGACATGGTGCAGACGGCGACGGCTCTGCTGGCCTGCGGACGGGTGGAGACGGCGCGGCGGGCGCTGGTGTACCTGGCTTGCACGCAGCAGCCGGATGGGGGATTTGCGCAGAACTTCTGGGTGGACGGGCGGCCTTACTGGTCAGGGATTCAGCTGGATGAAGTGGCGTTTCCGCTGATGCTGGCGTGGCGACTGTGGAAGGCCGACGCCCTGGGCGAGCTGGACGTGTTTCCGTTTGTGGAGCGGGCGGCGGGCTTTCTGGTGCGTCATGCGCCGATTACCAACCAGGAGCGCTGGGAGGAGAATGCGGGCTACTCGCCGAGCACGCTGGCGGCGGTGGTGGCGGGGCTGATTTGCGCGGCGGAGATGGCGCGGGCGCGGGGAACGGCGGAGCAGGCCACGTTTGTGGAGGAGTTTGCCGACTGGATTGAGGGTCACCTGGAGGACTGGACGGT
>DATKTQ010000212.1:0-10333 GCA_035531055.1 Occallatibacter sp. | reverse complement strand
GCTAACCATTGCTGATGAGTTGCCGCGGTACACGGAATGTAGCCACCCTCCCAGGCACCACGAAGCGTAAGGCAGGCCGGCGGGGGAATCTGTTGCCCCGTGGGCGCATAGTGCGTGTCCTGCGCGTAGGCGAGCGCTGTTACTGTGCCCGCAAGCAATAAGAGACCTGCAGTCCACTGAATAGATTGAATCGTCGCTTTCATGCCTCAACTCCTGGAGTAAATTGTGGCGTCCTATGGATCGGAAGAGAAGTTAAAGACAACCAGGATTCGTTCCGATCCATCGGCGGCATAACGCAACGTTGCGTAGAGCCTCGCGTCATGGTTTGTTGCGATCCTTCGTCGGACACTGCTCTGAAACATCGCCGCGCGGCTTGCCCAGATCCTTCATGTTCAGGATAGTTTGGATCAGAATTCCTCCGGATGCGACCACGCGGTCATGGTAACCGCGCAGAGCCTGCTCGAACAATGCCGGGTCTCCTGTCTCAATGTATTCGAACATCGTCCTGCTTTGCTTTTTCCACCAGATGTCGAGGCTGTAATCGTAGAAAGCCGTCCACTTCCCATCGCGCACCCAGCCGGTAGGATCGTCCGTATGGAATGCGCCGCCATCGAAGCAAGGTTCGCTTCACTGATGCGAAGTTGACGTATTGCGGGTTTGATGGAATTCCCTGAACGGGCGCACATCGCATAAGATATCGCTGAACCAGTCCCTGAGGAGACCTCTCTATGAAAAGCAGGATAGGCGTGACTTTATGCTTTGCAATGATTCTTTCGATTGGAGCGTCGAAGGTTTCGCCGCAGCAGGTTTCAAACAGCGCGGCAGAGGTCACGAATGCGCACATCGTTCCACCCCCAATGGGGTGGTCATCCTGGAACAGTTTTTCAAATCGCATCGATTCTGCCATCACAATGCAGCAGGCAAAGGCCCTCGTGCGCTCCGGGATGGCAAAGGCCGGATACCGGTATGTGAATATCGACGAAGGCTGGTGGCTTGGACACCGGGACAAGGTTGGCAACATCGTGGTGGATCCCAAACAATGGCCCGCGATTCTTCCCGGGGAGAAGGCTGGAGATATGCGCAACATCGTCAGGTATATCCACGGTCTAGGCCTGAAGGCAGGCATTTATACCGACGCAGGCAAGTCAGGCTGTAGCTTTTATGGGCCCGATCTTGGACCACCCATGCCGCACACAGGAAGTGAAGGACACTACGATCAGGACTTTCTGCAATTTGCAAAGTGGGGGTTCGATTATGTGAAGGTGGACTGGTGTGGCGGCAACGCCGAACACCTTGATCCCAAACTGAAGTACTCCGAGATCGCCAAGGCTATCGATCGTGCAGAGCGCAAGACCGGCCATGCTCTCTATTTTTCGATCTGCGATTGGGGAAATGACAGCCCATGGAAATGGGCACCCGGAGTCGGAGGAGTTGTAGCAGATATTTGGCGAACCAGCGGGGATATAGTTGCTCCTATCGTCGCGAACAGTCCGAACAGCGATCGAAAGGCGAGCTTTGGCAACATGCTTCGAAACTTTGACCAAGGCATTCATCCCGAGGCCCAACATACCGGCTTTTATAACGATCCCGACATGATGGTACTGGGGATGGCAGGACTGACGGACGCGCAGAATCGCGTTCACATGGCGCTTTGGGCGATCTCAGGATCGCCACTCATCGTGGGGGCGGACCTGACGACCCTGGGCCCGGAAATACTCTCCATTCTGACCAATCCTGAGGTGATCGCGATTGACCAAGACCCTCTTGGACTCCAAGCAATCCGAGTATCGGGGGAGAACTCTAGGGTTGAGATTTGGGACAAGAAGCTCGTATCCACATCGGGGAGCAATGGTCGACGCGCAGTCGTTCTTCTGAACCGTTCTGCATCGGACGCGACAATCAATTTGCACTGGAACCAGATCGGCCTTGAGTCTGGCACAGCAAGCGTGCGCGATGTCTGGAAGAGAAAGGAAATCGGCCAGTTTCGTGACTCATTTCAAGCCGTCGTACCGGCTGGTAATGCAAGGATGCTCGTGATAGAAGGCCGCGAGACAAAAGGAGCCTTCTACAAAGCGAGTGTTACCTTCGATCCAGATTCCTCTCAAATGAAAGCCTACAGCGGCAGAGAGTGGAAGTTTTCGAATGTGCGGTCCCCCGGCGGCGAAGCTTGGATTCGCATTCTCTATTTAAATCAGGGTAATAGAACTGACCTAATGGAGCTTCGCTTCAACGGCCAGCGTATCTCGATGCTCGCGTTTCCTCCCACTGGGAACAGCAAGTTGGCAGCAATCACAATAGAGGGGAAAGTGCCAAAAGGTACACACGCAAGTGAGATCTCCCTTCTGTCCGCACATGGGAGTGCAACGATACCTAAGTCCATCTATGTCTTGCCGGCAGAAGAATGAATGATAAGCATCCCACGGCAAAGCCGGGGCCTGACTGAACTGCCCGGCAAATCTTGTAACGGCTGCAGTGAGACAAACTGGTATGGTGAAGAGCCGGATCGGGCGGCGTTCCGCGATGAGAACGAGAGCGTTCCCGACCTAGCCCAGGGGGTATGCAAAGTTTCGTCGAAGCCAAAGGGGCGGACGGCTTCCGGACCTTGCGGGGGCCGGTCCGGCCTTTAGATTTCCCACTTCTTGCCGATGGGGCTATACTGGCTCTGTTTTTGCACGGCTTCTCTTTCGCCAGGCCGTGTTCTTTCAGAGTGGGACGAGAGTACACCGCCTACCTATTCCGCATGACGCACGCTCCTCGTTGTGATCTGTCATGTGCATTCATTCTTGACGGCGCTGGCATCGCCTTTCCAATGGGCAGCCGGTCGATTGAAAGAACTAACTACAGGGCAAAGGAGGAATGCATGTCCGGCCACCCGCCACCGCACAAGGAAATCCCCGAAGCTCCATCCAACACCGCAGCAACCAAGGGCATCACGCGCCGCGGCTTCTTGAAGGGTGCAGGCATCACCGCAGCAGGAACGGCACTTCTGGATGGGGTGCAGGGTCTGCAGCAGGAAGCCCACGCCGCCACACCCAAGAACGTGAAGGAGTATGGCCCCGAGCCATTTCCGGTCACGCTGCACATCAACGGCAGGGAGCACACCCTGCACATCGAGCCGCGCACCACGCTGGCAGAAGCATTGCGCGTCGAGCTCAACATGACCGGTACCAAGGTGAGCTGCGACCGAGGTGTCTGTTCGAGCTGTACGGTCTGGCTGGACAAGATGCCCGTGAACAGCTGCATGACGCTGGCGATTGACGCAGTAGGACGTCAGATTACGACCATCGAAGGACTCTCAATAGACAACGAAGTACACCCGCTTCAAGCCGCGTTTGTCCGCCATGACGCAATGCAATGTGGATTTTGCACGCCGGGCATGGTGATGAGCTGCGCGGCGCTGATCGAGAAGAATCCGCATCCCACTGAGGCAGATGTGCGCGCGGCGGTCAGCGGCAATCTCTGTCGTTGCGGAACTTACCCCAAAGTTTTCGCGGCGACTTTGGACGCGGCTGGCCAGCTCGCAACCAAGGCGTAGGAGAACAATCCCATGGCGACCCATACTCCACACTCCATTCCCGATGCCCTTCTGAGCGTCGCTTCCGATGCGGCCGCAACGCCGATGAAGACAGTCAAAATGCCTATCGGCATTCCGGACTATACTCTCCACGAAGAGGACCGAATCGTACCCGCCTCGGAGCCGCCGGTGCTCCCGGTCAACAAAGACCTGAATTACATTGGCAAGCCCGCCGAACGCTGGGACGGCCATGCCAAGGTGACAGGCCGCGGTCGCTACACAGCGGATGTGCAACTGCCCGGCATGCTCTATGCGCGCTTCGTCAACTCGACCGTTCCGCATGCAAGGGTTGCTTCCATCGACACCTCGGCGGCCGGGAGCCATCCTGGCGTGAAGAGCGTGCATGTGATTGAGAAGCTTCTGGGAAGCGCCGAACTTCGCGACCCGTCGTTGGAGCAGAGCCGCTATCCCGTGGTGCGCTACGTGGGCCAGCCCATTGCCGCCGTAGCAGCCACCACGCCCCAGGCCGCGGAAGACGCCGCCGCCAAAATCAAGATCAAGTACGAGACTATGCCTTTCGTAGTGGACCAGGATATGGCGCGCGAGCCGAATGCGCCTCTCGTCTTTCCCGGCGCTGCCGATGCGGCAGGAACCGCGGGAGGAGGAGGCGGCGCAAGCGGCATTTCCCAGACTGGCAATATTCATGGCCCAGCCGTGCACAAGCAGGGCGATGCCGAACAAGGATTTAAGGAAGCCGACGTCATTGTGGATGCACGCTATACCACGCAGGTGCAGACACACTCTGCGCTGGAAACGCATGGCGTAGTCGCTGACTGGAAGCCAGATCTGCTCACTGTCTACGCGTCCACGCAGGGTACGGCAAGCGTGCGCGAGGAGCTGTCCGCCTACTTCCAGTTGCCCATGTCCAAGGTCCGAGTCATCACGGAGTTCATGGGCGGTGGATTTGGCGCCAAGTTCGGAGCTGGGAATCCGGGCGTGGTGGCCGCATCGCTCTCGCGCAAGGCTGGAGCACCGGTCAGGCTGATGCTCGATCGCGAGGAGGAGCATCTCTCGGTGGGCAACCGGCCCAGTTCCGATCAGCGGCTACGCATCGGCGCCAAGAAGGATGGCACCATCACCGCCATTCAGCTCATCAGCTACGGAACCGCAGGCTGCGGTACAGGGGCCGGCTGCGCTGGTCCTGCCTCAAATCTTTACAAGTGGGCGGCGCTCCACGTCGAGGAAAACGACGTCTTCATCAACGCCGGACCTGGCACTTCCTTTCGCGCTCCCGGCCATCCGCAGGGCGCCTTTGCCCTGGAGCAGTCCATCGACGAGCTGGCTGCCCGTCTGAAGATGGAGCCTCTCGACCTGCGTGATCGTATCGACGAGAATCCCGCGCGTCGAGTGGAACGTCAGATCGTTCGCAAAAGCGCCATCTGGAAGTCCCGCAATCCAACCCCAAATGCAGAACACGGTATCGTGAAGCGCGGTGTTGGAGTCGCACAAGGAGTGTGGTATCGCAACATCAGCATGAATTCCGCCGCGGAAGTCCGCGTGCATAAGGATGGCTCCCTGGAAGTACTCTCCGCGGTCCAGGACATCGGCAGCGGCGTCAAAACCGTTCTGGCGCAGATTCTGTCCGAGCAGTTCGGCCTACCTCCCGCCCAGGTCGAAGTCAAGATCGGCGACACAAACTATCCCGTCGGTCCCAACTCGGGCGGCAGTGTCACCACGGCTTCCCTGACCCCTGCAGTGCGCGACGCCGCATGGCAGGCTGCGCAAAAGTTCCTCGCCAGCGTGGCTCCCGCGCTCGGCGTCAAGGCCAGCGACCTTACGCTGAGTGGTGGAATGGTGCGCAGCGCATCAGGCAAGTTCCAGCCCATTGGCTTCCGCAGCGCAGCCGCCAAGATGGATACCGATCAGGTCTCCGCGCAGGCCAGGCGCATCCCAGACTACGACCCCAAGAAGTACGACACTTATGGCGGCGTCGATGTCGCCGAGGTCGCGGTCGATACCGAAACTGGGCGCATTCAGGTTAAGCATATCCTTGCCGTACATGATTGCGGCCGGCCCATGAATCCCGGCCAACTCGTCAGCCAGATCAACGGCGGCGTGATTCAGGGCCTTTCTTACACACTCTTCGAGAACCGGCTGCTCGATCCCAATTATGGGATCATGGTCAACTCCAACCTCGACAAGTACAAGATTGCCGGTTCGTATGAAATCCCAACCATTGAGGTCCAACTCGCCGAGTCCTACATCGGGCAAAGCTCTACAGACGCCTCGGGCATTGGGGAGCCGGGTGGCATCATCGCAACTCCGGCAGCCATCGCCAACGCCTTTTATAACGCCACCGGTGTCCGCATTCGCCAATTGCCGATGACGCCCGCCGTGGTGCTCGCAGCCCTCAACCAGCCCCAACCGTCGATGGAGGCGCTATGAATTCCTTCGCTCTTGCCGATTGCTCCACCGTAGAGGCCGCTCTCTCGCAATTGAAGAACGGCGCCGTGGTGAAAGCGGGCGGCGTGGACCTGCTGGACCGGATGAAGAACGGCACGGATACGCCCGCGCGCCTTGTGAACATCCGCAACATCCGCGAGCTGCGCGGCGTGCAGACCACGCCGGAAGGCTTGACGATCGGCGCGCTGACCACGCTGGCCGAGATTGCCGATGACCCGACAATTCGCACGCAATACACCATCCTGTCGGACGCCTGTGGGCACGCCGCTACGCCGCATATCCGCAATATGGCCACCATCGGCGGCAACGTGCTGCAGGAGTTGCAGTGCTGGTACTTCCGCTCAGCGGAGTTCCAGTGCATCCGCAAGGGCAAGGAACTGTGCTTTGCCTTCTCCGGGCTCAACCAGTACCACGCCATCATGGACTATGGCGGTTGCCCATCGGTTGCGCCCTCTTCCGGCGCAGTAGCCCTCTTAGCGCTCGGCGCGACCTTCGAACTCACCTCAGCCGCAAAGGGCAAGCGCACCGTGGCCATCAAGGACTTCTACGTGCAGCCGGATGCCAATCCGCACCGCTTCAACGTGAAGGCAGACGATGAACTGCTGACGGCGATCCACATTCCCAAACCGGCTCCCGGCACCCGCTCGGCCTATCAGAAGTACGGCGAGAAGGAGAGTCACGACTGGGCGATTGCCGATGCCGGCATATTGATCGAAATGGATGGCAACATCTGCCGCCGTGCGGTGGTCACCATGGGCGCTGCGTCGCCGGTGGTGCGCCGTTCGCACGAGGCGGAGGCCGTGCTTACCGGCAAGCCCATCACGCAAGATGCGGCGCGCGCAGCCGGAAAGGCATCCATGACCGGAGCCATGCCGCTCTCGCTGAATGCCTACAAGGTGCAGCTCTTCCCCATCGCCATTTACCGGACCATTCTGCTGGCGGCCGGACAGATGGAGCGCGATCCCAGCGCCGCTGGTTAACCCTAACGCCCGCGCCTGCCCTGGCCGGTACGCGCTGAAAGGAAGTGTCCCGATGAGCATCCCTGTGGAAAGTCCGACCAAGCCCTGCCAGTGTCTGCGCACGAAGAATCCCTATGGGACCATACCGCAGAACGCCGAGTCCTGGCTGCCGGGTGTGGATACCAGCTCGGCCTACTGGTGTCTGCGCACTATGGGCCCGGCAGGACCAGATGACCACTACGTGCACCTGTCGCGCTGCACGCCCTCACGCGCCTGCTACGAGTCCCGCGAGGAGTAGACTTCATCGTCGACCGACAGAAGACGGCCGGCCTGAAGAATCGACCTCGGCTTCAGCATTCCGCGCGCCTCTTGATTCTGCCATCTCGGTAAACTGGGGTCAGCTGCACGCGTCGGAGCAAATAGACTACGTGACGCCGAGCTTGCGGCGTGACGTGGTGGAATAAATATATGGTCCGGTGCCTCTCCGCAAGCGAAAAATGAAGCTGGCAAGTTGGTCTGCGCAAATGTATTCGGCCCTTGTTGGAGTGTCGTGCGCTCTGGGCCATGATGGAATGCGCTGCGCCCTGTTCCTATTTAAGTAAGTAAACTTTGGGGACATTTTTACTTCACAGGTTTTAACCGCGCTGGGATCGAACGTCTTGCCCTCTGAAGCGCACGGTTTCAAGACCCCATCTTTGTCCATTTCACAACACGGTAAGGAGCGCCAGGGGTGGAACCCATAACGAATTTTCCCTGGCCGGTGTGGTCATCCCATGAGAAGGAGGTTGGCGAAGCGCCCGGGTTGTGAATTGCGAAGGGAAGAGAGCCATCCCCATAGATGCGCACGGTGAGCTGGCGAGACTCAGGAGACAGGCTGTGAGGCCCGGGCTCCGCCACCGGAAAGACAGACCCCGCCTTCACGTACACAGGAATTCGGTCGAGCCGTGTTTGTACTTTCAGCGTGCCGCCGCCCTCCGCAGCTTCGCCGGTCCAGAAATCGCACCACGTGCCGCGTGGCAAAATGACGTCCCGGCTCGTCTGCCCGGCAAATACGGGGGCCACCAACATACGGTCACCCACCAGATAGGCGTCATCGACCAGCGCCAGCCTGTCGTCGTCTGGCGAGTCGACGATAAGCGCGCGAAACGGGGGCGTGCCGCGCTCGGCATATTCAGCAAAGCTGGCGCGAAGATATGGCACCAACTGCATGCGCCAGCCGATGACTTCGCGGCATTGGGATTCGACCTTTTCCCATCCCTCGTCAAGCTGGCCTGGATCCTTCTCCCGCTCATGGAAGTTGCTCCACGAGGCATGGATCTGCTTCCAGGGAGGATTCTGCTCATACCAGGCATTAATCATCGCAAGCGGAGAAAAGACGACGCTTTGCATGCGGCGAACCAGGTCTTCCACGCTTGCGGCGTCGCGCACCTCCGGGCAGAACAGTAGCCCACTGAAGCCAGAGTTGATTAGGGCGCGGATGAAGACGCGATGATCGTACAAGTCGCTGTAGAGCACGAAGGGAGACGATGCCGCCAGGGCGCCGCTGGATCGAACCAGACCGTAGGTGGGCACCGTGGCGTCCTTGAAGGCTTCGCGGATTGTGTCCTGATAGCGCAGGCCAAAGACAGAGTGCATTTGCTCTCCATCAACGCCGGAGGGGAAGTGGCTGAACTCAGGAAACGCCCAGCCGCCGGTGTAATCGGAGTTGTCACACTCATCCAATTTGAAGCCGGAGACTCCCAGATCAATAAACGCCTTTCGATGATAAGCGCCAAAGATGCGGCGGGCTGCGGGAAGAGTTAAATCGGGAACCAATCCGTTGAAAACGTCGTGATCGCAAGCATATGGCTCCAATTGTTTGTAGATGGGCGCTGTGGCGTCGGTGTAAGCGTGCTCCCACAGGTTCAGCTCGTAATGCATGTCTTTCAGCGACTTGATCATGGCCGCGGGATCCGCGAACCTCTTGAGATCCCACAGGAAAGAACAGGCGTAGGCGTGTGTCTGCCACCCCGGTTCCAGGCCCATCACGTCACAGGGGATCTTGCGATCGCGAAACTCGCGCGCCAACGAAATAATCTGATCGGTGTGTGAGTTCAGATAGGCCCGGTACCAGAAACCGAGGCCCCATTCCGGAGGATTGACGCCGCCCCCGGAGAAGAGATTGTAGCGGGCGATAGCCTGCAGCATCGCCGGTCCGCCAAAGAGATAGACATCCGCGCCTTGCGCGTTGGGAATTTCCACATGAACGGAAGCTGCGCGGGCAAAGCGCGCCAAAGGCGGCGCCTCGGCGTAGGCCGGTGCGTCGTCCTCCATTCGATGGTCCTTGTGCAGTTGAGTGGAGCCGCAGTAGAAGCTGGCATACCTGGCCGTATCAACCAATACACCGTATCCGCGGGTTGTTACGTAAAAGGGAACGGGTGCATGAGCGTCGCCGGAGTCTCCCTTGGGATCCGCATTCACGCGAAGGGTCTTCTTGGTTCCGCGCTGCATGAGGGAATACATCTGCAGGCCAAGGCCGTACACCAACTCGTGGCTGGCCAGGGGCAGGGTGATCTGAAACCCGCGCGGTGTTGCGACTCCATGAATGGCGGGTAGCGGCGCGCTGCCCACACGCGGCATGGCTTCAAGCAGATCCACCGCGGGCGCAATGATGCGAAGGGCCACCGGAGTCTTCTCTTCCGGCTCGCCCAGGCGTGCTTTCCAGATCCCCGGAAGATGGGTCTGCCACTCGGCGGATGCGACAGAGGTCTCCGCAATCGAAGCAGAGGGCAAGGATGCAGAATGAGCTTCTGACGAGTTGAGGGCGACTCCAACCGCGCCAGCGAGCAGTCCGCTGCCAAAATCTCTTCTGCTGAGTTTCTTCATCCGGTTCTCCTGAACGCAGCAACGAAATCAAGTAAGAGAAATAAGCTGGAATCTCCTTTTTTCGGCTCCGGTTGGAAGCAATTGTATCGCTGCGGAGGCAGATAGCATGGCGAAAAGAGCGTTGGCGCCGAAAAGGACGGCGTTTGCGGCAGGAAAATCCGGACGATTCGCATCCGTCATTGCCTCCCCCGCCTCCGCGAGAGCCCTCCAAGTCAATTTCGCCGACACCTACCGAGGCCGCCGTCGAGCAGACCGAGTGCACGATGCCCTCTTTCGAATCCATCCCGATGTGCGTTTTCATCCCGAAGTTCCATTCAGAGCGTCTTCCACGCTGGGGTCCGATAGCACGAACCACTGCTGCAGAAACTAAACCCGAAGCATCCTATCGAGGCCTACCGGCTTACGGCGTATCTCGCCCTTCGAGTAGTGCGGCGCAACCAGCGCCGGCAGCTCGAACCATGGCATCACCGTGTCCATCTCTGCCAGAAACTGCTCCCGACGCGTCTCCTTCGTGTAGCGTTGGAACTCAGCC
>DATKTQ010000211.1:0-11702 GCA_035531055.1 Occallatibacter sp. | reverse complement strand
GGGTTGCAGATGTAGATCACGCCGGGATTCGGCGAGGCTGCCAGCATGGCCTTGATGTCGTGGTGCGCGGCGCCTTCAGGGTCTGCCAGGGGCACTTTGATCGTGGGGGCGCCGTTGCTCTTTGCCGCCCACATGGGTGCTTCAAAGCCGGGATCGGCGGTCACCAGTGGATGATCCTTGTCAGTGAACGCAAGGACCGTAAAGGTCAAGGGCTCGGTGGAGCCTGCAAAGGCCAGCACGGATTCCGGGTCAAGACCCTCCTGCTTTGCAAACGTCGTTCCCAGTTCCTGGTCCCAGTTGAACAGGTAGCGCCCGCCGCGAGGGATGATGTCGGCAATCGCCTTGCGCGCGGCTTCGCAGGGCCCCATGGGGTTCTCATTGGCGTCAATGTGGATTCCGATGTTGGGATCCGCAAAATGAGGAATGGCGGCGCGAGCCAGCTCCGGCTCAGTGAGCATGGGAAGAGTGGCAAGCGCGGAGGCACCAGCCGCGAAGCGGAAGAAGGAGCGGCGCGAGAAGCCGGCGGAGAGCGCGGAATCTTGGGATGGATTCATGAGAACAGCTCCTTGAGATAGGAATTTTGGGAACGTGAGAGGGCTGCGTCGCGCAGGAGCTTGCCCATTTCTTGCGGCAGGCTGAGGAGAAAAGGACTCGATGCCTCAAGGTATCGTTGAGCGGCGTGGAAGACAAGGGAAAAGGGGGGGCGCAGGCGGGCGTAAAGCGGAGAGCTGCGGGGCGCGTGCGATGTTGCAAGGGGAATGGGATGTGGTACCCTGCGGAGGGTAAACGCTTACCCGGCCCGGCGGCAGAAATTGTCACAGGTCCCAGGCGCGCCACGACGCTGCTGAGGATGGAGAAGGAAAAAATCTTCCCAGGTTCAACCTTGGTGCTTGACAGGTCTAAGAGTAAACCCATTTACTTAGGAGCGAACGTCCGGCATCGCCCTGGACGGAATCGCCCCTGATTCAGGTGACACATGTACGGATTGGCTCCGCTTGCAACCTTCGCCAGCCATTTGCCCCACGCAGACGGCCTGGCCCTGGCGCTCAGCGCCGTCTCCCTGGTCCATCTGGGCCCCCTCGATATTGCCGTCATCGCCATCTATTTCGTGATGGTCATCTGGATCGGCTTTTACCTGAAGGGGCAGGCGAACACCAGCGAAGAGTTCTTCATGGCCGGTCGCGAAATGACCGCATGGATTGCTGGACTGAGCTTCGTCTCCGCCAATCTGGGATCACTGGAACTGATGGGCTGGGCCGGTTCGTCTTACCAGTACGGCATTTTGGCCGCCCACTGGTATTGGATCGGGGCCATTCCCGCCATGCTCTTTCTCGGCATGGTGATGATGCCTTTCTACTACGTGTGCAAAACGCACTCCGTGCCCGGCTATCTGAAGCTGCGGTACGGCCAGGGCGCCAGCATCGTCTCTGCCATCTCCTTCGCCTTTATGACGGTGCTGATGAGCGGGGTCAACATGTTTGCCATGGCAGAGGTGATGAAAGTGGTCCTGGGCTGGGACCTGAACTTTTCCATCATTGTCTCCTCGGTTGCGGTGGCACTGTACGTGGCACTGGGCGGTCTGCGCTCCGCCATTTTCAACGAGGTGCTGCAGTTTGTTCTCATCTGGGGCGGCGCGCTGCTGGTGCCAATTTTCGGATTGATCGAGGCAGGCGGCTGGAGCGGCTTCAAGGCCAGGCTGGCGCATGAAATGGCCAACGGCGCCGTTGCCAATGGCGACTACACGCACATGTGGCGCAGCCTGGGTCATTTTTCTAACAACCCCATGGGCATCCACTGGACCGGCATCGTCTTCGGCCTCGGCTTCGCCATCAGTTTCGGTTACTGGACCACTGACTTCCTGGTGGTGCAGCGGGTGCTGGCCGCCAACAATCTGCGCTCCGCGCGCATGGCTCCGGTGATCGGATCGTTCTTCAAAATGGCGGTCCCGTTCATCGTCATCCTGCCGGGCCTGCTGGGCCTGGTGGTGCTGCAGAATCCGAATGGGACGCTGATGCACCTGGTGCCGCAGAATCTGGCCACTCCGGGCTCCGGGCTGCACAGCTACAACGAAGTGCTGCCACTGATGATGGTGCGATATCTTGGGCCGGGCCTGCTGGGACTTGGCATCACGGCGCTGATTGCCGGATTTATGAGTGGCATGGCCGGCAATGTGAGCGCGTTCTCCGCCGTATGGACTTACGACATCTACCAGCCCTTGTTCAACAAGAAAGCGCCGGACGAGCACTATGTGACCGTGGGCCGCTGGGCCACCATTCTGGGCGTGATTGTCTCCATCGGCACGGCCTACATGGTGATGAACGCCGCGGGCATCATGGATTACGTGCAGGCGCTCTTCAGCTTCTTCATTTCGCCGCTGCTGGGCGTGGTGCTCATGGGCATGTTCTGGAAGCGGGCCACCAAGGCGGGCGGCTTCTGGGGACTGCTCATTGGCACGCTCACCTCCGTCGGGCTGTGGGCCTGGGTGAAGATTATTCCCTCCGCCATCCGCTACGTCGCGCTCTCCTCGGAAGCAAAGGCCATGGCCGAGGACATGTACCGCGCCTTGTGGTCGGTCATCGTCTCCGTGCTTGTAACCCTTGTGGTGAGCCTGTTCACGGAGCCCAAGACCCTTGCGGAGTTGGAAGGCGTGGTCTATGGCGCGACCAAGCTGCCCAAGGAGGAGCCGGTACCCTTTTATAAGAACGAGTGGTTCTGGACATCGATTGCCCTCGTTCTGTTTGTCGCCCTCAACATCTACTTCTGGTAAGGAGACAGCTTATGAAATCGGGACACATTTCCATCTGGTTTTTTATCGGAGTGCTGCTGACGATCTACGGCGCAATGATCTTCGTCTCTGGACTGGTGGAGCTGGTCACGGGGCATCTGCCCCATGTGGTGTTGGCGAATCTGTATGCCCCGATCTGGTGGGGTGGATTGATGTTGGCTCTTGGTCTTTTTTACGATATTCGATTTCGCCCGGGCCGCAACGGTAAGTAGTGTCTGCGGTATGAAGGAGCAGCAAAAATGGCAACAAAACGAGTCATGACATTTGGAGTTGTGGTTGGCAATCGAGGTTTCTTCCCGGATCACCTGGCCAAGACCGGGCGGGAAGAGATCCTCTCTGTGCTGGAGGCCGCTGGCGCACGCGCCGTGGTGCTGAGCCCGGAGGAATCCAAGTATGGCGCGGTGGAAACCTATGCCGAGTCGCAGCGCTGCGCGGAGCTGTTCAAGAAACACGCCGACGAGATCGACGGCATCATTGTGACCCTGCCGAACTTTGGGGAAGAGCGGGGCATCGTGGATGCCATCCGGCTCTCTGGACTGAAGGTGCCGGTGCTGGTGCAGGCCACGCCGGATCGCTCAGAGAACATGACCATCGCCGTGCGGCGCGACAGCTTCTGCGGCAAGATGAGCGCGTGCAACAACCTGATGCAGTACGGAATTCCGTACTCGCTGACCACGCTGCACACGGAGAGCCTGAGCTCACCGGAGTTCAAGGCCGACCTGGAGTGGTTCTCGCAGGTCTGCCGCATTGTGAAGGGGCTCAAGAATCTGCGCATCGGCGCCATCGGCGCGCGGCCCACGGCCTTCAACACCGTCCGCTACTCGGAGCGCATTCTGGAGACCAGCGGCATCACGATTGAGACGATCGATCTGTCGGAAATCTTTGGTCGCATCCAGCGCATGAAGGACAACGACGACGCCGCGCAGGCCAAGCTGGCCGCCATCAAGAGCTACGTCAGCACCAGCGGCATTGCCGACGCCGCGCTGCTGAAGATGGCTAAACTCGGCGCCGTACTTGACGGCTGGATGAAGCAGGCGCACGTGACCATCAGCGCCGTGCAGTGCTGGACGTCGATGGAGGAGTTTTTCGGCGTGGTTCCGTGCACCATTATGAGCATGATGAGCAACGAACTGATCCCTTCCGCCTGCGAAGTGGATGTGCCGGGCACGCTGAGCATGTACATGATGGCGCTGGCTTCCGGCACGCCCTCGGCGCTGCTGGACTGGAACAATAACTACGGCAGCGACCCGAACAAATGTGTCTGCTTCCACTGCTCCAACCTGCCCAAACACTTTTTCAAGGAAGTCCGGATGGACTACCAGGAGATCATCGCCGGCACCGTCGGCAAAGAGAACACCTTTGGCACCTGCGTGGGCCGCGTGAAATCCGGCGGCATGACGTACGCACGCTACTCCACCGACGATCGCCGCGGCGTGATTCGCGGCTACACGGGCTCCGGCAAGTTCACCGACGATCCTCTGGAGACCTTCGGCGGCGCCGGCGTGGCGGAGATCCCGCAGCTGCAAAAGCTACTTCGCTACATTTGCCGCGAGGGCTTTGAGCACCACGTCGCGGCCAACTTCAGTGACGTCTCAAAAGCCGTGCACGAGGCAGCGCGCTATCTGGGCTGGGAAAGCCGCTACCACCCCGAACTCGAAGACTAGTCATTTTGAGACTCGTGTCACGGGCGTTGACAGCATTGTCAGCGCCCGTGACATTTTTCCGCGTATGATGTCGGAAAGGAAATGCGACTATGAGCAAGCGAATCAAGAAGAATCTGGTGGTTCACGGCTCCACGCTGGTCACTGAGGCGGCCTGGAACGTAGAGTTGGAAGCCAAGCATATCCGGCTGGTGGAGTGGATGAAGGCCCAGCACCTGGATGGCGTGCTGCTGCGCCGCAATGAGAACGTGGCTTGGCTGACCGGCGGCGCCGTGGAATTGCGCGTTCTCACTCCCAGTGAAACCGGTGTGGCTTCGCTGCTCGTCACCGCAAAGGGCAAGCGCTATTACATCACGACGGAAAACGAGGCGCCTCGCCTGCATGACGAAGAGTTCGGCGCGCTCGACTTTGAGCCGGTCGTGTCCCCCTGGTTTGCGGAGGACACCGCGTCCACGGCGGCGCGGCTTGCCGGCGGTCCACTCGGCTCAGATACACCGGGCCCCGGGTTGACGCCTCTCAATCTCTATCCTCTTCGCGCTGCACTGTGTGAGAGTGAACTGGCGCGCTTCCGCTGGCTGGGCGCGGAAACGGCTTCCTCCACCGTGGAAGCCCTGACGCTCATTGAGCCGGGCCTCACCGAATATGACATTGAAGCCATCACTGCAGCCAACCTCCTTCGCCGCGGCATCCAGCCCACCGTTTACCTGTTCGCGGTTGACGAGCGGATTTACAGGTACAAGCATGCCGTGCCGCGCGGCGCGCGCCTGAAAAATTTCGCCATGCTGAATCTCTGCGCACGCAAGTGGGGGCTCACCGTCTCGGTCACGCGTTTTGTCTACTTCGGCCCGGTTCCCGCGGAACTCGAAG
Organism: Occallatibacter sp.; assembly: GCA_035531055.1. GTDB lineage: Bacteria > Acidobacteriota > Terriglobia > Terriglobales > Acidobacteriaceae > Telmatobacter. Next base: position 6,389 of record DATKTQ010000211.1, on the reverse strand, counting down.
CAGGCTTCCAGGCCTCGGCCAAGGTGAATGCCGCGCTGCTGGATGCAACTCGTGAGAACGCCACAGCAGCGCAGCTGTTCACCGTAGCGCAGGCGGCTTACGTCGCGGCCGGCTTCCCTGGTGAAGAGAAGTTCCATCACCAGGGAGGAGCCACCGGCTACTTTGAGCGCGAGTGGCTGGCCACGCCCAAGGGGACTGAGACGGTCGTGAATCGCGAAGCGTTCGCGTGGAATCCAAGCGTTCAGGGGGCCAAGGTGGAAGACACCGTCGTCCTGGTGGACAACAAGATCGAGTGGATTACCGCCACCGCGGACATGCCCATGATTGAGCCCAGCGTCAACGGGACGGTGTATCCTGCGGCGGACCTGCTTCGGAAATAGCGGCGCGACGGCATTGGCAGTTTCAGCACAAGAGGCTCTGCTTAGCGGAGCCTCTTTTTTAGCCGGCTTGCGGTTCGCCCGGCTCTTTCGGCTGCAGAGTCAGTCGCACCGTGAGCACCACCAGCGAGGCCCAGAGAGCGTCCGCGCCGAGCAGATGCGCAACCTGGAGCCAAATCGGCGCCAGCAGAAACACGTCCATTACGCCCAGCACATACTGCACGGCCAGCAGAGTCAGCACCAGCGCGGAGAGCCCACGATTGTCCCAGTGAGCGGAGCGCTGCGCAGCGCGCACCAGCAGCCAGATGAGGAAAACGCTGGCCAGAAAGGCCACCGTGGGATGCGTCCAGCGCCAGCGCACGAGCCACGCGCTGTGGGAAGAGAAGTCCTGCGCGAAGGCGGAGGTGAGTGAGGCGGCAGGGAAGAGCGTGTCGCCCAGTGCCGCCAGCGAACCGGTTACGCCCACCACGAGCACCACGGCCAGGGCAGAAAGAGCGCCCAGCGGGGCCACCAGCTGGATGGTGCCGCGCAGAAAGCCCTTGCGCCGGCTGAGCATGTGTGCCGTGAGCGTGAGTGCCGCCAGAAGCAGAAGCGTGTTGGTGAGGTGCAGAGCAAGGTAAGGTGCGCGCAGCGGCGAGTGGCTCTGCGCCGTCAACCCCAGTTCCACCAGCATTGCGCCAAGAATCGCTTCCACAAGCGTAAACGCCACGGTAGCCACAGCGGCGGCACGCGCCAGGTGTCCTCTCATCGTCGCCGCAAAGGTCCACACGAGCAGTGCCACCGCCAGCAGGAACGAAATGCCGCTAGTAATGCGGTGGGTGAATTCGATGATCGTATCCAAGCGCGGGGAGTGCTGCATCACGGTGCCGTTGCACAGCGGCCAGTGGTCGCCGCAGCCCGCGCCGGAACCGGTCGCGCGGACCAGCGTTCCCCACAGAATCACGGCGATGAAGTAGACCAACACGCCCCACGCAAAGCGGCGCAAAGCAAGGGAGGGAAGGGGTTTCACGTCTGCGGGAACCGCTGCGGCTGGCATCAGAAAATCTCCGTGTCGGACCTTACAGTTTAGACCATGCAGCGGCCGCGCGCTCTCACTGGTCGAGGAGTACCACCACGTGATTCACAATCATCAGATCCTCCGCCGGCGGAAGCACGCGCACCGCCACCGGCGAGTGTGCCGCGGAAATATGCGTTACGCCGCGCGAGTGGTTCCTGTCCGCATCCAGCACAATGCCCAGCGTGCTTAGCCCCGCGCAAATCTCCTCGCGGGAGGCGCAGTCGTTCTCGCCAATTCCGCCTGTAAAGACGAGCATGTCCAGCCCGCCGAGCACGGCCACATAGCTGCCAATCCACTTTGCGATGGTGCGCGTAAACAGACGAACGGCCATGCGGGCGCGAGCGTCGCCTTTGGCAATGGCCTCTCGCAATTCGCGCATGTCGTTGGTGAGTCCGCTCACGCCAAGCAGGCCGGCCTTCTTGCTTGCGAAAACTTCCAGCCTGTCAGCCGCGTCGGAGGTATTTGGCGTGCTCTCTGCAATGTGGCGCAAGACAAACAGCAGAACGCCGGGGTCGAGGTCGCCCGTGCGGGTGCCGCTGATGATGCCGCCGGTTGGCGTCAGGCCCATCGACGTGTCCACGCATTTTCCGTTCTGGATTGCGGTGATGGAAGAGCCATTTCCAAGGTGCGCCACAATCAGCCGCGGCGGTGTCTCCTCACCGAGCTGGTACACAATCGATTCGTAGCTGAGTCCGTGGTAGCCATACCGCCGTACACCGATGGCGGCATACTCTTCGGGAATCGGCATGCGCCACGCCTCTTCGGGCATGGTGCGGTGGAAGTAGGTGTCCAGGCAGACAAAATTCGGCACGCCCGGAAACAGGCGCATCGCCTCGCGCATAATGTAGACCGCGATGGGCGTGTGCAATGGCGCAAACGCCGCGTAGCTCTCCATCTCGTCAATCAGCTCCGGCGTGATGCGCTGGTTCTCCTTGATCGTGGGCCCGCCGGAAACCATGCGATGCCCAATCGCCGCCGGGGCAGGGAACTGGCTGGAATTCAGGGCGTCCGCCACCAGTTGAAATGCTACGGCGAGGGTCGGCAGCTCCGGCGTCTGGTCCACCAGTTTGCTGCCCTCGGAGTCCTTGATCCAGAACTTGCCCAGATCTGTGCCAATGCCGTCCACGGCGCCCTCTGCCAGCTTTGTGCGCTGGCTGCCAATGGCCTCGTAGACAGAGAACTTGATGGAAGACGAGCCGCTGTTCAACACCAGGACAGGCAACGACGACATGCGCAGAATCCTCAGTAGAAAATGGCCACCCGGGGATGCTTGTGCAGCTCCATCGGGTCGGCGGGTCAGTTGCGGGGCCAGCGCCAGTCGCGGATTTCCGGCAGGTCTTCGCCGTTCTCCGTCACATACAACCGATGCCGCTGGATGGCCTCAGAGTACCACTGCCGCGCGGCCTCGGTCTGTGCGGCGAGGCGAGGCACGCGCAGAATCGCATCGAGAGCCAGCTGAAAGCGGTCAATGTTGTTGAGCACGCACATGTCGAACGGGGTGGTCGTGGTGCCTTCTTCCTTGTAGCCGCGCACGTGCAGTTGGTCATGGTTGTGCCGCCGGTAAGTGAGCCGATGGATGAGCCACGGATAACCGTGAAACGCAAACACCACCGGTACGTCGGGCGGGAAGATGCGGTCAAAGTCCTCGTCGGGCAGTCCGTGCGGATGCTCCGATTGCGGCTCAAGCGCCATGAGGTCGACGACGTTGACCACGCGGATGCGCAGGTCTGGCACGCGCTCGCGCAGCAGCGTCACGGCAGCCAACGTCTCCTGCGTGGGCACGTCCCCGCAGCAGGCCATCACCACGTCCGGCGCACCGCCGTCGTCATTCGAAGCCCACTGCCAGGTGCCCAGCCCGATGGTGCAATGGGTAATCGCTTCCTCCATCGAAAGCCACTGCGGAGCCGGCTGCTTGCCCGCCACAATCAGGTTGATGTAGTGCTTGCTGCGCAGGCAATGGTCCGCCACGGAGAGCAGCGTGTTTGCGTCCACGGGCAGATACACCCGCACCACGTCTGCCTTCTTGTTCATCAGGTGGTCAATGAACCCCGGGTCCTGATGACTGAAACCATTGTGATCCTGCCGCCAGACCAGCGAGCTCAGCAGATAATTCAACGATGCAATGGGCTTGCGCCACGGGATTTCCCGTGTGACCTTGAGCCACTTCGCATGCTGGTTCGCCATGGAGTCGATGATGTGAATGAAGGCCTCATAGCAACTGAAGAAGCCGTGACGGCCGGTGAGCAGATAGCCTTCCAGCCATCCCTGGCACATGTGTTCGCTTAGCACTTCCATCACGCGTCCTGTGGGCGAAAGGTTCTCGTCCACCGGCAGTGTCTTGGCCATCCACGTTTTGCCCGTGTCGCGAATCACGTCGCCGATGCGGTTGGAGGCGGTCTCGTCGGGCCCGAAGACGCGGAAGTTGCGATGCTTCAAGTTGGCCTGCATGACTGCATGCAGCAGATGCCCCAGCACGCGCGTGGCCTCGGCATCGGTTTGGCCGTGTCCTTTAATCTTTACCGCAAAATCTCGGAAGTTGGGCACCTTCAGCGGCTTCAACAGCAGGCCGCCGTTGGCGTGCGCGTTCATACCCATGCGCCTGCGGCCCTTCGGCGCCAGCTCGGCCAGTTCCGGCAGCAGCGCACCTTTCTCGTCAAACAGCTCTTCCGGCTTGTAGCTCCGCATCCACTCTTCCAGCAGGCGAAGATGGTCCGGCTTTTCGCGTATCTCGCTGAAAGGAACCTGGTGCGCGCGCCAGGTGTTCTCCACCGGCTTGCCATCTACAAACTTGGGTCCGGTCCAGCCCTTGGGCGAGCGCAAAATCAGCATAGGCCATGCCGGCCGTGCCGTCTCACCTTCTTCGCGCGCTGCTTTCTGGATGGCGGCAATGCGGTCGAAGATGGTGTCAAAGATGGCGGCAGCCTGCTCGTGCATGGTGGCCGGGTCGTCGCCCTCCAGCGTGAAGGGCTCGTAGCCGTAGCCGCGCATCAGCGATTCCAGCTCTGCATGCGGAATGCGCGCGAGGATCGTGGGGTTGGCAATCTTGTAGCCGTTCAGGTGCAGGATGGGCAGCACCGCGCCGTCGGTGGCGGGGTTGAGAAACTTGTTCGAGTGCCAGCTTGTTGCCAGCGGTCCGGTCTCCGCCTCTCCGTCGCCCACCACGCAGGCGACGATGAGGTCGGGATTGTCAAAGGCCGCGCCAAAGGCGTGCAGCAGCGAGTAGCCCAGCTCGCCGCCCTCATGGATGGAGCCGGGCGTCTCTGGCGCGACGTGGCTGGGAATGCCGTAAGGCCAGCTGAACTGGCGAAAGAGGCGCTTGATGCCGTCCTTGTTCTGTTCGATGTGCGGATAAATCTCGGTGTAGGAGCCCTCGAGATAGGTGTTGGCCACCAGGCCGGGACCGCCGTGTCCGGGACCGATGACATAAATCATGTCGAGGTCGCGCTCGCGGATGATGCGGTTCCAGTGCACGTAAAGAAAGTTGAGGCCGGGCGTGGTGCCCCAGTGTCCCAGCAGGCGCGGCTTCACGTCCTGCAGCGTGAGCGGCCGTTCCAGCAGGGGATTGTCCTTCAGGTAAATCTGGCCGACGGAAAGATAGTTCGCCGCGCGCCAATAGGCATCCATGTTTGCCAGCATCTCTGGGCTTAGCGTGCTCTTGCCGGTTGCTGTGGTCATGATTCACCTCGCAAGGATTTGGACTCCCGTGCCAAGGAAAAGCCTAGCAGCCAAGTGCGAAAGGATGGGGTGATTCAGGTCACATTGCGCCGGGACGCTGGCCCACCTGGCGGGATGTGGCGCCGCAAAGACGCGATGGATGCTGGATTCCGCGGAGTGTTAAAAGTAGCGCTTCAGCTTGAGAATGCGCGACTCGAAGCCGTACCACAGCAAGGTTGCCACCAGCGTGGAGGCCGCCAGACGGAATGCGACGATGGTCAGGTTGCCGGGGATGCCGTAGGGGTCCATCTTCAGGTCGAACCAACCGAAGTAAATGAAGACTGAGATGTGAATCATGTAGAGGCCGTAGCTGATTTTGCCGTAAAAGGCGAGCGGGCCGCGGCGCAGCAGGATGTGGACGGGATTGCGCGCGCCGACGGAAGCGGCGAGTGCGAGCACCGCGCCACCGTAGGCGAAGGAGAGCGCTGTGTCAAGAAATGCGGTGCCGGCGGCGATGGTGAAGACGGCAACGGTGCCAGCGACAAACGAGACGAGCCCAAGGGTGAGCCAGGCGCGTCGACTGAGCCGGAGCGTGTAGATCCCGATGGCAAGCAGGCTGCCGAGAGCGAGGCCATCGAGGTGCGTTAGGCTGTGCGTGGGCGTAAGCCAGCTGAAGTGCGAACGGCGAAACAGAGGCGCTGCGATGAGCGCGGCGACGAGCGGCAGAGAAAGCAGCGCGGGGTTGCGCAGCCAGCGCACGGCCGGCGCCCACAGGAAGTAGTACTGCTCTTCAATGGCGAGGGCCCAGGTGGGCCCCAGCGCGGGGGGCAGCGCGAGCGGAAATAGATTCTGCAGAAAAAGAAAATAAGCCCACCAGGGCGCGGTGCGCACGGCGTGCCATACGCTTCCACCCACGTACCAGGGAGCGTGAGCGTAGACCCAGGCGAGCAGCAGCAGATAGACGGGCCAGATGCGGAGGATGCGGCGGGCGTGGAAGTTGTGGAAGTAGTGCGGCCGGTCGCGCGCGCCCAGAAGATTGCAGGTGATGAGAAAGCCGCTGAGGAAAAAGAAGAGCGTGACGCCGGACCATCCCCAGATGGCGACGGGATGCAGCCAAGTGCCGACGAGTCGCGGGCTGCAGTGGTAGAGGACCACCGCGAGGATGGCGAGACCGCGCAGCCCGTCCAGTTCAGGCAGGTAGCCGGGCAGCCAGGTTGGGCGTTGCGTCGTCAAACTTGGCCTGCCTATCCCGCTGCCAGCTCCTTGGCGCGCTGCGTGGCGCGCATGACGGCCTTGATGAG
>DATKTQ010000210.1:0-13027 GCA_035531055.1 Occallatibacter sp. | reverse complement strand
AATCCACTCTTTGCAACATACGCTGACGGACCGACATGTACGTCGTACGTCTGCTCATTCGTTCGTAGGGTAAGATGGGTACCGGTCCGCCCTGGCGGCCGATCTCCGTTACCTTCTCTACCGTGCCTTTGACAGTGGTTTCTGTGTTCGGGTCATACAATCGTCGAGCGCGGCTACCCACTTGGGCCAGGGCTGTGCCAGCAAGACAAGCGACCAATAAGGTCGCGAGGATGAGCGAGGTTTGAGTGAGTTTCATCAGACTCCTCCATTTCGTGGTTCCATTCCACTCTCTGTTTTGTGGCGGGTGGCTCAGGTCTCAATGATCCATCCCAACTCCAGAAACTGGGTGCCCCTCGATAAGGACGAAGGCTTTGTCAAGCACGAGTTGAGGCGTACTTATCCTGTGCGGTGCGCGAGCACCGCGAGTAGCGCCAGGATGGTTGAGGACCAGAGCATTTGAACTTCACGCTACATCAACTTCCGGTGGGCATTCACGCCTCACCAACCATCGATACGGCCATCAATAACAGGCCATGATGCTTCTATGCGAACACCCAGCCTAGTGCTGGATGCGAGAGCGCTCATTCAAAGTCTCGACCTGGCATTTTCCGGTCAGGGGCACCCGCGAGCTGCTCTCGATATGGGCGATCTCCGGATAGCCAACGTTCTGCTTGAGCATCCAGTAGAGTCGCACGGCCAACTTCCGGGCCGCTGCCACCTTGGCCACGCCTTTCGGCTTGTGGTGGCAGCGAGCCTGATACTGCTTGCGAAATCCTTCATCCAGCCGATTCGCGGTCTGTGCCGCTTCCACTAATAACTGGCGCAGAAACCGGTTGCCTTGCTTGGTAATCGCACCCAGCCGCTGCTTGCCGCCCGAGCTGTGCTCGCGCGGAATCAGCCCGACGTAGCTGGCCACCTGGCCGCTGTGCCGGAAGCGACTTACCTCGCCGATGGTCAGCACAAAGGCCAGCGAAGTGATCGGACCCACTCCCGGCTGCGTCATCAGCAGCCGCGCCTGTGGATGCGCGTCTGCCGCACAGCTTACCGCCTCATCCAACTCGCCGATCTGCGCGTCCAGTTGCGATAACAGCTTCAGCAAGTCTGTCCGTCGTTGCGCACCCCAGCCTTCGAGGGGAAGTTTTTCCAAACAAGCCCTCCCCCGAACGCTCCACAGGGCTCTCTGCTTCTGCATGCCACGGTTCAGCGCCAGGTGCTGTAGCCCGTTCTTCACCCGGGTGCGAATCTCCACCAGCTTGTGCCGGTGAATCAGCAACTGCCGGAGATCCCGCTGCTCGGCTGTCGGTACCCATAGCTTCGGGAATCGGTTTTCCATCAGCAGCTTCAGAATGTGCCCCGCATCGCGCCGATCGGTCTTCTGCTTGCGCACATAGCTGGCGCGAATCTGGGCCGCATCCCCGACCCAAACCTGGTGACCAAGCCCTTGCAACAGATCCACAAACCACTGGCTGTTACCGCAGGCCTCAACGCCCACCAAAGCCGGCGGCGCCAATGCGCGATAAAACTGCTCGGCTGCGCCATCGCCGTTCACCAGCTTGTGTTCGCTTATCTCGCCGGTCTCGCTGTCAAAAATCGCTATCTGCTGCCACCGGGGATGGAAATCACATCCTACAATCTTCATAGAAGGCTTCTCCCTTGGCTCGTAGTCTCTGGTCCTCAATCCAAAAACCACTGCACCATCGTAGAAGCCTTCGTCCTTATCCCATCAAGGTCTCGCTTCTGGGACCTGGGAAAGCAACTCCTTCCCCCCGTCAACCCCTCTCCGCCCAACTTTTTTCTAACTCCCTCATTCCACCCGACAAATTCCCAGCAACCTTTTGCTGACTATTTCCCCGCCCCGTCGCACAATAGAACTGTGAAAGGAAAACCCACGCCATCATCCAGCAGCAAACAAGCTGAAAGCTGACGGCAGATAGCTGCCCCGAAGGGGCCAGCGGCTGTGAAACTGTGCAGCACAGTCCAAAACCCTCATTTCCGGCTGTGATCCTGTGACCCTGTGCCGTCCGTCACCCGGCCGCCACGCCTCCATCCGATAAAATCAGCATGAGGAACCCTGAAAAATGTCTCGTACAAAGCTCATCGCTGCCAACTGGAAAATGTACAAAACGCCCGCCGAGGCCGCGGCCTTCGTCCAGGCCTTTCTGCCCCTCGTCGCCGGCCACACCCGCGACCAGATCGCCCTCTTTCCCTCGCCCGTCCTCCTGCCCACCGTCATCGAGGCCGCCAAGGGCTCCAACGTCGCCGTCGGCTGCCAGAACATCCACTTCGCTGAGGAAGGCGCCTACACCGGCGAAACCTCCATCGGCCAGCTCATCGCCGTCGGCAGCACGCACACCCTCATCGGCCACTCGGAGCGCCGCCAGTACTTCGCCGAGACCGACGAAATCGTCAACAAAAAGCTCCACACCGCGCTAGAGCACAGCATCCTGCCCATCGTCTGCATCGGAGAAGTCCTCGCCGAGCGCGAAGCAGGCCAAACCGCCAGCGTGCTCCAGACCCAGATCAACGGCGCCTTCGCCGGCATCACGCCCGCCGCCGCCGCGCCCATCGTCATCGCCTATGAGCCCGTCTGGGCCATCGGCACCGGCAAAACCGCCACGCCAGAAATGGCCGTCGATGCCCACCAGATCATCCGCGCGGAAGTCTCCAAACTCCTCGGCCCCGAAGTCGCCCAGGCCATGCGCATCCTCTACGGCGGCAGCGTCAAGCCAGACAACGCCACCGCACTCTGCGGCCAACCGGAAATCGACGGCGCACTCGTCGGCGGAGCCAGCCTCAAGCCCGACTCCTTTTCAGCCATCGTTCATTACTAGCGCTCATCCACACGCACGCAGGGCCGGAGCATCGCCTCCGGCCCTCATCGTTTCCAGCTCTTCCCGCGTTGCTTACAACTTCACCCGCAACTCGCCGCCGTCCACCACGGCCTCATACACCTCAGCCTTCATCTCCGTGTCGTGCCACTCCGCGCCCGTCTGCAGGTCAAATGAGTATTCGTGCCACGGGCACACCACGCGCCCGTCTTCTATTCGTCCCTCGCCCAGCGGCCCGCCCTCATGCGGACACTCACCGTTCAACACGTGAATCGTCCCATCCAAATTCGCCACGCAAAAAATGCGCCCCTCAGCCGACACCTCGCTCACCTCACCCGGCGCCGGCAACTCCGCCTGCGAACAGATCCGCACAAGTCCTGACATCGTCATCCCTCCCCAACTCCGGGCACCGTCCACTCGCCCGCCTCAAATTGTGCCATTAGCATAAAGGAGCGCCCCAAGCGTTGGCGCTCAAAGCGAATCGAACCAGACATGCCCCAAAAGAAGCCCCCGCAAAACCCGACCCGCGCCGCCCACTCGTCCGGCCAGCCGCCCACCGTCTCGCCCTGGTGGCTCCTCGGCACCCTCGGCGCCGTCGTCGTCGGCGCAGTGGTCCTCGCCTGGGTCGCGTTCTGCTTCGTCTTCTGGCAGGGCAGTTGGCAGTTGCTGTACCATCCCAGCTCGCAGCTCACGCGTACCCCCGCAGAAGCCGGAATCCCCTTCAGCCCGGTCGCCTTCGCCACCACCGAGTCCGGCGTCCCCCGCCTCAGCGGCTGGTGGATTCCCGCCGCGCCCAACTCGCCCTTCGCAAACTACGTCGCGCTCTACTTCCACGGCGCCAACGGCAACCTCAGTGACACCGTCGGCGCGCTGCAGCGCCTCCACAACGCCGGACTCACCGTCTTCGCCATCGACTACCGCGGCTACGGCCAAAGCCAATTCGTCCACCCCAGTGAGGCCCACTGGCGCCAGGACGCCGACTGGGCCATCCAATACCTCACCAGCACTCGCCACGTCCCGCCCGGCTCCATCCTTCTCGTCGGCCAGGGCCTCGGCGCAGACCTCGCGCTCGAAGTTGCCGCCGCGCATCCGGATCTCGCCGGCGTTGTCCTCCAGCAGATCCGCGAAGACGCCGCCGACGTCGTCTTCCACGACCCTCGCGCCCGCGCCCTTCCCGCCCATCTGCTCGTCAAAGACCGCTGGAACCTCGACCCGCCTGCCGCGGCTCTCCGGATCCCTTCGCTCTGGTTCGATTGGTTTGTCACACCCGGAAAAATCGGCAGGCCGGACCGCCCCGAGCCCTTCCAGAAGGTCATCGCACCCCATGCTCTCGTCTGGCTCGTCCCCTCGCACACTCAGGATCAGGACTTCGACCGCCTGTTCCAGCAATGGCTCCGCGACTTTCCCGATCGCACGCCCGATTTTCCCCTCTGCCAGCTCAGCAGCGGCCTGCCTTGCTCCATGGATACGTCTAACTCAAACTAACTTGTGCATCTATCTCGGTATATCCCGATGAATGACCTTCACCGTATATCCGGCTTTCCGCAGCCGCTTCTTCATCTCTTCCGCCATCATAACGCTGCGGTGCTGCCCGCCCGTGCATCCAAAAGCAACAGTCAGATAACTCTTGCCTTCCTCCACATAGCGCGGCAATAAGTACAGCATCAGGTCAGTTACCTTACCCAGAAACTCCTCTGTCTGCGGAAACCCGCGCACAAACGCGGCAACTTTCGGATCTTTTCCCGTCTTCTTTCGGAACGCCGGCACAAAGTGAGGATTCGGCAAAAAACGCACGTCAAACACCATGTCCGCGTCCAGCGGCACACCGTTCTTGAAGCCGAAGCTCAGGCACGAAACCAGAAGCCTCTGCACCTTGTCCTCGTGCCCGAACCGCTCCTGGATATGCGCCCGCAGCTCATGCACGTTGAAGTTTGAGGTGTCGATCAGCGTATCCGCCACATTGCGAATCGGGTCCAGCAGTTGCCGCTCCTCCACAATCGAGCGCTCCACCGTCTCCGACATCCGCAGCGGATGCGGCCGCCGCGTCTCCGAGTAGCGACGCACCAGCACCCCGTCCTGCGCGTCCAGAAACACCACCCGCGTCGGCAGCACATGCCGAACCCCTTTCAAAATCTCCGGCAGCCTGTCCAGCGTCGACCCCTCGCGCACGTCCACCACAATCGCGGCCCGCTCCAGCTCCTGCGACTTGCCCACCAGCGTTGCAAACTCCGGCAGCAGTTCCAGCGGAAGATTGTCCACCGCGTGATAGCCCAGGTCCTCAAACGCCTTCAGGGCAGAGGCCTTCCCCGCGCCGGAAATCCCGGTCACAATCACCAGTTCCTTGCCCGGAGCTTTGGGGCGTTTCTTCAGGTTGGCGGCCCATCGGGCGGGCTTTATTCGGGGAGCCGATTTGCGAGTCGTCATGGCCACAATCCTACACCGGGAGCCGCTGCAACCGGCACTCCCAACGCTCCAATTTCTCCTCTCGCCGCCCGCCCTCGCCCGCAAACAGAACGCCCCGGCGAGCTTCCTTGCCTGCCGGGGCGTCCGTCTTCCAGGGTCAATTTACCGCGCGTTCCGCACCATCTTAAGGAACCTCCACGAGTTCCATCTGCCCGTCCCGCCGCCGATGCAGCACAAACAGGTCTCCCGCCACGTTGCGAAAAATCAGCAGGTCCCGGTCGCGGAACTCCGCATCTTTCACCGCCTCTTCAATCGTCATCGCCTTCATGCTCATCGCCTCCTCGCTGCGCAGCACGTGCGGCTCCACCATCGTCATGTTGGCCGGGAACGAATGCACCGCAATCGCCGCCGACGCCTTGGCCCGCGCCGGTTTCCCATTTCCAACTCCCAACTCCGGTGCCGCCGCTCGCGTCTTCTGCCGCACCACCGGCGGCGCCTCCAAAACTCGTTCCTCCTTCGGCAGCCGCTTCCGCTGGTAGTGCCGGTCCCGGTACCGCTGCGCCTGCAGTTCCGCATGCGCCAGCGCCTGCCGCAGCGCACTCTCCAGCGTTGCCGCCTTGCCTGCCGCCACAATCGTCTGCAGCCGCGCCTTCACCGTAAGTTCTGCAATATGTAAATGTCTCTGCGCGCGAAACATGATGCTGGCTCTCGCGGTTTTGCCCAGTATGCGGGCGATCCGTTCCATGCCCTCTTCGGCCTGCGCGCGCAGCGCCTTGGGCACGCTTACCTGCCTGGCGGTGTACTCCACTTCCATGGTCAGCCTCCGCTCGTTCTTCCCTCCGCCGGCAGCGCCCGCGGAAGAAATGTGGTTACGCATCAAAATTTCGAATACATTCCATCCACCTTAGCTCGCTCGTTTCTCCTTAACCCTCCGCTCTGCGCCGCGCAACTCCGCTTGTGCCACCGAGGCAGTCGCACGCGCTCCGCCGCGCTGAGTTTGCGCAGCCGAGGCACAGGGTTTGGACGGGGTTCAGGGAATTGGGTATGCGCTGGTGGGGTGCACAGCAGAGCATGTGCACGATTATAGTCACGTTTCGTCCTGGACGAGCACGTCCGCGGGAAATTTCCGGCCGTTCCGCTGCCCGTCAGGCATTCCAGAAAGAGCCGGCCGCTCACCGACCGGCTCTCTCACGCGCTTCCGCCGCTTCGTCTCGACCCTCCGTCGGCCTCAGGCGGCGCCCTTCGCCGCCTTGCCGCGCGCTGCGATCGCCAGCGTCAGCCGGATTCCATAGTCCAGTTTCACGTCATCCTTCCGGTTGGATACAAAAACACCCGAGTTCTTGGCCGCAACGTTGCTGTGCAGATCGATGCCGGAAATCGCATTGAGCTCATCCACCTGTATCGTCTTGTCCGACCACAAGGTCGACGCCACCGTCTCGTCATCAATCGAGAATCCGGTCAGCGGCTGCGCCACGTTCACAATCGTCGCCTTGATCGGAATCATCTTTCCATCCTTCAGCCGCGCCTCGGTAATGCGAAGCGCCAGCCGCGACGTTCCATGTGAGCGCATGTGGTCGGTCGCCACCGTGCCAATCAGTGTGGTGCCGCTCGGCAGCTCCGGACCGTTCTTCAGGTGTGCCGTTCCTCGCAGCTTCACTTTGAACTGCTCTCCCGGCTTCTCCTTGCGCGCGTCCAGGCCGTGCATCAGCGACGTCTGCACCGGAACCATCTCCATCGCTTCGCGCTTGGCCGCGCTGGTTAGGGCAATCGAATGCGCACTGGATGCAGGCATGCTCGCCCGCGCTTGCGCCGGCAGCAAACAGACAAGAGCCAGCGAGGCAACGGCAATCGACACGGGTATTGCGACTTCACATTTCATGCAAAGTATCTCCTCAGCTTGAATTGGCTTGGGCCTCCGCGTCGCCACGTACCGGAGGTGTTCGGTCCACCTGCTTAGACGAGACATCCCTCGCATTCGTTATCGTCAGTATCCACACGGCCTCGCGCTGCAAGTGCTTCCCGCGCACGTGTCTTCACTCTCACGCGGCCCATCCTGCGTTGTCTCTCTGCTGTGTTTTCCTTTTTCTTGAAAGGAGCTACTTGTCGCGCCGCCGGCGCTGATGCGTGGAAGGAATGTTCATGTCTTCGCGATACTTGGCCACCGTGCGCCGCGTCAGCTGAATTCCCTGCGCATGCAGCATCGCAGCCAACTGGTCGTCCGTCAGCGGACGCCGCACATCTTCCTCTTCAATCAACTTACGAACCTTGCGCTTCAGTACCAGCAGCGACGTATCCGCACCCTCCGGTCCGTTCACTCCCTCTGAGAAGAAGAACCGCAGCTCAATCACGCCCTGCGGCGTGTGCGCATATTTGTTGGCCACTGCGCGGCTCACCGTCGAGGGGTGCACGCCAATCTCTTCCGCCACTTCCTTGATCATCATCGGCCGAAGCGCTTCAATGCCGATCTCCAGAAACTCCTGCTGCCGCCGCACAATCACGTCGCACGTGCGCAGAATCGTGTTGCGCCTCTGCGCAATGTTGCGCATCAGCTGCAGCGCAGAACGGAAGCGCTCCTTCACATATTCCTTTACTTCCTTTTCCGTGCCGTCAGCCACCAGCATGCGCCGGTAGCGCTGGCTCAGGCGCAGGCTGGGCAGGTCCTCTTCATTCATCGTCACCACCCACTCGCCGCCCCGCTTGGTAAACACCACATCTGGCTCAATCAGCCGCGTCTGCTCCCGGTTGTACAACCGCCCCGGCCGCGGGTCCAGGGTGCGCAGAAATTCCACGCCCGCCTGCACCTCTTCCGGCGTCACCTGCGCCGCCTTCGCCAGGTCCTTCAGGTCCCGCTTCAGCATCAGCGGCAAATATTGGTCCGCAATCAGCGCCGCCACTTCCATGCTGCGTCGGCGCTCTTCCAGCTGCGCCTCGGCCGCTTCCCGAAACGTGCGATGCACATCCTCCTCGTTCTCCGAGGATTGGCGCGCATACAGGTGCGCATACTCCTGCTGCTGCGCCGCAATCTGGATCAGCAGGCACTCGCGCAAATCTCGCGCCGCCACGCCCGCCGGATCCAGATGCTGAACCAGGTCAATTGCCCGCCCCAGAAGTTCCCTGGCCCCAGCCTCGTCCAGGTTCCGAAGCTCGCCAAACTGCCGCAGCGCCCCGGCAAGCTCCTCCTCATCCGCGGAAAGGTATCCACCTTCATCCAGATTGCCCACCACGAACTCCGCCGCCTGCGCCAGTCGCGCTTCCAGCGTCAGCGCTCCCAGCTGCCATGCCAGGTGATCTGTAAGTGTCGTCGGCTGGGAGAGAAAATTCTCAAACGAGGGCCGCTCATTCTCCTCGTATTCCGGCTGCGTCCGGTATCCAGGGTCCAGATAGTCCTGGAAGTAGGAGCCAAAATCAACCTCGTTAAACGAGTCCTGCGGCGTGCTCGGCGCCTCGGTGGCCCCGGCCTCCAGCCGCTCCAGCCGATCCTGGCGTTCCAGCCGTTCCTGGCGTTCCTGCCGCTCCTGCCGCTCCGCCACCTCGTCCAGCATGGGAACCGTCTCGTCGATCTCCTCGAGGACCGGGTTCTCCACCATCTCGGCGTCGATCATCTCCTTCAGTTCCAGCTTGTTGAGCGCAAGCACGCTCACCATCTGCATCAGGCCCGGTGTCAGGACCTGGCGTTGCGCGACCTTCAGAGACAACTTGGGTTGCAATAGTGCCATAAGCGAGACTCTGTTCCCGTTGGGGAATATCCCCAGTGTAATGGGATTGGAAAAGAAGTGAAGTGTTCTCCAATCCTGCCGACACCACATTCCCGGAATGGGCTCCCCCATTCCCTTCTAGTCTAGGGCTCATTCCGCTTATGGCAACCATGACCTTCGGGGGATTGACTATCCTATGCAACCAATTCGCCCCCGGCTGCCGCTCTCAACTCAGCGAGAAGCCCTCGCCTAGGTACACCCGCCGCACCTCCACATCGTTGCCCAGCTCATGGGGCGTACCCGTCCGAAAGATTTTTCCTTCGGCAATAATATAGGCCCGGTCCGTCACGCTCAGCGTCTCCCGCACGTTGTGGTCGGTAATCAAAATCCCGATGCCGCTCTGCTTCAAATCAAAAATAATCTTCTGCAGTTCCAAAACCGCAATCGGATCAATCCCACTGAACGGCTCGTCCAGCAGAATGAAGTTCGGCTGGATGCACAACGAGCGCGCAATCTCCACGCGCCGCCGTTCTCCGCCGCTCAGCGCGTAGCCCCGCGTCGTGCGGATGTGCGCCAGGTTCAGTTGCTGAATCAGCCGGTCGGTTCTTGCCCTGCGCTCCCGGTTGTCCAGCGGCTGCGCCTCCAGCACCGCCAGAATGTTCTCCTCCACCGTCAGCTTGCGAAACACCGACGGCTCCTGCGGCAGATAGCTGATGCCGAAATTCCGCGCCCGCAGATACATGGGCACCCGCGTAATCTCGGTCGAGTCCACCAGCACCCGCCCCGTCTCCGGCGGAACCAGGCCCACAATCATGTAAAAGCTGGTCGTCTTGCCGGCGCCGTTCGGCCCCAGCAGACCCACCACCTCTCCCCGGGAGATCCGCAGGCTCACGCCACGAACCACCTGCCGTCCCTTGTAGGATTTCCCGATTCCTTCCGCGATCAGTGTGTTCATCCACTCTTCTTCAGGCGGTCAGCCTTGTCTGGGGCGGCGCCGCGGCACCGTCGTGTCTGTGGTGGTCTTGCTGCCTCCGCCTTCGATTCTGACGCTATCATCGTGGCTGTTGAAAATCAAAGCTTCGCCCGTCACCGTCCCTCGCGTCGGATCCATCAGCCGCGGAGGCGCAGCCGCCGTGCCCGTCAGCACATACTCGCCCGTCTCACCGTGAAACACAAGCTGCTCGCCCGTGCCTTCTCGCCCCTCGGAGCGAAGCGTCACATGCCCCCGCGCCGTCAGCCGGTCCACGTGCGCCGCCGCGCTGGCGCCGGTCGCGTGCGCCGCCGGCAGCAGGTCCAGTTCCATCTCATCGGCCTGCGTCGTGCCATCCGCCGTCTCGGCCACCACGTCCCCGCCCGCCGTGCCTGTCATCCGCACCTTGCGCTCCGCCGCCCGATAGACCAGCCGGCCCCCGCGAATCCGTATCACCGCCGGCTGCGCCTGCCCGCCTGCTTTCCCCTTGCCTGCGGCCGCCGCGCCCACCAGCACCACGCGCACCGACTCCTTCGCGCCCGCGCCCTCGGCCCGCAACATCTGCCCCTTCCGGTCCAGCACAATCTTCGGCGCTGCAATCGAATTCACACCCTGCCAAAGCCGCGCCTGCCCGGTAAACGTGGCTTCCCCGGTCGTCTGATTCAGTTCCGCCTCCGCGGCAATCGCGTGCGCCGGCCCCTGTCCACCCAGCTCCGCGGCTTCCGATGTCCGCACCGCCCCGGCAGCCTTGCCCGCATCCGCTCCCAGCCACGTCGCCCGCACATTGCCCCGCGCAAACGCCTTGCCGGATGCCTGCGACACATCCAACCGGTCCGCCGCCAGTTGCAGCCCCCCATTCTCCACGTGCGGACTGCCGAAAAGGTGCAGCCACTCGCCCCCGCTGTCATACACGGCACGCTCCGCCGTGGCCCGCAACGGCGCTGCGGCGGCGTGTCCCGGCTTCGTCCGCGCCTGCTGCACCAGCACCACATGGCCTTCCACCGTCGCGGACGCAATCTGCGCCGAGCCCGCATGCCCGCTCCGCACGCGCCCGCCGCGCTCCCCACCGCGTTCCCCGGAAAAGTTCGCCACCAGCCGGTCCCCGTGCGTCGTCTGCCGCGTCCCGTCCAGCGATGTCTCTTCCATCTCTGCGTTACCCGAGCCCGTCATCGTCTTCAGCGCGGAGTCCGCGCCGAACGTGCCCGTCACCTCCGCCGCACTCAGCCGCGACGGCGCCATGGCGCTGTCGCCGCGCCGGCTCTGCCCCGTCACCACCACGCCGCCCGTCCCGTGAATGCTGGCCAGCTCCAGTTGCCCGTGCCCCGCACTGCGAAACAGCAGGTCCGCCACCGGCGAATCCCACTCCCGGTGCGTCCGCAGCAGTCCCTTCGCCGTCTGCTGCGCCTCATCGCTCACCAGCCGCACACCCCGCTCCAGGTGCGCCTGCCGCAGCACGCCCCGCCCGTCAAACGCCAGTTCCAGTGTGGGAGCCGTTCCATGCACCGTGCGCCCTTGCCCCGCCTCGTCCATCGTCACGCCGCCAGCCATGTGCCCGCGCCTCGGCTCATTGTGCGCGCCGAACTCCAGATACCCCTGCGGCGACGCCAGCCGTCCGCCTCTCACCGTTGTCAGCTCAAATCCATTCATCGCCGTCAGCCGCTGCGCCGCCCCATCCGCGCCAAACAACACCGTCGCGTCTTCGGCCTTCGCCTCGCCTCCGCGATAGCTCGCCGCGGCCCCCGTCAGCCGGCAAACCTGCGCCCCGCGGTCAAACTCCGCATGCCCAGCCGTCAGCCGCACCGCGTCTCCGCCGCGCTCCGTCGTCAGCTCCACAGCGTGGCCCAGCTCCAGCGTGCCCCCCTGCGAGTCAAACACCGCGCCCACCGCGCTTCCGCTGCCCTGCGCCAGCGTAAACTCCACTCGCTGGTCCGTGCGCGCCACACCGCTGTTTCGGTCAAACACCAGCCCGCTCGTCTTCACGTGGATTGATCCGCTTGCCCCGCTTGATCTGCTTGACCCGATTGACCCGCGCCCCGCCGTCTGCGCCGCTTTGCCCAGCTCCCCGCCCTTCGGCGCCACCGCCAGGCTCTCCCCCGGCCGCATCACCGTAATCTCCACCGGCCCCGCCGCCTTGGCCAATCCCGCATGCTCGTCGTACTCAAACTCGTTGCCGGAAATCCGGTCCACCCGCGCACCGTCTTCTCCGTACAGCTCAATCACTACCTCATGCAGCAGCGCATTGCCCTGCTTCAGCTGCACCACCTTCGACGCATGAATCTTGAACAGTGTGTGCCCGCCCCGCGCCTGCGTGTACGTCACCCCGCTAAAGTCCTGCTGGATGTTGATGCCCAGCCGCTTCGGCAGGTCCTTCTTGCTCAGCGGGTTTCGCCACTTGCCCGCCGCAAGAAACACCACCAGCGCCGCAATCAGCAGAATCCCTGCCGCCAGCACCATCGTCCGCAGCCGTTCAATGGTGAATCGCACCCCTCAGTTCCCCTTGCTCAGCCGCGCCGCAAGCCGCTGCGCCAGGCTCTCGCCCAGCTCGCTCCAAAGCAGCCGCGCCGTCGCGCCAGACGCCTTCTCCACCGCCCCCGTCAGCGCCACCAGCTGCCGCACATTCTCTTCCACGTGCCGCGAACCCACCGTGTCCAGGTCCGCCTCTTCCTCCAGAAACGGCACATCGCTGCCAAAGTCCACGCGGATGTGCCCGTCCTGCTCATAAGCTCCCTCGTCAAACAGCGGACCAAACGCCGTCACCCGCACCAGCCGCGGCTCCCGCACCCAGCGCGCCTCTGCTTCCGGAGCCGTCTCCAGCTCCCACAGGCTCCATCCAATCTGAAATTCGTACGCGTAGTCCTCGTGCAGCAGTTCCAGCGCCTGCTCCACCGCATGCCCCGGCGCCGCGCCCCGCTCGCCCCGGCCATACACGTGCTGAAACACCGGCGACTCGCTCCAGCGCACCGGCCACACCGTCGCCGCATACACCCGCGCCTCGCCCCCATGCGCGGCAAAGGTGCCCAGCACCGCCGTCACCTTCGCGGCCAGATCGGCCAGCCGCAAATTCGGATACCACATGCTCAGATAAAGCGCGTCAGACATCTGTCTAGATTGTAGCCGTGCTCCGCCGCTCC
>DATKTQ010000209.1:0-14353 GCA_035531055.1 Occallatibacter sp. | reverse complement strand
AAAGCATTTTCGGAATTGGCGTGGACCGAAGGCACACACGCAAGGGGCCATGTTCTGAAGAATTAGCCACCTTGCTGTTGCACAAACGCGATGCACATGGGCGTGGCCGCGGCGACGCTCTTGCCTTCGTTCGCCAGCTCGCCGGTCTCCGGGTTGCGCGCAAAGACGCTGAGCAGGCTCGAAGCCTGGTTGGCCACCAGCATCCAGCGCTCCGTTGGGTCGAGGGTAAAGTTGCGCGGCGTCTTGCCGCCGCAACTGGAGCGCACCATCGGCGTCAGCGCACCCGTCTCCGGATCCGCCTTGAAGCTGTAAAGAAAGTTGTCGAGCCGATTGGCAAAGTACACAAACCGTCCATCGCGGGTGATTACTGTGTCGCACGCGCGTGAAGGACCGTGATGGCCCGCCGGCAGCAGTTGAATCCGCGTCACCAGCGTCAAAAGCCCGTTGGACTTGTGCCACTCCAGCACGTCCACCGTGGACACAATCTCATTCACGCAGTAGGCCGTGTGTCCGTTGGGATGAAAGTGCAGGGTGCGCGCGCCCGAACCCGGCGCACCGTGGTAAGTGCCTGCGTGCCGCAGCTTCGCCGTCTCCGTGTCCAGATGGTAGATGTGAATCCGGTCGCCGCCCAGGTCGTTTACGTACGCAAAGCGGTTGTCCGGCGAGTAGGAGCAGAAATGCGCATGCGCAGACTTCTGTCGATCACGGTTCGGTCCGTGTGCCGTGTAGTGCTGGGTCCACACGTGCTCGCTCAGCTTGCCGTCGGTGATCTTGAAGCTGGCCGCGCTGCCGCCACCGTAGTCCGCGGAAAGCAGCACGCTGCCCGTTTTGTCCACCGCCACCTGGCAGGTTCCCTTGCTCGCCGAGTTGCGTGTCGACAGCGGAAACAGGTCGCCATCCTCCACGCGAAAGCTCGCCACCTCGCCTGTCGGCTTGCCGTTAAAGGTGTCCACCTCGCACGCGGCGTACAGATACTCGTGCCCCGGCGAAAATGCAATCCAGTCCACCATTTTGATCTTCGCGGCCACGCCCGCCGGCGACAGCGTGCCTGTGGCGCCATCCCAGTCGTAAGCAAGAACGCCGTCCGGCGAGTTGGAGGCGACAAACACGCGCTGCTTTGCCGGCTCGGCAAATCCGCGAAGTGCGGCGGCGGCAAGGGTGGCGGCGGAGGCGGACTTAAGAAATGCGCGGCGGGAAAGATTTCTCATGGCATTTGAGATTGTCGCCGATGAGGCGCGCCCTGCGCCACCCTCGCTTTCATTCCATCCGGAACACCACGCTCACCGTGGTCTCCACCTCCACCGGCTGGCCGCTCAGCAGATAAGGCCTGTAGAGCCACGTCTTCACCGCGGTTAGCGCGGCCTGCTGCAGGAGCGCCGGGCCGCTGACCACGCGGAGATTCTCAATCGTACCTTGTTTGGAGATGGTGGCCTGCAGCACCACCGTCCCTTGCACGTGGATGGTTTTCGCCAACGCCGGATACTCGGGTAGTGTCTTGCGGATCAGCAGGCCGTCCACCACGCTGCCGGAGACGCGCACCGCCGCGGGCGTCGAGGGCCGGACTACCGGAGTGGCTCCGTGGCCGTCGATAACTCCCTTCCCGTTGCCCGGCATGCCCGGATTCGGATTCCACCTGGCCAGCGCTTCGCCGGTCCTCGGTTCCGGATCCGACACGATGAGGATTCGATTCGGCATCAATCGCGGCGCCTGAAACACCCGATCCATCGCGGGTCCGGCGGCAGTTGCGGGCTGAGCGGCTTCGTGTGTCACTGCCCGCGGCTGCTCGGGCTGCGGCGGCTGAAGCAGCAGTGAGAGCACATGCTGAGGCAGCGCCTCGGGATGCATGAGTGGAATGAGAACCAGCGCCAGCAGCGCCGTGCCGTTCAACGCGAGTGTGGCCGGCATCCATTTGCGGCTGCCCGTGTGGATTCTTCCTGTGCTTTCAAATGTCGCGTCCTCAAACATATCCGCCTCCCGGTCTTCGGCTTCCCGTCTGCAGCTCCGAGCCTTTCGCAGGCCGGCTGTGTTGTTGTAGACACCGCATCGCCGCGCAGTGTTCCCGCGCATGCGAATTCTGCGGGCATCCCGAGCATCCCGTGCGATACACTCCAAGGCATTCACGGTTCCAAAAACCGAGGGTCACAATGAAACTGTTTCGCTTGTTTTTTCTTGCATTCGCCGCAATCTCAATCGCGCACGCACAGGCTCCCGCAGCACCGCCGGACGTTGCGCCCAGCTCCGCCTCAACTCTCCAGTACATCCACGCCACCTGGAGCACGCTCACCCGCTCCATGACGGAGTGCCACTCGCTCGTCGACATCAAGATCACGGCCAACCCAGTGCTCTACATGCCAGCCGACGTGCCCGCTCCGCCGGAGGTGACCGCTCTGGAGCAGAAGTGCCACGTTCGGGTGCTCTCCCTTCCGCGGCGCATTGAGAAGATCGGCGACGTGCGCCCGGAAGAACTGCCGGCCGAGGGTCTGCTGTACCTGCCGCATCCTTACGTCGTGCCCGGCGGACGCTTCAATGAGATGTACGGCTGGGATAGCTACTTTATCGTGCTCGGTCTCGAGGCCGACCATCACGAAGCCCTCGCCAAGGACATGGTCGACAACTTCTTCTTCGAGATTGAGCATTACGGCGGCGTGCTGAACGCCAACCGCACCTACTACCTGACGCGCTCACAACCGCCGTTTCTCACCTCCATGATTCGCGCTGTCTATGAGAATCCGCGCAGTTTTCCTGCCACGCCGGAGGGCCGCGCCAACGCGCATGCCTGGCTGCAGAAGGGCTTCGAACTCGCGCAAAAGGACCACTCCACCTGGATCCGGCCCGAACACCGCGCCGGTAACACGGGCCTTGCCCGCTACTTCGATTACGGCAACGGCCCGGTGCCGGAAATGGCGGACGACGCCACCTACTACATTGATGTAATCCGCTGGCTTGTGGCCCATCCTCATGCGGGCGGCGCGGATTTTCTGATGAAAGGACCGCAGCACCCGGACGCTGCCGAGGCCGAGGGTCTTAGAGAGACCAGTTGCAACGTGCATACGAGCGTGGTGTGCCTGCGCGCCTGGTATGACGGCTATCGCCTCACCCGCGACTTCTACGTTGGCGACCGCGCGATGCGCGAGTCCGGCTTCGATCCAAGCTTCCGCTGGGGACCCTTCGACGGAGCTGCGCACCACTACGCTCCCGTCGGCCTCAACAGCCTGCTCTACCGCTATGAGCGCGACCTTGAGCACTTCGCTCTACTGCTCGGCCAGCCCACCCAGGCAAGAAAGTGGGAGCACCAGGCGCAGCGGCGGGCCATCAACATCCATCGCTATCTGTGGCAGGCAAAGACCGGCGAGTTTGCAGACTACGACTTCCTGCGCCACAAGGCTTCCACCTATGCGTACATCACCGCGCTCTATCCGCTATGGGCTGGCGTGGCCACGCGCGGAGAAGCGAAAAGGGTCGTTGCCAAACTTGATCTGTTTGAGCGGCCCGGCGGTCTCTCCATGAGCAACTTTGACAGTGGCATGCAATGGGACGAGCCCTTCGGCTGGGCTCCTACGAACTGGATGGGCGTGGCCGGCCTGGATGCCGCAGGTTTCCGCTCCGACGCGCAACGCCTCGCGCGTAGATGGAATGCGACCGTCGATACCGGCTTCGCCCACGACGGCACCATCCGCGAGAAGTACAACGTCGTGACCGGCAACGCCAACGTGCAGGTGAGCGCCGGATACACCACGAATGAAATCGGCTTTGGCTGGACGAACGCCGTCTATCTGAAGATGCGTCAGGTGATGCGCGAGCCCGCGCTGTTGCCCGCACCGTAGCTTGCCCGAAGCACAAAGAACGAGGGCGCCTCCCGCGTGGGAAGCGCCCCTTTTCTTTGCAGGTTCCGGCTGCCGGCGAATTACTCCGGCAGGTTTTTGGTTCCCGTCACATGGAACGTCTTGGTGAGCACCTGCACGGAGGAGTTCGGCTGCCCACCGCCCACGGAGAGTGTGTAGTCGCCTTCGGCCACAATCGGCTCGCCTGCCGCCGTTACCATGCTCAGGTCGCGCGGCGTCAGCAGGAACTGGACCTGCTGCGACGCGCCCGGCTCCAGGTGAACGCGCCGGAACGCACGCAGCGCACGCAGCGGAGCCCCCGGCACACTCGGGAAGGTGAGATATACCTCCGCCACTTCGTCGCCCGGCCGGTTTCCGGTGTTCTTCACCGTCACCGCGGCCATCAGCGGTTCGCCCGCCTCCACATTGCTGCTCGGTAGGGTCAGATCGCTGAACGAGAACGTGGTGTAGCTCAAGCCATATCCAAATGGATACAGAGGAGTTCCTTCAAAGTAGCGATAGGTGCGGCCCTTCATCGCGTAATCGTCGAAGGGAGGCAGCTGCTCTACGCCCGTGTAGAACGTCACCGGGAGTTTTCCTCCGGGGTTGTTCATGCCAGAGAGCGTCTGTGCCACGGCCAATCCGCCTTCCTCGCCGGGATACCACGCTTCCAGAATCGCATTGGCATGCTCCTTGGCCCAATTCACGGCCAACGCGCTTCCGTTCACCAGCACAACCACCAGCGGCTTGCCGGTGCTGCCCAGAGCTTTCAGCAGATCCTGTTCCGGCTTCGGGAGCGTGATCGCGGTGCGGTCGCCACCCTTGAATCCCGGTACGTCCACCTTCATCTCTTCGCCTTCCAGCTCGCTGGTAATGCCCACCACAGCCACAATCACATCGGCCTTCTTTGCCGCTTCGATTGCTTCGGGCTGCGGGGTCATATCCACCTTGCGCCACATTAACTGGGCGGCTACGTCGGTGTTGTCGCCCTGGCCATAGTCCACTTCCAGCGCGTAAGCTTTGCCCGCCTGCAACTCAATGCGGTCAAGCTTGGTTTCAACACCGCGGAAGTGCCATCCCCGTGTCACTTCCTTACCATCGATCTTCAGGCTGAAGTAGCCGTTGCTCCTCATGCCCAGGTCGTACTCCCCACTCGCCTTGGGCGTGAAGGTAGCTTCCCAACGAATGCCCAGCGGATGGAGACCCGCAACATCGGAGGGTAGGGGCTCTGCGCCGGCATTGATTCCCGGCTCGATCCGGGTGGCCAGAACCGTCGGCTTCGGGTCGGCGGGTGAGAGCGTGATCCCCTGCATCTCGGAGTAGCTCGCCTTCACGCCCGGCTTGCCATTCACGGTCAACAGCCCGGACGGCACCGGCGAGGCTTTCTTGCTGAGGAACTGCGTGCCCTCCACGTAGTCGATCGTGTCGTTGGCAAATTCCTGCTGCATCCCTTCCATGATGGAGACTGTGTGGTTGGGAATGCCGGTGTAGTTGCCCAGCAGGAACCTCGTCTGATTCACGAGCGGCCCCACCAGCGCAATCTTGATATTCGAAGTCTTGAGCGGCAGAACGCCGTCGTTCTTCAGCAGCACCATGGACTCGTTGGCAAGCTTCAGCGCCAGCGCCTTATGGGCCTGGCTGTTCAGCTGGTTGGGGTTGATCTTGCTGTACGGCACCATCTTCGGCGGATCGAACATGCCCAGCTTCATGCGCGCCGTAAACAGCCGCACAAGTGACCGGTCAATGTCACTCTCCTTCAGGTAGCCTTCCTTCACCGCGTCCAGATAGGGCTTGTAGTCGTGGTCGTCCTTCGTCTTTGCCACAAAGTCGGCGCACTCGTTATCCATGCCGCGCTGCAGGCTGATGGCCGAAGCTTGCGCCTGAGTTGGCTTGTAGTGGTGGCCTGCGAAGATATCGATCACCGCTCCGCAATCGGAAACCACGTAGCCCTTGAAGCCCCATTTGTCGCGCAGTTGGTCTTGCATCAGAAATTGATTGGCGCACGCCGGCTCGCCGTTGATGGCGTTGTAGGCGCACATCACCGAGCCCGCCTTGCCTTCCACCACGGCCGCGCGAAACGCCGGAAGATACGTGTCCATCTCGTCGTGCTTGCTCACCGTCACGTTGGCCTTGTGGCGCGTAGGCTCCGGGCCGCTGTGCACATCAAAGTGCTTCGGCGTCGAGATTACGCGGTAGTAGTGCGGATCGTCGCCCTGCATGCCGGTGACAAACGCCACGCCCATGCGGCCGGTCAGGAACGGGTCTTCGCCGTAGGTCTCCTGCCCGCGGCCCCAGCGCGGGTCGCGGAAAATATTGATGTTCGGTGACCAGAAATCCAGCCCTTGAAAAATGTTGCTGTGCCCGCCGTTGGCACGTACCGCCTCTTCATGCTTGATGCGCGCCTCGATGCTGATGTCAATCGCCATCTTGTGAATCGAATCCGCGTCAAACGTGGCGCCCAGGCCAATCGGCTCAGGAAACTCCGTGGTCCCGTTCACCGCTACGCCGTGCAAGGCCTCGCTCCACCAGTCATAACTGGGTATGCCCAGCCGCGGAATCGCCCGCGCCTGGTTCACCAGTTGGCTGGCCTTTTCCTGCAGCGTCATGCGCTGCACCAGGTCCATTGCACGCTGCTCAGCGGGCAGCTTCGGATTCAGATACGCAGGCGTCTCCGCTGCCTGCCCCCATGCTGCACACGCCATGCTGCAGCAGACGAACCATGCCGCAATCCATCGCAAACCAAAACTCTTCATTTCAATTCCTTGCCGGCAGGCATGTAAAGTTGGATTTCTGTGACAACGGAAAATTGCGGCCTGCCCTCCGGATGCCAACCCTAATGCGCCGCACGCCCGCTGTCAAGGTGTCGTCGGATGAATTCGCCTGTCAAAAATCGCTTTATCCAGCGTAGAAGGCAACATCGCAGCCGCCAGCTTTCATTCTTCGTGCGCGCTGGCGCAGTTCCTCTTGCATCGCGCCGCATCGGGTGTAAGCTTGCAGCGGCAGACTCCGCTCGTGGCCCTGCGCTCGCACGCACAGGCCCGCTTGCGCGCGTCCGCATCGGCTGTCCTGCGAACCGCCACCCAGCGCCCGCAGAAAGCGAGGTTTCCCATGACCACCCACCGCTACCTGCGAGCCTATATTTCCGGAATCTTCGTGCCCACGCTCGTCCTGCCCTTCATCCTCTCCGGCTTCATCTTTGTGCGCCTTGTGCTCAAGGTGCCCGTGCCCATGGAGCGCGCCATCATCTTTCCCATGGCGCTGGTTCCCTTGTTGTGGGGCCTGTGGAACATCCTCTGGATCGTCACCCGCGCTCGCACTCACCTTCCCCTCGGGCTCCACGGAATGCTGCTGCCCTTCCTGCTGCTGCCTGCGGGCATTGGCGGCGCCGTTCTGCTGGACATCCTCACACCGGTTCCGGGCGGGCTGCTCATCTTTCACACCAGCCAGATTCCGTACACCATCCTCGGCACAGCTTTCCTGGCCGTGCTCGCCGGCTATTTTCTCTTCTGGCATTTCTTCGTGGGCTTTGTGAATCGCGTCCTGGGCATCGCCTGACGCGTCCTGCGTTGCTCCGCCTATGAGCCGGGTTCAAAAAAATCCAGCAGTCCGGCGCGCACCGCATGGGCCGCCATCTGCGTCTGGATCTCGAGCGCCAAGGCCAGCGCATCGCGACCCTGCCGCGCCGTCACGCGCGGTTCCTGCCGCGTCCGCACCGCATCCAGAAACGACTGCAGCTCCAGCCGCAACGGCTCGCCCGGCGTCACCGGCAGCTTGGCAAATTTCAGTCCCGGTCCCGGCCCGTCCGCCTGCTCCGCGCCTGCCGCCGTCAGCTGCGCCAGCATGGCTGCATCCACACGCCCCCAGGCAATCGCCGCTGCAATTTCCGCCGGAACGCTGCCGTCCAGCCGGATGACGAGCAGATCCTGCCGAGCATAATCGATCGAGACATACTGCCGAGGCTCAAAGAAGCGCAGCTTCCGCACCCGCTCAGTGGAAACGCGCGACGCCGTAAAGTTCGCCACGCAGCCCGATTCAAACTCCACCCGCACGTTGGCAATGTCCACCCGCGGCGAGAGGATTGGCAGCCCTACGGCACGTACCTCGCGCACCGGCGAGTGCGCAAACGTAAGCACAATGTCCAGGTCGTGGATCATCAGGTCCAGCACCACGTCCACGTCCAGCGCGCGCGGCGTAAAGATCGACAGACGGTGCGACTCAAAAAACATGGGCCGGCGCAGTTGCGGCTGCACCGTCAGCACCGCGGGGTTAAACCGCTCCAGATGGCCCGGTTGCAGAATCCGTTTGCCGCGCTCCGCCAGTTGCACCAGCGCATCCGCCTCGGCCAGCGTGGCCGCGAGCGGCTTTTCCACCAGCACGTCCAGCCCCGCTTCCAGC
This sequence comes from Occallatibacter sp., assembly GCA_035531055.1. Taxonomy (GTDB): domain Bacteria; phylum Acidobacteriota; class Terriglobia; order Terriglobales; family Acidobacteriaceae; genus Telmatobacter. Next base: position 6,137 of record DATKTQ010000209.1, on the reverse strand, counting down.
AGTTGCGCGGCTACTGCATGGTGCTGCACCGTTGGCACCGCCACGCTGGCCGCGTCCAGCCGCAGGTCTGCGGCCAGCATCGCGTCCACCGTGGCAAACAGGGGAATCCCGTACTTCGCCTCGACCGCCTCGGCGCGCCCCGCATCCGGCTCCACGGCCGCCGCCAGCGCCACGCCCTCGCCCGCAGCCTCCAGCTCGCGATACACACGCAGGTGGTTGCGGCCAAAGGCGCCAGCCCCGGCTACCGCCACGCGCAACATGGATTTGCCCGCGATCGTTACTCTCCTTCGCCCTGCACGGCCTTCAGGCAGCGCCCGTACAGATCCAGAAGCTCCTTCACGTGCTCCTCCGGCTTGGGCGCGGACGCACCGCTAAAACCCGTTGAGGGCGCCGTCGCACGACCCACGCCCGCCATCCCCGCCACAAACTTCAGCAGGTCCAGTGCAATGTCTTCATTCCGGCGCACACCGAGAACTGCATTGTTGGTCGAATCCATCCTGAAATCGTCTCCGAAATGGATGCTACCAGAAAGCCGCGGCTCTGCGTCTCCCGCGCAAGAACCCCCGTCGCTAGAGGCCCCTTCGCGATAATCTAGAACCAATGCACATCGCCTACCTTGGCCTCGGAGCCAACCTCCCCAGCCCCGCCGGCCCGCCCCAGGCCACGCTCGCCGCTGCATTTGAGAGCCTCGGCTTCCTGGGCCAATTCGTCGCGCGTTCCTCGCTCTACTCCACCGCGCCCGTCGGCCTTGCCGACCAGCCTCGATTTCTTAACGCCGTCGTCGCCCTGCAAACCGGCCTGGCCCCGCGCACGCTGCTTGAGCACCTCCTCGCCATCGAGGCGCACTTCGGCCGCGACCGCTCCGCTGGCGTTCTCAACGGCCCCCGCAGCCTTGACCTCGACATCCTTCTTCTCGGCGACCTCTGCCTTGGCGAATCCGAATTCGTCCTGCCCCACCCCCGCCTCGCCGAGCGTGCGTTCGTCCTTGTCCCGCTTGCGGAAATCGCGCCCAACCTTGTCGATCCTCGCAGTCACCGCACCATCGCCCAACTGCTCAGCGACTTGCTGGAGCGCTCCCCCGCCGACGCCGACGCCGTTACCCGCGTTGAATCCGACCTCTGGATCACGGCCCGGTAAAATCGTCTGGTGAGCCTCCGTTTCGACGTCTCCAACACAACACCCGCCGGCGGCCGCCGCGCCCAGATGCACCTGCCGCATCAGGTGGTCGAAACGCCTGTCTTCATGCCTGTCGGCACCGCCGGTTCCGTCAAGGCCGTGCCGCAGGACATTGTTGAATCCCTCGGCGCGCAGATTATCCTCGGCAACACCTACCACCTCTTCCTGCGCCCCGGCCACGAAGCGATCCGCCGCATGGGCGGTCTGCATCGCTTCATGAGCTGGCCGCGGGCAATGCTTACTGACTCCGGCGGCTACCAGGTCTTCTCCCTCAGCAGCCTGCGCAAAGTCACCGACGAGGGCGTCCGCTTCCGCTCCCACCTCGACGGCAGTTCGCACTTTTTTACTCCGGAACATTCCATGGAGGTGCAAGTCGCACTCGGCGCCGACATCGCCATGGCGTTTGATGAGTGCACTGAGTACCCCGCCGATCGCGACCGCGCACGCGAAAGCCTGCGCCTGACCATGGCCTGGGCCCAGCGCTCGCTCACGCACTTCCGCGCAAATCAGCATCTGGTCCCCTGGCAGGACGAGTTGGAAGGTCACTCGCAGAGCCTCTTCGGCATTGTGCAGGGCGGGACTTATCTGGATTTACGCCGCGAAAGCGCGGAGCGCCTCGTTGCGATGGATTTTGACGGCTATGCCATTGGCGGCCTCAGCGTCGGCGAGCCGCGCAACCTTACCCAGGAGATGATCGCAGAAGTCCTGCCGCTGCTCCCCGCCGACAAGCCGCGTTATCTCATGGGCGTCGGCTACCCGGACGAGATTGAGGAGTACGCGCGCATGGGCGTGGACATGATGGATTGCGTGCTGCCCACACGCGCCGCGCGCCATGGCCTGCTCTTCACCAGCGAGGGCCGCATGACCATCAAGAACAAACAATATGCAGAGGACCAGAACCCGCCTGACCCGGCCTGCGACTGCATGGTCTGCCGCCGCTACTCGCGCGCCTACCTGCGCCACCTGATGCAGTGCGGCGAGCCGCTGGCCGCCACGCTCAACTCCATCCACAACCTCGCCTACTACCTCGGCGTCATGCAGCGTGTCCGCCAGAGTCTGCAGGCCGGGTCCTCCGCATCGTAGTCGTCTTCGCCAGCCTTCCTCAGCGGGCCCACGCACTCCTTGGCAAGGCAATCTCTTTCCGTTTAGCGTTTTCCCAAGAAAGGAATATCGCACGTATGTGCAAACCGAAACTTCCTCACCTATGGTTCGCCGTTGCGGTTCTCGCTCTCTCCGCCGTTGCATCCGTCCACGCTCAAAATCCGCCGCCGCGAACGTCTATACCCAAGGCCTATGCCATCGCGGAAATCAACGTCACCAACCCGGTCGCCTACAAAAAGTACCTGGCCACCGTCACACCGATTGTCGCGGAGTTTGGAGGCAAGTATCTCGTCCGCGCCGGACAGATCGTGCCCATCGAAGGCCAGGCCCCCACAGGCCGCTTCATCGTTATTGAGTTCCCCAGCCTGGTAATCGCGGAGAAATTTGAATCGTCCCCGCAATACAAGGCCATCGCGCCGCTGCGGCAGCGTGCGGCCCGCACCCGCCTGTTCCTGGTGGAGGGCGCCCCGCAGTAGAGCATGCGCGAGGGGGCGCGCAATTCTCACTGCCCGCGCTCACTCCTCCATGGCTGCACCCAGCAGCGTCTTGAGTGCCTGCACGTACTCGCTCAGCGCCGCGCGGCCCACCTCCGTCATGCGATAGAGCGTTTGCGGCTTCCGCTGGACAAACTGCTTGGTCACAGTCACGTAGCCGGCCTCTTCCAGCTTGGCCAGTTGCGCGCCCAGGTTTCCGTCCGTCGAGCCTGTCTTTGCGCGCAGCCAGGTAAACTCCGCCTCCTCCGCGCTGGAGAGCAGCGAGAGCACCGCCAGCCGCAGCTTGCCGTGAATCACCGGATTCAGTTCCGGCAGCTCAGGCATGGACGACGCATCCGCGCTGCCGCCGCGACTCGCGCATCATCGTGTACACGCCAAACGCAATCTGGCACACGAACACCGCCACCAGGAACACCACCGTCACCTGCGACACCGTACCAAAACACGCCGCCACGGCGGCCATCCACCACACCAGCGCGCACGCCATTTGCATCTTCCACCGCAGAATCAGCCCTGAACCCGCGTTCGCTGCGCCCAACATGGCCGCCACCAACGCCACAAAGCTGTGCTCATCCAACCGCCCTGCCGCACTCAGCGCCGGAAACAGCACCAGCATCGACGCGCCAATCCCAATCCAGACCGACGTGACCGCGCGCCCAATCACCGTTCCGGGGTGCCGTCCTCCTCGCCGCAGCCCGATCCACAGAGTCAACGCTGCGCCGCTAAACATCGTCACCGGCCACGCCAGACCGCTGTACATGCTGCCGACCTGGACGGAATGATGCCCCCAGACGGACAGCCCCCCGCTCCAACTCGCCCAGGCAATCGCCACAAAGTAGGCCACACCCCACAGCACAAATACCCAGCCCCAGCTTTCCGTGGACCGCCGCCCCTCGGCAATCATTGTTTCGATCAGCGCAAAGCGCTCTTTCAGGTCCTGCCCACTCATCTCTTCCTGCATGGCAACCCTCCCATCGTCGAAATCTCAATCAATGAAGTTACTCTATATTACAGAGCGCTCTGCGTAAAGAGTTTTCTTCGCACACCTCGGAAGCCGACGCCAGTTCCACACCACCGCGCGTCCTACAACCTTCAATCTATGGCAAATAAATAACTTAGATCCTCAACCACCCGCTCCATCACGCCCGCCCAGTCGCTGGACTCGGCCTGCCGGAAGAGCCGCGCCGTCGGGTACCACGGCGTGGTCTCCCGGTCTTCCATCCAGCGCCAGTCGGCCGGCTGCGAGAGCAAAATCCACACCGGCTTGCCCATGGCACCGGCCAGGTGGGCGATGCAGGTGTCGGTCGTGATGACCAGGTCCAGCGTCGAAATCAGCGCTGCGGTCTCGGCCAGGTCCGCTTCGCCGCTCGACCCGTCCACCACTTGCGTCTCCGAGGGCAGCCGCGCCAGTTGCGCCGCCGCCTCGCCCTTTTGCAGGGAAATCCACGTCACATCCTGCATCCGCAACAGCGGGAGAAGCGTTTCCACCCGCGTCGAACGGCGATGGTCCGCGGGATAGCGCGGATTCCCTGCCCAGGCCACCCCCACCCGCGGTTTCCCCTCCTCGCTGCCAAACTGCGTCCGCTTCTGCCGCGCCAGTTCGTCGTCCGCGCCCAGGTAGGCGCCCGTCCACGGGACCGTCTCCACCCGCGTGCCGAAGACCGCCGGCAGGCTCATCAGCGGGCACTCCAGGTCGAACGCCGGTGGCTCCTCGCCCAGCCGCGCCACCTCTGCCTGCCCGGCCCGCACCGGAGCCAGGGAGCGCATGAGCCGCTCCGCGCCCCCATGCACCTGAACCACCACCCGCCCGCCCCTCGCGGCCACCAGCGGTATATACCGGCAGAACTGAATCGCGTCGCCCAAACCCTGCTCGGCATGCAGGAGGATGCGCCTGCCCTCGAGCGGCTCACCCTGCCATCGCGGTACTTTGAAAATCATGGGCGCGCGCGTCACCTCGCGAAATCGCCTGCGCGCCTCGTATTCCCGCCAGCCGCGCTCCCAGTCGCCCGTGCGCAGCCGCGTCAGCGCCAGGTTGTACTCCGCGCCCGCGCTCGCCGGATGGTTTTCGCTCGCAGCTTCATGCGCCTTTAGGGCTTCCTCCAGCCGACCCATGTCGAGCAGGCTGTTTCCCCGGTTGCTCGCGGCCGCGCGGCTGCCCAGCGCCTCCGCCCTGTGGAAGATCTCGATCGCCGCCTCGAACCGGCCCTCCGTGTGCAGCAGAATCCCTTCCGTGTTCACGGCTTCTGCGTGCTCCGGGTGCCGCGCCAGCGCCCACCGCAGCCACGCCCAGGCCCCGGCCAGGTCTTTTTCCGCGGCGCGAAACTGGCACCACGCCACCTGGGTCTCGGCGTTGTCCGGATCGAGCGCAAAAGCCCGCCGCAGATGCGCTTCCGCCCTTTCCGGACGCCGCCGGTCCCGCTCCAACAGTCCGAGGTTGATCCAGCCGGAGATCATTCGCGGCTGCAACTCCACCGCGCGGCACAGCGCCGCCTCGGCGTGAAATTCCTTCCCTTCCTCGCGCAGCAGGCAGCCCAGGTTCATCCACGCCGCGGCAAACTCCGGCCGCAGCACCAGCGCCCTGCGATATCGCGCCTCCGCCTCGGCCATCTGCCCCATTCGCGCCAGCACAAAGCCTGCCGCAAACTCTCCCTCCGGGATCCGCGGCGCAAAGACGAGCGACTGCTCGTAGCTCTCCAGCGCCTCCTGGTTCCGGCCCAGGCAGGCCAACGCATGTCCCCGGCCCAGATGTGCCGCCGCCAGCGCCGGCTCCCGCCGCAGCGCCACTGCATACTCCTCCAGCGCCGCCGCCGGATCTCCTTTGGCCATGTGCAGCTCAGCCAGACCCGTGCGCGCCAGCGCATGCGTGCCGTCCCGCCGGATGGCCTCCCGATAGGCCTCCGCCGCCTCGCTCAGGCAGCCTCGCATCCTCAGCGCCTGCCCCAGAGCCACCCACGCCGTCAGCATCCCCGGAGCCGCAGCCACCGCTGCCCGCGCCATCGTCACCGCCGCAGCGGCCTGCCCGCTGGCCAGGGCGACCAGGCTCATTCCCGCCAGCGCCTCCGGATGCCCGGGGTCCGCGGCCAGAGCCTGCTCATAGGCCTGCGCCACTTCCATCAGCCGGCTTGTCAGCCCCTGCGGCAGCTGCGCTTGTGTCGGCTCTTGTGTCGGCGGGGTCTCCATGGCGCATCGTCAGCCCGCAAGCGCGCCTTCGCGCATGGCCGGGCTCTCCTGCGCCGACCCTACCCCGCGCCGCTTCCGCGCACCAATCGGAATCCGCTCCGCAGCCCGGCCCGCGCCGCATCGTTTCCCAACTTGTGTCGCTGTTTCGTTCTGGTACTGCTTCCGCCGCCGCCTTACCGCGCCAGG
>DATKTQ010000208.1:0-4429 GCA_035531055.1 Occallatibacter sp. | reverse complement strand
GCTTGGCCGCCATGCCCGCAGGCGCACCTGGACGAACCGGCCGAACGCCAGCCGCTGCGCTTTCCGCCGATCCTTCACCCTCGCCCGCTCCCGCCGCTGCGGTTGCGCCATCTGCAGATGAACTCTCCGGCCCGCTCATCGTCGGTCCATCCGGCTCACTGAAAAAGCTGTTCGCCTTCACCGTCCTGCTGTCGCGATACCACGGCGGACGAAACCGCAACACATTCGCCGTCGCTGTCGCCGGCGTCAAAAAGCTGATAAGCGTCAGCGTCACCGGGCCCCGCGGATGCGCTTCCAGCCGCCGCACCACCTTCTTGTCCAATACATCTTCGGCCACCGTCCACAGCAGCCCGCCCACCGGCGTCGTCACCAGTTCCACGTCGCCGGTCTCGTTCGTACGGACCCCGTGGTCAGTGAAAAAGTGGTCGCCGTTGTGGCCAATCCCGGCCTCGCCAAACGGCCCCATCTTCCACTCAAAGCTGTACGCCGTGGAGAACGCCATCGCCCGCAACCGGCTCTTCCAGTAAGGCCGCGTATTGCTGAACTCCAGCGTCATTCCCTTCGGGTCGTTCTGGATCCACATGGAATCCGTAATGCCGCCCATCATCGGGTGGCCCACATACTGGTCCATGAATGGGTTATCGTCTGACCAGTGGTCCCAACGCCATTCCAGCACACTGTCAAACCAGCGGTCTGCCCACTTGCCGTGCGTCGTCTCCCAGCGGTACCAGTACCCCGAGTACAGGTTCCCCGCATTCTGGAACGCATTGAAGACCGCAGACGAAATGAGCAGTTGCCGCCAGTGCACGCGGCACTCCCGCGCATGCGTCGTGTCATAGGGGCACTGGTCCAGTGGTACGCGCTCCCGGTCCGCCGGCCTCACCGCCAGCGCATTCGGCCAGGCCGCCTCCGGCATTGCGCCCGGAGCCTCGCTCATCCCTGCTCCCGCAGGCCTCGGCGCATCCGGCAGGATCTCCATACGCTGCGCATGCACGACAGGCATCGCCAGCCATGCCATCACCAGCGCAACCGCGCCGGCCTTCCGCAGTTTCCGCAAATCGCTCCCTCCAAAAAACAGGAGCGTCCGCAGACCCTCGCAAAGGTTCGCACGGCATTCCGGGGTGCAGCGAGCCTCATCGCAAAGGTCAAGTGACTCGACTCGCAGGGGGCGTCGTCCGGGCAAATCCGCTCTCTCTCGTTCCTCAACTTCACCCACTGCTGCCAGCCAAAGACCGAGAAACCGGCGCCCAGCGCAAAGCCGTCCAGAACCGACGCAAATCTTCACTCTTCCGTACAAAATCACGGATCAGGAGGGTGGGATTTCACGAGTCTACTTAACCCGCCACGCCGCGCACAATCACTCTTCCGGGCCGGCACCATTTGACGCACCCCCGCCCCCTGCCGCAAGGTGAAAAGGACCGCCATGTCTCATTCGTTTCCTATTGTCCTTACCTCCGCCCAGGCCCGCGTCCTCGGCTCCCTCATGGAAAAAGAAGTCACCACGCCGGACCTGTATCCGCTTTCGCTCAACGCCCTGGCCAATGCCTGTAACCAGCGCTCCAGCCGCGAGCCCGTGATGGAGTTGGACGAGGACGACCTCCGCCAGGCCCTGCACGGCCTGGAAGATCTGAGCCTGGCCGGCCCCGCACGCTCCGCCGATGGCCGCGTGCCCAAGTACGAGCACCGGCTCGGCGAGGCATTCAACTTCAGCCGTGCGGAGTTTGCCCTGCTCTGCGTCCTGCTGCTGCGCGGCCCCCAAACCCCCGGCGAACTGCGCGGCCGCACTGATCGCCTTCATCGCTTTGACGAAATCGGCGACGTGCTCGCCGGCCTGCAGCGGCTCATCGAGCGCGACCCGTCTTTGGCTGTCGTGCTGCCACGCCAGCCCGGCACCAAGGAGGCCCGCTACGCGCACCTGCTCTGCGGCGCCCCGGCACAGGAACCTGCTCCCGCATACCCCGCGCCTTTGCGCGAATCTGCGCAGCCCTTCGTCGCGCAGCCATCCGTCGCGCAACCCTTCGCCGCACAGCAGGACCGCGTGGCGCAGCTGGAAGCCGACGTCGCCGAGTTGCAACAGCAGCTCGCCGCGCTGCAGAAAAAAATAGAGGATCTTTTCGCCTAAGTGCCCGTGTCCGCGCAGGTCGCGCGTGTCAGATGAGTTCGTAGCCCGCGAACCAGTAGCCGATCTCGAACGCCGCCGTCTCCTCGCCGTCCGAGCCGTGCATCGCGTTCTCCTGGATCGATCCCGCGAACTTCTTCCGAATCGTCCCCTCGTCCGCATTCGCCGGATTCGTCGCGCCCATCAGTTTGCGCAGGTCCGCAATGGCGTTGTCTTTCTCCAGAACCATCAGAAACAGCGGCCCTGTCGACATGAACGTTGTCAGCTCGCCAAAGAACGGCCGCTCCGCGTGGACATGGTAGAACCCTTCCGCCTGCTTCTTTGAAATCGAAGCCTTCTTGATGGCCACAATCTGGAAGCCGGCCTTCTCAATCTCGGCCAGAATCGCTCCCGTGTATCCCTTGCGGACCGCGTCCGGCTTGATGATGCTGAAAGTGCGCTGCGCCACTTGAGTTGCTCCTTGCATGGGCCTTGGCCCATCCACAATTGTATCGTTTCGCCGCGCTGGGTTCCTTTCCCCTCCATCTGTTAAAGTGTCGCCATGCTCCGCCCAGCCTTTTTGCCCCGCCATCTCGCGCTTCTTGCCCTCTTCGCCGCCGCTCCGCTGTTCTCCGCCGCTCCATCTGCCGCGCAGTCTGCCGCGCCCGCCGCCTCGTCCGCCAAGCACGAGCTCCGCGTCTTTGACCCCTCACTCATCGACAAGTCCATCGACCCCTGCCAGAATTTTTACCGCTACGCCTGCAACAACTGGTTCAAGCAGAATCCCTTGCCCGCCGACGAGGCCTCCTACGGCCGATTCACTGAGCTATACGAGCTCAACCGCCTCCACCTCCGGCAGATCCTCGAAGAGGCCGCCGTGCCCTCGCCCACGCGCACCCCCAACGAACAGAAGATCGGCGACGAATACGCCAGTTGCATGAACGTCTCCACCATCGACAGGGACGGCCTCGCGCCGCTCCAGCCAGAGCTCGATCGCATCGCCGCGCTCCAGTCCACCGCTCAGCTTCCGGCCCTCGTCGCCCACCTGCAATCCATCGGCGTCAACGCCTTCTTCCAGATGGGCTCCAATCAGGACTTCGCCAACTCCAGCAACGTCATTTCGTACTACAGCGCCGGCGGACTCGGCCTGCCGGAGCGCGACTACTACACACGCACCGACCCCAAGTCCGTCGAGCAGCGCCGCCAGTACGTCCAGCACGTGCGCAACATCTTCGCCCTCGCCGGCGAGCCCAACGCGCAGGCCGAAAAAGACGCCCAGACCGTCCTCGCCATTGAAACAACCCTCGCCAAGGCCTCGCTCACCATCACCCAGCAACGCGACCCGCAGAACCTCAACCACCCCACCACCGTCGCGGACTTCGCCAAAACCCTCACCAACTTTTCCCTGCCGGAGTTCGTCGCCACCGCGCACGCCCCTGCCTCCGGAAAAATGAATGACGCCGAGCCTGCGTTTTTCGCCGCCTTCAACTCGCTTGTGGCCGACACGCCGCTCGACCAGATCAAGACCTACCTCCGCTGGCACCTGCTCCACGCCTACGCCGGCACCACCATGCCCCAGACCTTCGACCACGAAACCTGGCACTTCTACGCGCACATTCTTTACGGCGCGGAAGCGGAACAGGATCGCTGGAAACGCTGCACCAGCCGCGTCGATCACGAAATGGGCGAGGCTCTCGGCCAGGTCTACGTCGCCAAATACTTTCCGCCCGAAGCCAAGCAGCACGCGCTCGAAATGACTCTCTCCATTGAGCAGGCCATGGGCCGCGACATCGACTCGCTCGACTGGATGAGCCCGGAAACCAAGGTCAAAGCCAAAGAAAAACTCCACGCCGTGATGAACAAAATCGGCTACCCCAACAAGTGGCGCGACTACTCCAAACTCCGCATCGTGCGCGGCGATTCGCTGGGCAACCTGGAGCGCGTGCGCGAGTTCAATGTTGCCCGCGACCTGGCCAAAATCGGCAAGCCCGTTGACAAGGACGAGTGGTTCATGTCGCCGCCCACCGTCAACGCCTACTACGACCCGCAGATGAACAACGTCAACTTCCCAGCCGGCTACTTCCAGCCGCCCTTCTTCAGCGACAAGGAGGACGACGCGGCCAACTACGGCGACATGGGCTCCACCATCGGCCACGAGCTCACCCACGGCTTTGACGACGAAGGCCGCCAGTACGACAAGGACGGCAACCTCAAAGACTGGTGGACCAAGGACGACGAAATCAAGTTCAACCAGCGCGCCGAGTGCATGGTCAAGCAGTACGACGCCATCGAGGCCGTGCCCGGCGTGCACCTCAACGGCAAGCTCACCCT
>DATKTQ010000207.1:0-4187 GCA_035531055.1 Occallatibacter sp. | reverse complement strand
CCGCGATTTATCGAGCTTCCATACTTTGGTGAGCAGTTCCCACGCCCACTCGATCGCCTCCTTCTTTCCATAATCGCCGAAGGACCAGTTGCCGAGCATCTCGAAGAAGGTGTGGTGGTAGGTGTCCAGGCCGACGTCTTCGAGGTCGTTGTGCTTGCCGCCGGCGCGGACGCACTTTTGCGAGGTGGTGGCGCGGGCGTAGTCGCGCTTTTCTGCGCCGAGGAAGAGGTCTTTGAATTGGTTCATGCCGGCGTTGGTGAAGAGGAGCGTGGGGTCATTGGCCGGGACGAGCGAAGAGGAGTGGACGCGGCGGTGCATCTTCGACTCAAAGAAGCGGAGGAAGGTCTCGCGAATGTCGTTGCCGGAGCGGACTTGCATACAAAGACAGTGTAATGGGCGAGTGCCGGGCGGGCGGCGCTAGTCGTCGTGCGGTTCGTCGTCGAGGGAGTCGAGGGCGGCGAGGGATTCGTCGGGGACGTCCCACTGGCGGAGGATTTTGACGATGACGCCGGTGGAGAAGCCGGCGGCTACTAATCGACGCAGGATGCGGGCGGTCTCCTTTTCGTTGGTGGGCTTGCGGAGGCGCTTGCGCTCGAGGTGCTGGCGGGCGAGGGCTTCTTCGCTGGTGTTGGCGTAGCGGGCCTGGAGGGTTTCTTCAATAAGGGGAGTGGCGAGGCCCTTGTGCTGCATGTCCTGGCGGACGCGGCGCTGGCCGAACTTGTCGTTCTCCTGGCGGAGGCGGGCGTAGGTTTCAGCGTAGGCGGCGTCGTTGAGATAACCGTGCTGCTTGAGGCGGACGAGGACGGCCTGGATGGCGGCGTGGCCGACGGGGCCGGGCTCGGCGCGGGTGGACATGAGGCGGCGGAGCTCAACCTCGGTGCGCATGCGGCTGCCGAGGGCCTTGACGGCGTAGTTGTAAAGTGCTGATTCGCCGAGGAATGCGCGGGGCTTGGCGGGGCCGCGGCGGGTTTTGGAGGCGAAGGACATGGTGAAAACCGACAGCATACTCCGATCTTCGAAATGATCTGCAAAATCGCTGTGGAAAACTGCAAAAAAATAAAGTAGGGGGGGAGGGGGGTACCGCCAGTTGTCCGTTTTCAGTTTTCCGATGTTGGCCGGTCGGTGGCCAGGAGAACGCAAGGACAAACCCCACTTCCTTTTTCCCTGCTTTCATTGTGCGCGTTTTGGGGGAATGAATCGGCAAAATGGGGAGAAGTTTTTTTAGGGCGCGGGGGTTGGAGCTCATTGTTTCTGCGGACGGCGATTCAGGGGCATGAAGGCTCCTGCTCCCTCCGGATGCTTCCTGGTCTCAGAAGCGAGACTGGGGGCACCCGGCGCGGCCGCAGAAGGGTTCTTTCATAGACAATTCATTTCTCTGGACATGCGAGGCGATTGAGCTTAATCTCCCTTTGATTTCTACGTTCAAAACGAAGACTCGGGCGGCTGGTTGTGCTGATTCCGGGATCGTTCATGGGGGGATTCCGGATGAAGCGCGATCGCTATTTCTATACGGGTGTCGGGGCCGTGTTTCTGGTGCTGATTGTTCTCGGCTTTCGGCATTACATTTTCGGGGGCAGGCTTGATGACGGCGAGCCCATTCTGCCGGGGATGCTGACGGCGATTGTGGTGCACAGCACGGCGATCTTTGCGTGGTTCCTGCTGTATTTTGTGCAGGCGGTGCTGATTCCGACCGGGAAGCGCAAGCTGCACATGAAGCTGGGATGGGCCGGTGTGGCGATTGCCGTGGCGATAGTGTTGACCGGGCCGTATGTGGCGCTTTGCGAAACGCGCCTGGAGCCGAACCCGGTTTTCGATTGGCCGGATCTGTCCTTCTTGCTGGTGATGCTGACGGAGATTGCGCTGTTCGCGGTGTTTGTGACGATTGGTGTGCTGAACCGCAAGCGGCCGCGGATTCATCGCCCGATGATGTTGCTGGCGAGCCTGTCGCTCATCTCCGGGGCCACGGCGCGCATTCCGCTGACGCATGCAATCTTTGGGGAGCACCAATGGATGGGGCTGTTTGCGGCGGTGGCGGTGCTGGGGCTGATTTTGCTGCTGGTGCGCTGGGCGCTGACGCGGAGCCTGGAGCGCCCGTTTGCGGTGGGCTATGCGGCGCTGGTGGTGGTGACGCTTGCGGCGTCCCAGCTGGCGCTGACGAAGGCGTGGGTGAATGTGGCGGCGATGATTGCGCGGCTTTGACGAGACTGAGCTTTCCCGGGGCAGACTGGCAAATCAGCGGAGAAGCAATCCCAGTTTTGCGGTACGGCTGAAGCCGTGCCCTGTTGCAAGACGCGCGAGCGGGCTCAGAAGGATTCCCATCCATTCCGCACAGTGCGCGGAATGGATGGGGCACACCCACACGCGAGATTTTTTACTTCGCCGGTTGGGGTTGGGTCCATTGGTCGACCCAGTCGTTGACGGTCTTCCACCAGAGCTGGGAGTTCTGCGGCTTGAGGATCCAGTGGCCCTCGTCGGGGAAGTAGAGCATTTTGCTGGGCACGCCGAGGCGCTGGAGAGTGGTGAAGAGCTGGAAGCCTTCGCTGACGTCGAGGCGGTAGTCAAGCTGCGAGTGGATGACGAGGGTGGGGGTGTGGAAGTTTTTGGCGGACATGGCGGGCGACCATTTGCGGAAGGGATTTTCGGAGTCGGGTTTGCCGTAGTAGTCCCAGGGTTTGCCGCGGAATTCCCACTCGTTGAACCACAATTCTTCCGTACTGCCGTAGGCGGACTCGGGGTTGAACATGCCGTCGTGGGTAACGATGCAGCGGAAGCGCTGGGTGTGGCCGAGGACCCAGTTGGCCATGTAACCGCCGTAGCTGGCGCCGAGGGCGCACTCGCGGGACTTGTCGATGAAGGGGTAGTGCTGCTCGGCGTAGTCGAGGCCGGTCATGAGGTCGGTGTAGGGCTTTCCGCCCCAGTCGCCGTTCACTCCGTCAATGATGGCCTGGCCGTAGCCGGTGGAGCCGCGCGGATTGATCATGACGACGACGTAGCCATTGGCGGCGAAGAGCTCGGGGTTCCAGCGGTAGCTCCAGGACTGGTCCCATGCGCCCTGCGGGCCGCCGTGGATGAGGAACTTGACGGGGTATTTTTTGGCGGGGTTGAAGTTGGGCGGCTTGACTATGAAGCCCTGGAGCTTGGTGCCGTCTTTGGCGGTGAACCAGAAGGGCTGCATGGGGCGCAGATCGAGCTGGGCGAGGAGGGGGGTGTTGAGGTGGGTGATTTCTTCGATTGGAGAATCGTCGAACGCTTCGACACCTGGCTGGTCAGTGACCGCTTCACGCGTGTCGCCAATCGAGACCATGGAAACTTCGGGCGGCTGGTCCACCTTAGTCAATGTAGCAATTACTGCGTTGATGCCGCCTTTTTCAGGCATTTCTGGACGATCCGGTCTTGCCAATAAATGTAAGTCGCTGAATTCGCTGCTACGCGTAATTTGCGTCGCGGTTTCATGCAGGAGGCCAAACAAATAGATATCCTCTGCGCCCCGGCCCCCGCTGACGAACGCAATTTGCTTTGAGCTCGGTCCCCATTCAAACTCGTCCACCCATAAATCAAACTTAGGCAGCAAATCCCTGATCGTCTTCTCTTCGCGGTTGTAGAGGACGAGGCGGAATTTGTCGCTCTCGTAGCCGGCGCGGGCCTGGGAGCGCCAGGCGAGGTATTTGCCGTCGGGTGAGTAGGCGGGGGAGAAGTCGCCGCCGGGCGAGGTGGAGACTTTGACGGGCGCGGCGGTGGGGTTATCGAGATCGAGGGTGAAGATGTCGGCGTTGGTGGAGATGGCGGGGACGGGGACGTCCTTGAGGGTGTAGGCGATTTGCTTGGAGTCGGGCGAGAAGGCGCAGCCGCATCCGCCGCCCTCGAGCGAGAAGGGCGGGACGTCATTGGCCTGGTGGGGCGTGAGGTCGCGGACAAGCAGGGTTGAGGGCGAAGGATTCTCGACTGCGACGAGGAAGAGGTGGGAGCGCTTGGGGCCTGTCCAGTGGTCCCAGTGGCGGAAGAGGAGGTGGGTGAAGATTTGCGCTTTGACGGGGCTGGCGGCGCGGGCGGCGTCCTTTTCAGCGTTGCACTTATCGGGAGCGGAGCCCTCGGAGGCATCGGCTTGAGTGAAGGCGGGGCAATCGGGGTAGACGAAGGCGGTGAAGGCGATGGATTTGCCGTCGGGGGCCCAGAGGGCGTTGTCGGGC
>DATKTQ010000206.1:0-6723 GCA_035531055.1 Occallatibacter sp. | reverse complement strand
CGGACTTCGCGGAACATCTGGCCGTATTCCTCGGGGGTGGTGTAGCCGACGGTGTCGGGCATGTTGATGGTGGTGGCGCCGGCTTCGACGGCGATGCGCACCATTTCAATGAGGAAGTCGCGATCAGAGCGCGTGGCGTCCTCGGGCGAAAACTCGATGTCGTCGCAAAGCGAGCGGGCGAGGCGGACGGATTCTCCGCAGAGGTCGAGGGCCTGCTGGCGTTCGAGCTTGAGCTTGTACTCAAGATGCAGATCGCTGGAGGCGAGGAAGACGTGGATGCGGGCGCGGTCTGCGAACTGCAGGGCGCGGGCGGCCATCTCGATGTCTTCTGTTTTGGCGCGGGCGAGGGAGGCGATGCGGGGCTTGCGGACGGCCTGGGTGATGGTGGCGATGGCTGCGAAGTCGCCTTCAGAGGCCATGGCGAAGCCGGCCTCGATGATGTCCACGCCAAGGTCTTCCAAAGCGTGGGCCATGGTGAGCTTTTCCTGGGTGGTCATGCTGCAGCCCGGCGACTGCTCGCCGTCGCGGAGTGTGGTGTCGAAGAAGACTACGTGATCCGGATTCATGGGTTCGCCTGTCAGGGAGTCCTTTGCTAACTCGTCTATTTTCGCGCATCGGGGCGATATAACGCAAAGTTATTCTTTTTTGGAAGATGATTAGTATTATTTATACAGAGATCAGAGATCAGAGAAGAGATCAGAAATCAGGGAACAGGGATGAGGGGCTGAGGAGGGCATGATATGGAACTGAATCAACTGGAGACGTTTCTGGCGGTGGCCGAGGAGCGGAGTTTCTCTCGCGCGGCGGTGAAGCTGCACCGGACGCAGCCGGCGGTGAGTCAGGTGATCCGCAAGCTGGAGGCGGCGGTGGGCGAGACGCTGTTTGACCGGGCTGCGCGGGACGGGTCATTGACGGCGGCTGGAGTGCTGCTGCGCGACTACGCGCTGCGGCTGCTGGCGCTGCGGCGGGAGGCGGCGAGCGCGCTGGGCGAGCTGAAGAGCCTGGAGCGGGGCCTGCTGCAACTGGCGGCGAACGAATACACCTGCCTGTACCTTCTGCCGGCTATGGATGCATTCCTGAAGGAATTTCCGCAGGTGACGGTGAATGTGCATCGGATGTTGGCGAGCCGGATTCCGGAGGAACTGAACCTGCGCACGTTTGAGATTGGGGTGATGACGTTCCGGCCGGACCCGGCGAAGTTCCGCACGATTGCGGTGTACGGGGACAGCCTGGCGCTGATTGTGAGCCCGAGCCACGCGCTGGCGGGAGCGGGTCGCGTGTCGATTACGGAACTGGGCCGGGAGAATTTTATTGCGCACAATGTGATGTCGCCGCTGCGGAGCAAGGTGATTGAGGCGTTCCAGCGCTACCGGACGCCGCTGAACATGGGGATCGAGCTACCGACGATTGAGGCGATCAAGCGGTTTGTGGCGATGGGCAACGGGGTGGCGCTGGTGCCGCACCTTGCGGTGGCGCGGGAGCTGGAGACGGGCGAACTGGTGCGGGTGACGGTGGACGAGCTGGAGATGAAGCGGGTGCTGCGGCTGGTGCACAGGCGGGATGCGACGCTTTCCTACGCGGCGAGGGCTTTTCTGCGTACGGTTCGGACGCTGGCGCAGGAGCAGGGACCGCCGTTCTTTTACCAGGTGGAACGGGCGGGATGAGGGCGCGAAACGGGGGTGGGTGCCACTTTGCCGAGTGGTGCGTCTATATGCCTAGGACGGTTCCCAAGGGGCGCATGTACCCGTAAGCCGTCCCGGCCATTTACAATGCTGAGAGCGGGGCCCGGATCGAACCGGCGCGCCGGAATTGACAAGCTCGTTGCCAGCCGGACGGTTGCGCAGTCGTGAGGTTCAGGACCGAATGAAGAAGATCGCCATTGTAGCTTTCCTGCTGGCCGTGGGTGTGGCCGCAGGCCGCGCTCAGGAGAGCCGACAGGACATCAGCCTCAGCGGAACGGCGCTTGTGGAGCCGTTCATTGCCTCCTCCACCGACGTACAGGTTCACTCGACGCCGGCTTATGGGGCGCTGGTGAGCTATCGCTTTATGCTTACGCCCTCGAGCGCGCTCGAAGCCAACTACGGCATTACCTACCAGAACTCGATTACGTACTATACGAATCCGTTGCACATTCCGGTGTTGACGCGTACGCAGGAGATTTCCGCGGCGTACGTGCGCAGCTTTGTGTTCAAGAAGTTCAACCCGTTTGTGGAAGCCGGACCGGGGGCGATGATTTTTCTGCCGATCCGGAACAGCGGCACCAAGAGCCTGGACGTGAAGCAGCAAACGTCCGTGGGCGGTGTGTACGGCGCGGGCATTGCGTACGAGATCAGCCCGAGCTTTGACATTCGCGCGGAGTATCGCGGGTTTGTGACGAAGGTGCCGACGTTCGGCGACAGCTCGTTCAACACGAACAAGTGGTACAACATTTTCAATCCGGCGATTGGCGTGGCTTACCACTTCTAAGCCGGGCAGGGCTCGCGTGGCGGTCTACAGCGAGAAGTCATGATGAAGAGGACGGTCCGAGAGGGCCGTCCTCTTATTTTTTGTGCACAGGCGAGACGGAGAAGCGGGCGGGGATTTTCGGCTAGGTCAGGGCTTCGCGGTAGCGGCCGAGCACCTTGAGCATGGCGCAGAGGGGCTGCAAGGCGGTGATGGCGCGGTCGCCCTCGGCGGCGGAGCCGATTTGGCAATCGACGTAAAAGATGTACTCCCATGGCTTGCCGTGGACGGGGCGGGACTCGATTTTGGTGAGGTTGGTGCCGAGCGAGGAGAGCTGGGAGAGCGCGTGGACGAGGGAGCCGGGTCGGTTTTCGAGTGAGAAGGCGAGGCTAATCTTGTTCGAGTCCGGCGCGGTGACGGCCTGCGGGGCGCGGCGGACGAGGAAGAAGCGGGTGTAGTTTTCCTGGTTGTCCTCGATGCCGGCGTCGAGAATTTGCGCGCCGTAAAACTGGGCGGCGGCGCTGCTGGCGATGGCTCCGGCGTTGAGGTCCTGGAGCTCGACGAGCTGCTTTACGCTGCCTGCGGTGTCATAGAAGGCGAAGGGCTCCATGTGGGGATGGGCGGCGAGGTAGCGCTTGCACTGGGCGAGTGCGACGGGGTGGGAGAAGACGCGCTGGAGGCCGCCGAGGGTTGCGCCGGGCATGGCGATGAGATTGTGGCGGATGCGGAGCAGCGTTTCGGCGACGACTTGGACGTCTTGCGCTAGGAGGAGATCAAAGTGCTCGAGGACGGAGCCGGCGAGGGAATTTTCGATGGGGATGGCGGCTGCGTCAGCTGCGCCGGAGACGAGCGCGGCGAAGACATCGGCGGAGAGAGATTGCGGCAGGATGCAGGCGTCGGGGACGAGCCGGAGGGCGGCCTCGTGGCTGAAGGAGCCGGGTTCCCCCTGAATGGCGATACGGAGGCCGTCGGGGTTGCCGACAGCGCCGTGGGCTGCGGGCTTGCGGGCGCCGTACCAGCGTTCGACTGCTGGCTTACCGGGTGCGGGATTACCGGATTGCGAGCCTGAAGACAAGGGAGACTACCTCCTGAGCCACAGGTCCGTGGCGACAAAGCAGAGAAAGACGAAGGCGATGACGCCGTTCATGGTGAAGAAGGCGGCGTTGAGGCGGCGGAGATCGCCGGGGGAAACGATGGCGTGCTCGTAGGCGAGCAGCAGGCCCGCGGCGGCGATGCCGAGCCAGCCGGTGATGCCGAAGTGGAAGAGCAAGGCGAACCAGCAGAGCAGGCCGAGCATGACGGCGTGCATGGCGCGCGCGGCCCAGAAGGCTGCGGGGATGCCGATGGCCTGGGGCAGGCTGTAGAGGCCGGCGGCGCGGTCGTGGTCGAAGTCCTGGCAGGCGTAGAGAACGTCAAACCCACCGACCCAGAGGGTGACGGCGGCGGTGAGGACGAGGATGCGAGTGTCGAGGGAGCCGCGGACGGCGATCCAGGCGGCGGTGGGCGCGAGGCCCAGGGCGAGGCCGAGGACGAGATGCGACCAGCGGGTGAGGCGCTTCATGTAGCTGTAACTGAGCAGGACGATGAGGCAGACGGGGGAAAGCTCGAGGGTGAGGCGGTTGAGCTGAGCGGCGGCGAGGACGAAGCCGAGGGCCATGAGCACGGTGAAGCCGAGAACGAACTGGCGAGAGAGCAGGCCGGCGGGAATGGCGCGGGTGCGGGTGCGGGGATTGGCGGCGTCCAGGTCGGCGTCTGCCCAGCGGTTGAAGGCCATGGCGCAGGAGCGGGCGGTGACCATGGCGACGAGGATCCAGCCGAGGGTGCGAAGGGCGGGCAGGCCGCGGGCGGCCAGCAGCGCGGCGGTGAGCGCGAAGGGGAGCGCGAAGACGGAGTGCTCCCACTTGATCATCTCCAGCGTGGTTCGTGTTTTTGCAAGCAAGCCCATTGTGCCAGATTCCACTGTCCAGTGTACTTGAGGCGAGGAAGGGAGATGCGGGGGCAAAAAGCAGGCCGGCCAGCCGAGGAAGGCTGACCGGCCATGGACCTGCGAGGGGGACCGGAGCGGGCGAAGACCGGGTTACTTGTTGGTCTCGCTTGGCTGGTTGGCCACCTGCAGGTAGTCTTTGACGCTGAAGACGCCGGGGACTCCGTTGGCGCGCAGGAAGGCGGCGTCTCTGTCTCCCTTGTTATCGACCATGCCGTAGAGCGAGACATGTCCGTTCTGGACGGAGATGCGTATCGGCTTGGCGGGGTCTATGGAGTACTTCTGCAACATGGGATAGCCGTAGATGGCGCGCGCGACCGCTATGCGAATCTGGTCATCCATGAGGGAGACGGGATCGACTTCGATATCGGTGACGACATCCTTGACGCCCGGGGTGGTGTTGACGAGCGCGATGGCCGAGTCGCGATCGGGATACGTGCGGGCGTGGCCGCCGAGGGTGACGACGCCGTTCTGCACGCGGACACTGATGGCATTGAAGGCGTTGCCGTAGCCGACGCGATCGTATGTGAGCTTCTCGACGAGCTTGTCCTGCAACTGGCGGTCGGGAATGTTGGGTCCGCCGACCTGAATGAGGTTACGCACGGCCTGTATGCCTTTGGAATGCAGGACGCGCTTTTCGGCATCTGCCTTGTACTCATAGAGCTTGACGGTGCCGGTGAGGGTGGCGATGCCGTTGTCGACGGCGACCTTGACCTCGTTGAACTGCGACTTGTTGAGATGCGCTTCCGCGTCGCGGATGGAGACGCTGTCCTGCTGCGCGGAATCGGACGCGGCGGCGCTGGAAGCCGCAGCCCAAGAAGACTGTGGTAGGAACAGGAGAACTCCGGCCAGTGCGGCCAAAGCGAGCGTAGCCGGGGTACGACGAATTGTTACAGTCATGTCCGAATCCTCCTTCATGTTTAGTAAATCGCTACAGCCCGCATAAACAAAGGGTCTTCGCGATCTTCTATCTATGTGATTAGACACGCGGGAGGGGGAAAGGTCGCAGAATCGGAGAGCGAAAAGCGAATCAGCGGAAGCGGCGAGTGGCCTTGATGACCATGGAGAAGACGCCGGATTCATCGCGGGCGACGAGCAGAGAGACGTGGCGGTTGATGGAGATTTCTGCCTGGAGGAGCTGCTGTGCGGTGGTGTTGACGTTGGTGGCGTAGGTGAGGGTGACGATGCGGCCGAGCTGCTCCTCGACGGTGATGCGGGTGGTGGAGTTTCCGAGGGCGCCGAGGTAGCTGGGGTCCACCTTGACGGAGCCGGAACCGAAGAGGCGCTGGACGCGGCTGCTGACGGTGGCGTTGAGTGCGCCGCCGAGCAAAGCGTCGGTGGTGTTGGCGGCGACCTGCTCCTGCTGCTGGGTGTAGATGCGCTGTTCATTCTGGGTGCGGCCGAGGGCGAGCAGGGCGATGACGTCGGCCTCGGGTAGAGGCGGATCACTGCGATAGGTGACGGCCATCTTGCTGAGTGAGCCGTGAATGCCAAGGGTGATGTCGTAGTCCGAGACGTGGGCGGTGGCGTTGAGGTCGATGGAGGGCTCAATGCGGACGGGGTTGGTGAAGGTGATGTCGCCGCGCTGGAGCTCATAGCGTGTGCCGGCGATGGTGGCGTTGCCCTCAGTGATGGAGACGCGGCCGAGCAGCGAAGGGGAGGCGACGGTGCCGCGCAGGCGAAGGTCGACATCGCCGGCGAGCTTGGCGTAGGCGTTCTGGAAGTTGAGCTGAGGCGAAGAGACGACGTGGACGTCGAGGCGGACGTGATTGGAAGGCGCGCTGGGCGAGGCGACGGGTTGCACCTTGGTGGCCTGGGTGGCGAGAGCGGCGATGTCGAGGTCGGGGCTGACGGTGAAGCGGGTGATAAGGACGTTGCCACTGAGGAGGAGATTGTTTTGCGTTCCCTGGAGCTGGAGGGTTGCATCGGCGAGCGAGCTGACGCCCTGCGGATAGCGGATGCGGACGCCTTTGCCGGTGACGGCGAGATCGGCAAAGATGCCGTGCTGGTAGGCGAGGTAACCGGTGACGCTGAGCTGGCCGCCGCCGGTGGTGGCGGTAAGGGAGCGGACCTCGAGGCGGTTCTGGTTGAACTCGAGTGTGCCGTGGAGCTGGGAGAGGGAATTGGGCAGGTCTTCGAGGGCGAGCGAAGCGTTCTGGAAGTCAATGCGGCCGCGGAGGCCGGGGTTCTGGAAGGTGCCATGGGCCTCGACCTGGAAGGTGGTGGTGCCGCTGGCGGTGAGGTCGGGGTCAAGGGTCTCGGCGAGCTTGAGGTTGACGGCGCCGCTGGCGGCGAGG
>DATKTQ010000205.1:0-6371 GCA_035531055.1 Occallatibacter sp. | reverse complement strand
CGCGCCCGCGAGGAGCTACACCTCTTCGCCCGCCCCGAGTACAAACTCGAAGACGGCACGCCTCAGCTCAGCGAACCCAAAGATTCCCTCCTCGCCACCGCCTGGCCCGCCTTCGCGCCCGAAGTCCAAGTGCAGTTCGACGACTGGCAGCAGGAACCCGAAACCCAAACCCTCTTCGCAGATCCGTCCACCACCAACCAGACCGTCGCCAACCTCACAGCAGCGGAGGACGCCGCAATCGCCGCCCCACCGCCCACGCTCCTCCGCCGTCTCCCCGCAAACTTCGCGCCACCCGCACTCGCCGCACCCGTTTCCGGCGCAGATGGCCTTCCGCCTCTCTCCGCGCCGCGCCTTTTTGAGCGCCACGAGGGCGGCCTCGAATCCCGCGTACTCGGCACCGCCGTCCACTCGCTTCTCGAGCAGCTCGCGCGCCTGCGCTCCACCCTCGACGAGCCCGCAGCTCTCGACGCGCTCAGCAGCCTCCTGCCGCGCATCGTCGCGCAGGTCCGCGCCGCAGGCTTCGCCCCCGCGCAAGCAGTTTCCCTCGCCGCCAACGCCCTGCAAATCGTCACCGGCTCCGCCAGCGATCCCATCGCTCGCTGGATTCTCTCCCCGCATCCGGACGCCGCGGCAGAAGCCGCATGGACCGGCATCCTCGCCGGCTCCCTCCGCACCGTCCGCGTGGACCGCGTCTTCCGCGCCGGACCCGAACCCCTCGCCCCCGGCGACTCCGTCTGGTGGATCATCGACTACAAGACCATCCACCCCGACGCGCCCAACCCCGCGCAGGCTCTCCCCGCGCTCCGCAGCCTCTTCGCGCCGCAGCTTGAGGCCTACGCCGTCGTCCTCCGCCATCTACACGGCGCAAGCGCGCAGTTCCACGCCGCGCTCTATTACCCGCGTCTCGCTCAGTTCGATTGGTGGTTGGTGAGTTAGTTCGCCCTCACCCGGCGTTCTTGGCTGCTTCCTTCTGCGCCGCCACGCTCTTGGCATGCCGCACGTCCGCGCCCTGCACCCAGAAGATCACGTCCTCGGCAATGTTCGTCGCGTGGTCGGCCACGCGCTCCAGCGCCCTGCAAATCATCAGCGCGTTCAGCGCCTGCGGAGCCAGGTGACTCTGTTCTTCCATCACCTTCGTCAGCGTCTTGTAGGCCGCGCGGTTCATCGCGTCCACCGCGTCGTCCATCATCAGCACCGCCCGCGCCGTCTCCGTGTCCGCTTCAATAAACGACTGCAGGCTCTTGCGCACCATCTCCGCCGCCATCGTCGCCATCCGCGGAATATCCACCGGCAGCTCCGCCGTCGCCATCTGCTCCATGTTACGCACGCGGTCGCTGATGCTCTTCGCCGCGTCGCCCACGCGCTCCAGGTCCGCGTTAATCTTGATCACGCTCAGGATGAAACGCAGGTCTACCGCCATCGGCTGTTCCATGGCCAGCAAGTCCAGCGCCGATTGATCAATCTCCCGCTCCAGTCGGTTGATCGCGTTCTCGCTCCGGCTCACCAGGTCGCAGATCGAAAGGTCCCGCACCCGGTAGGCCTCAATCGCGCGCTGAATCGCCTGCTCCGCCAACCCCGCCATCACCAGCAGGTTTTCTTTCAGCTCGTCCAGGCTTTGTTGAAAGCGAATCCGTGTCATCCGAACCTGCCCGTAATGTAGTCTTCTGTCCGCTTGTCGCTTGGGTTCGTAAAAATCTTGTGCGTCGAGTCGAACTCCACCATCCGCCCGCTCAAAAAGAACCCCGTCTTCTCCGCCACGCGCGCCGCCTGCTGCATATTGTGCGTCACAATCACGATAGTGTACTGCGATTTCAGCTGGAAAATCAGATCTTCGATCTTCGAAGTCGAAACCGGATCCAGCGCCGATGCCGGCTCGTCCATCAGCAGCACCTCCGGGTCCACCGCCAGCGCCCGCGCAATGCAAAGCCGCTGCTGCTGGCCGCCGCTCAGGCTCGCGCCCGACTTCTTCTTCAGGTCGTCTTTCACCTCGTCCCACAGGGCCGAGTTCTTCAGCGACCGCTCCACAATCTCGTCCAGCGCCCGCCGGTTCTTGAAGCCATTCAGCCGCAGCCCAGACGCCACATTGTCATAGATCGACATCGTCGGAAACGGATTCGGCCGCTGGAACACCATCCCCACCCGCCGCCGAATCTGCACCGGCTTGGCCTCGGTGTAAATGTCCAGGTTGCCAATCCGCACCGAGCCCGTCACCCGCGCAATTGGGTTCGTCTCATGCATCCGGTTCAGGCAGCGCACAAACGTGCTCTTGCCGCAGCCCGACGGACCAATCAGCGCCGTCGCATGGTTGGCGGGTATATTCAGGTTGATGTCCTGCAGCGTGTGATTCGTCCCGTACCACGCGTTCAGGTTCGTTACCTCGATGCCAACGCCCACTTAACTTGCTCCCTTCAGCACGCCCCGGCTTGTCACCCATCGCACCAGCGCCACCGCCAGCACAATCAGCACAATCAGCACCAGCGATCCCGCCCACGCCAGCCGGTGCCAGTCGTCATACGGTGACAACGCGTAGATATAAATCTGCAGCGGCAGCGCTTCAATCGGATGGTTCAGGCTGGTGCTCATGAATGGATTCCCCAGCGCCGTAAAAATCAGCGGAGCCGTCTCTCCCGCCACGCGCGCAAACGCCAGCATGCAGCCCGTGATAATTCCCGGCGACGCCGTCTTCACTGTAATCGACAGCACTGAACGCCAGTTCGGAACGCCCAGTCCCAGCGCCGCCTCGCGCACCGCGTGCGGCACCATCAGCAGCATCTCTTCCGTTGTCCGGCACACCGTCGGAATCATCATGATGCCCAACGCCACACCGCCCGACAGCGCGGAAAAGTGCTTCTGCGGAACCACCACCAGCGCATACGCCGCAAGCCCCATCACAATCGACGGCACCCCGTTCAGCACATCGGCCGTGAATCGCACCGCATTCGCCAGCTTGGTTCCCCGGCCAAACTCAGCCAGGTAAATCCCGCCTCCAATGCCCAGCGGAACTCCCAGCGAACTGGCCACCATCAGCAGAACGCCCGAACCCACAATCGAGTTCGCCATGCCTCCGCCAACCTCGCCCACCGGCTTCGGATTCTGCAGAAAAAACGCAACGTTCAGCGAACTCGCACCCTTGTACACCAGATACCCAAACACGGCCACCAGCGGCGTCACCACCACCAGCATGGACAGGATCGACAGACCCGTCACCACGTGATCGGTCAGCGACCGCATTCGGGACCGAAATTGCGACGTCTCGCCGTTCATCCGAATCTCCTCAGCGCGCCTGCGAAGGCGTGCCGCGCGTCACCGCCCACATCAGCAGCTGGGCCAGTGCATTCACCACAATCGTCACAACAAACAGCGCCAGCCCAATCTCAATCAGCGCACTCCGATGCACATCGCTCACTGCCTCGGTAAACTCGTTTGCAATCACCGCCGCCATCGTGCCGCCGTTCGACAGCAGCGACTTGTGAATCTCCGGCGTATTGCCGATCACCATCGTCGCGGCCATCGTTTCGCCCAGTGCGCGTCCCAGTCCCAGAATGATGCCGCCCACAATGCCGATCCGCGCATTCCGCAGCACGCCCACGCGAATCATCTCCCAGCGCGTCGCCCCCAACGCCAGCACCGCCTCCCGCTGCGAGTGCGGCACCGCTGTCATCACCTCGCGCGTCAGCGACGAAATAATCGGCAGAATCATAATCGCCAGAATCACGCCCGCTGCAAAATATCCCAGCCCCGTCGGATTCTGATCGTTGAACAGTCCCGTCCAGCCCAACCAGCGAATCAGCAGTGGATTCACATGCTCCCGCAGCAGCGGCACCAGCACATACATCGCCCACACGCCGTACACAATGCTCGGAATCGCCGCCAGCAGCTCCGTCAAAAACGCCAGCGGGCCGCGCAGTATACGCGGGCACATTTCCGTCAAAAAAATCGCCAGACCCACTGCCAGCGGAACCGCCATCAGCAGCGCAAGGAACGACGAAACCAGCGTGCCATAGATAAACGGCAGCGCGCTGAAGCGGTTGTTCACCGGATCCCAGAACAATGGATCGCTGGAAAAATCACTCTTAAAAGACTGGAAGAAGAAGTGAAATCCAAACTTGTGCCAGGACAATGCGGAGTTCTGCATCAACTCCCACACGATCAATCCCACAATAAAAAATATGCTCAGCCCGCACAGCACCATCAACCCGTGGAAGGCTCCATCGGCCACTGCCGAGTTGCCACGCGAAAGAAGATACTTTCGAACCGCGGAGGTCTCCGCAACCGCCGCATCCGACTCTTGAGATGTCGCCGCGTCCGCCATCTGCGGCTCCACGTGCGGCGGTGGGATGCGTGTCTCTGGCACGGTCTGTGTCACCAGGTTCAGGCTACCGGGCAAATGTGAATACAAGGTTACAGCGCTGCAAAATCAACCGCATACACGGCAGAAATCCGCCATCCCCAGCTCCTGCCCGCCTCGGTCCTGTACCCTTGGTAGCTGACTTCACCTCAGGACCCCTCCATGCGCTCAAATTTTGCCCTGCTCGCCCTTGTCTTTGCCGCCCTCTCGCTCAGTGCCCAACCCGCCGTCGGGCCTTCCGCGCAGCCCGACTCGCAGCCGGACCCGCCCCACCACGACTGGCACGCCTCCTGGATTACCCATCCCACCGCGCCCCTCCGCGAGCCCCTCGTCCTCCACTTCCGCCGCAGCCTCACCCTCGCCTCCGTCCCCGCCAGTTACATCGTCCGCGTCAGCGCCGACAACCGCTTCATCCTCTACGTCAACGGCCAACGCGTCGGCGACGGCCCCGCCCGCGGCGACCTCACCCACTGGCGCTACGAGCGTTACAACCTCGCGCCCTACCTCCACTCCGGCCAGAACCTCGTCACCGCCACCGTCTGGAACTTCGGCATCTACGCCCCCATCGCCCAGTTCAGTGACCGCACCGCCTTCCTCCTCGAAAGTGAAGACGTTGGCCCCGACTCCATCAGCACCCCCAAAGACTGGCTCATCGAAGAGGACCCCGGCCGCTCTCCGCTCCCCCGCTCCACCGTCACCATTCATGGGTACATGGCTTCCGGTCCCGGCGAGCTCCTCGACGCCGCGCACCATCCCTGGAACTGGCAGGATCCCGCCACGCCCGGCAACTGGCTCCCCGCCGCCTCGCCCATGCGCGACAGCATCTACGGCGGCGTCAACCGCGCCCACTCCGCCGACACCACTGGCGACAATCCCTGGGGCCTCGTTCCAGACACGCTGCCACACATGCAGTACTCGGAAACAACTGTGGGTGCAGCGGTCGTGTTTCCCGACCTGCCGGATCGAGACGCTCTGCATAAATCAGGGACTTTGACGGTCACTGACCAAGCCTCAGAACATCCTCCATTGCGAATTCTTCCCGAATTTGTACCAGCACACCGCCACGTCCACATCCTCCTCGACCGCCGTACCCTCACCACCGCCTACCCCGCGCTCACCGTCTCCGGCGGCAAGGGCTCAAAAATCTGGATCACTTACTCTGAGGCCCTCTACGACAACCATTTCCATAAAGGCGACCGCGACGCCCTCACCTACACCGATGCTCAGGGCATCAACCATCCCCGCCTCGCCCTCGGTCTCCGCGACGAATTCCTCCCCGACGGCGGCGCACAACGCACCTTCCAGCCGCTCTGGTGGCGCACCTGGCGCTACCTCGACCTGGACATCACCACCGGCGCCGAACCCCTCACCCTCGACGCTCTCACTGCCCACTTCACTGCCTATCCCTTCGTCGAACGCGCATCCTTTACACCCGGGGCCCCCAACGACGCGTCCTTGTCGTGGGGGAAGACATCCCCCGACCCCGACCTCGCCAAAATCTGGCAAATCAGTTGGCGCACCGCTCGCCTCGACGCCCATGAAACCTACATGGACACGCCCTACTGGGAGCAGCTCCAGTACATCGGCGACACCCGCATCCAGGCCCTCATCTCTTACGCCGTCGCCGACGACGACCGCCTCGCCGTCCAGGCCCTCCAGGCATTCGCGGACTCCCGCACTCCCAACGGCCTCACGCGCAGCCGCTATCCCAGTTCCCTGCCGCAAACCATCCCCACCTTTTCGCTCCTCTGGATCGGCATGCTTCACGACTACTGGATGTACCGCCCCGATCCCGCCCCCGTCCGCGAATCTCTCCCCGGTGCCCGCAACGTCCTCGGCTGGTTCGCGCAATACCAACAGCCCGACGGGCTTCTCCGTCAGGTCCCCTGGTGGTCCTTTATTGACTGGGTCTCCTCAGGGGAAACTCCCACCTACGCCGCCAACGGCGAGTCCTGCATCACCACCCTCGAATACCTCGGAGCGCTCCGCAACGCCGCCGACCTTGAGCACTCCCTCGGCGATC
>DATKTQ010000204.1:0-22732 GCA_035531055.1 Occallatibacter sp. | reverse complement strand
CCTTAGAACCTGCACGCCAAGATAAGTTTGCTTTTTGTGTCGAGGAGAGTCCATGGAATTCTCCGTGAAAGAGTAGAGAAGATTCAATTCTATCTGGGTGAATGACGTGACCTGATAGTTGAAAGAATTTGGCAAAGCACTCAGGTAACTCTGGACTACATGACTGAAGAGGGATCGACTTGCTCTGTGCCGTAGGGTACTGAGCCCGCCCGCTGAAGCGGGCGGGCTCAAAATGAGGGTAGTGCGTGAGGCTGCTGAAGGTGGACGAGCCCATCCTTTCCGCATAAGACGCGGAAAGGATGGGGTACCCACATTCTTGAGTTAACGAGCGCTGCGAGCTACTGCAGGATGGGGATGTTGGCGATGCGTTGTTGCCACTCGGCGGGGCCGGTTTGGTGGACGCTGGTGCCTTTGGCGTCGACGGCGACGGTGACGGGCATGTCGCGGACGTCGAACTCGTAGATGCCTTCCATGCCGAGGTCCTGGAAGGCGAGTTGGCGGGAGCCGATGATGGCTTTGGAGACGAGGTAGGCCGCGCCGCCGACGGCCATGAGATAGACGGCGCCGAACTCCTTGATGGCTTCAAGGGCGACGGGGCCGCGCTCGGCTTTGCCGACCATGCCGAGGAGGCCTGTTTCGGCGAGCATCTGGCGGGTGAACTTGTCCATGCGGGTGGCGGTGGTGGGTCCGGCGGGTCCGATGACCTCTTCGCGGACGGGGTCGACGGGGCCGACGTAATAGATGAAGCGGTTGCGGAAGTCGACGGGGAGTTTTTCTCCGCGGGAGAGCATGTCTGTCATGCGCTTGTGGGCGGCGTCGCGGCCGGTGAGGAGCTTGCCGGTGAGGAGGAGGACTTCGCCGGGCTTCCAGGTGGCGGCTTCTTCGCGGGTGACGGTGTCAAGCTGGACGCGGCGCGCGGAGGAGACATCGTAAGTGAGTTTGGGCCAGGCGTCGAGCGAGGGCGGATCGAGATAGACGGGGCCGGAGCCGTCGAGGACGATGTGGGCGTGGCGGGTGGCGGCGCAGTTGGGAATCATGGCGACGGGAAGGTTGGCGGCGTGGGCGGGGGTGTCGAGGACTTTGACGTCGAGGACGGTGGTGAGGCCGCCGAGGCCCTGCGCGCCGATGCCGAGGCGGTTGACCTTGTCGTAGAGCTCGACGCGGAGCTTTTCCGCAGTGGTGACGGGGCCGCGGGCGATGAGGTCCTGGATGTCGATGGGGTCCATGAGGGATTTTTTGGCGAGGAGCATGGCCTTCTCCGCGGTGCCGCCGATGCCGATGCCGAGCATGCCGGGCGGGCACCAGCCGGCGCCC
Organism: Occallatibacter sp.; assembly: GCA_035531055.1. Taxonomy (GTDB): domain Bacteria; phylum Acidobacteriota; class Terriglobia; order Terriglobales; family Acidobacteriaceae; genus Telmatobacter. Next base: position 21,418 of record DATKTQ010000204.1, on the reverse strand, counting down.
ATTGTGGGTACGGTTTTGAGGACCCACTCGACGATGGAGTCGGATGGGTTGAGCATGGCGAATTTGGATTTTGCTTCGCTGCCGCCGCCTTTGGCCGCGACGGTGATGTCGACGGTGTTGCCCTGGACGAGCTCGACGTTGACGACGGCGGGGGTGTTGTCTTTGGTGTTGACGCGCTTTCCGGCGGGGTCGGCGAGGAGGGACATGCGCAGCTTGTTGTCGGGGTCGAGATAGGCGCGGCGGACGCCTTCATCGACCATCTGCTGGAGGTCGAGCGCGGGCTCGCCGGGCGCGGCGTCGAAGCGGACGTCCATGCCGACCTTGACGAAGGCGTTGACGATGCCGGTGTCCTGGCAGATGGGGCGATGGCCTTCAAAGCACATGCGGGAGTTGATGAGGATTTGCGCGATGGCGTCTTTGGCGGCGTGGGACTGCTCGCGCTCATAGGCGCGGGCGAGGGCAGTGATGTAGTCAACGGGGTGGTAGTAACTGATGTATTGGAGAGCGCCGGCGACGGAGGCGATGAAATCCTGCTGGAGAATGACGGTCATGATGAGCTCCTTACGCACTGATTAGGGTAAAGGATTGGGCGGAAGGCTGGCTCTCAGGAATCTTCCATGAGGTGGCGGGCCGGGAGCATTCGTTGATGCAGAATGCGGCTTATGAAGATGCCGTCGCCTTCGATCCGGTAAAAGACGATGTGTTTCTCATGTTCGATGCGCCGGTATCCAGGTCGAACCGCGTCGCAGGTCCGGCCCATCTCGGGCGTATGCGCGAGTTGCTGGAAGCATGCGCCTAGGCTGTCGAGATAATAATAAGCCTGACCCGCGCCCCAGGTGTCGAGGGTGTAGTCGGCGATCTCGATGAGGTCGAGCCGGGCCAGTTTTGAGAGCTTGTAGCCGGGCACCGCTCAGGATCTTCCTGTGACCAGCGCCCGCCTGCGAATGCGTTCCCGAACTTCGGCGAGGACGTCGCCCTTGGCGATGCCGCTCTCTTCACCGGCCTGGACCGCGGAGCGAATGGCTTTGAGCCGTGCGCGGTCTTCGCGCTCCGCCTGCTCCAATGCCCGCAGGCCTGCGCGCAGGACTTCGCTGGCGTTGGCGTACTGCCCGCTGCGGATTTTGTTGTCGACGAAGGTGTCCAATTGCGGAGTGAGATTGATGTTGCGCGTCGGCATGAGAACCTCCCCTGGTTCGAGTTTAGAGCGATTGGCAATAGTTGGCAATGCGAAGATAGGGGCGTGGCAGAGGTGAAGCGAGGAAGCTTCACGCGAACGAGGATAGCGCAGATTTAGCCTGGGACGGCGGGGGCGAGGTCGGTGCGGGAGAAGTCCTGACCTTTAAAGAGGAGGGGTTCGCGGGTGGTGCGGGCGAGGGCGTAGGAGAAGCAGTCGCCGAAGTTGAGGTTGGCGGGGTGGCCGCTGCCGCGGCCGTAGTCGCGGAAGGCCTGGCGGGCGATGCGGGCGTGGTCGGCGGTGACGGGCTCGATGGAGATGCTGAACCTGTCGAGAATTTCATCGAGACGGCTGCTGAGGATGGGATCCTTCCAGCGGTCGACGACAATGCAGGCCTCAATGAGGGTGGCGGCAGAGATTTTGTTGGCGGGTGAGGCGTCAAGGATGGCTGAGAACCGCGCGTGTTCCGGTTCGCGGTGGAGGATGGCGATGAGGGCCGAGGTGTCAACGATCATTGCGCGTCTCTCGAAGGGTTAGCGGGGCAGGCCGGTCTCGGAATCGTACATCTCGTCCATGATCTCCTCGTAGGTTTTGCCGTTGTTCATGATGGCGGAGGTTTCTTTGGTGATGCGGTCGAGCCATTCCAGCCGGCCTTCGCGCTTGCGGGCCTTCTCTTCGCGTTCGAGGCGTTCGCGGAGGGCGATGGTGACGGCGGTGGTGATGCTTTCGCCGGTCTGGCGGGCTAGTTCCTTGGCGAGCTGTTCGGTCTCCGGGTTTTTCAAGCTCAGGGCCACGGAATTCTACCTTTCTACCGTTTTATTCTATCATTCTACCATGAGGTAGGGAATAGGGAGGAGGGAGCGGGCGGGCGGAATGGCCTTAAGCTAGAGGGATGAGCGGATTGGAAACGATGGGGGCGGCAGGCGAGGTGTTTGACCTGCTGGTGGTGGGGGCGGGCCCGACGGGGCTGGCGTGCGCGATTGAGGCGGGGAAGGCGGGCTTCAAGGCGGTGCTGGTGGACAAGGGTTGCGTGTGCAACTCGCTGTACCACTATCCGTCGCACATGACGTTTTTTACGACGTCGGAGCTGCTGGAGATTGGAGACATTCCGTTTCCGAGCTCGAATGCGAAGCCAAACCGGAATGAGGCGCTGGAGTATTACCGGCTGGTGGCGGCGCACTACAAGCTGGACGTGCGGCAGTACACGCAAGTGGAGCGGGTGACGGGCGCGGAGGGCGACTTTACGGTGCACACGCTGGACCGGTTTGGGCGTGCGGGGGCGCTGCGGGCGCGGCGGCTGGCGATTGCGACGGGCTACTACGACCTGCCGAACATGATGGGGATCAAGGGCGAGGAGCTGAGCAAGGTTCAGCACTACTACGACGATCCGCACCCGTATTTCGGGACGGATGTGCTGGTGGTGGGGGGGAAGAATTCGGCGGCGATTGCGGCGCTGGAGCTTTGGCGACACGGGGCGCGGGTGACGCTGGTGCATCGGGACGCGGAGCTGCACCGGCATGTGAAGTACTGGATCAAGCCGGACATTGAGAACCGGATCAAGAACGGGGAGATTCAGGCGTATTTCGAGTCGCGGCTGGTGGAGGTGACGCCGGACGCGGCGGTGCTGGAAACGCCGGAGGGGCGGAAGGAACTGAAGAACGACTTTGTGTTTGCGCTGACGGGGTATCATCCGGACTTTGGGTTTCTGGAGGGGCTGGGGGTTCGGCTTGAAGGCAAGGACAATCTGCCGGTGTGCGACGCAAAGACGCTGGAGAGCAATGTGCGGGGGATTTACCTGGCGGGCGTGATTGTGGCGGGTTCGCGGACGAACGAGATCTTCATTGAGAATGGTCGGTTCCACGGGCGGCAAATTGCGCAGGGGCTGGCATCGAAGTGAGGAACGGGGCCACGGACGCGCGGGGGCGGCGTGGCAGTGGGCAGAGCAGGGGAGCGTGAGGCGTGCGGATTCGCTGGTGGCCAAGGTCGATACGGTGGCAGATGCTGGCGGGTCTGGTGCTGCTGGAGGTGCTATCGATCGGGCTGTTTGCCGGGCTGCTGATTGGCAAGCAGGCAAGCGAAGTGCATGCGCGGACGCAGCGGCGGCTGGCGAGCCAGGCGAGCTCGCTGGCGCTGCAGGCGCGGGAGGCTCTGCTGCAGGCGCGGCCGGGGTGGATTTGGCTTTCTGCGCGGATGATGACGGAGGCGCCGAGCGTGGCCTCAGTGAAGGTGACCGACCCTTTCGGGAACGTGCTGTTTGTGGGCGCGGGCGATGCCGACGCGACGAAGCTGAATGCGATTGAGCAGGAGCAGATTCCGCTGGTTCGGGGGGACGCGCCGCGGATTTTTCTGCTGGGGCAGGCGCACCTGGAGTCCATGGCGGCGATCCACACGGACGGCGTGCTGCGGGGGTTTGTGTGGGTGGAGGACGACCGGAGCTGGGACTACGAACAATTGGACACGATTTTTCGCGGCACGGTGATCTTCGGGCTGATCTGGATTGGGGCATCGATTCTGCTGGTGCTGCTGGTGGCGCGGTCGATCTCGCGGCCGATGGCGGTGCTGCACCGGGGAACGCGGGCTCTGATGAACTCGCCGGACAGCGAGAGCAGCTTTCCGCTTCCGGTGACGGTGCAGAACGAGTTCGGGGACCTGATTCGGGCGTTCAACCGGATGGTGGCGTCGATTGAGGAGCAGCGGCGGGGGCTGAACGACACACTGAGCCTGCTGGACTCGATGCTGGCCAATGCGCCGATTGGTTTGGCGTTTATGGATCGGCGAAGCCGGTTTGTGCGGGTGAACCATGTGTTTGCGGAGATGACGGGCGTGGCGCTGAGCCGTCACCTGGGGCGGACGCTGCCGGAGCTGCTGCCGGAGCCGGTGGCACAGGAGTTGGAAGGCGCGGTGCAGCGGGTGTTTGCCGACGGGGAGCCGGTGCGGGACCTGGAACTGAGCGGGCAGATGGGCGCGGCGGGTCGGCCGTGGACATGGCTGGTGAGTGCGTATCCGGTGCGGACGGCGGCGGCGCAGGTGCGGTGGGTGGGCGTGATTGTGCTGGACGCGAGCGAGCGGAAGCGGAGCGAAGAGGCGCTGCGGCGGACGGAGAAGCTGGCGGCGACAGGACGGCTGGCAGCCTCGATTGCGCACGAGATCAACAATCCGCTGGAGGCGATTACGAATGTGCTGTTCCTGCTGCGGAATTTTTGCCAACTGGAGGATCCGGCGCTGCAGTATGTGGTGATGGCGGAGCACGAGGTGCGGCGGATCTCTGAGATTACGCAGCAGACGCTTCGGTTCTATCGACAGTCGACCTTGCCGGCGCGGGCGAAGATGGCGGAGCTGCTGGACTCGGTAATCACGCTCTACCATGTGCGGCTGAGCACGCTGGGGATTGAAGTGCAGCGGGAGTACGACCCGGAGATGGACCTTTACTGCTTTGCGGGCGAGGTGCGGCAGGTGCTGGCGAACCTGGTGGGCAACGCGATTGACGCGACGGCGGGCGGGGGGCGGCTGATGGTGCGGGCGCGGCGGTCGCGGCACTGGGGCGAAGGCGGGCAGGAGGGCGTGCGGTTCACGGTGGCGGATACGGGAGTGGGGATTGACCCGGCGGTGCAAGGGCGGATTTTTGAGGCGTTCTTTACGACCAAGGACGTGACGGGGACGGGGCTGGGGCTGTGGGTGAGCCAGGAGATCATCCTGAAGCACCATGGGGTGGTGCATATGCGGAGCCGGACGGCGGCCAGCGGGGGCAGCACGGGGACGGTGTTCCAGGTGTTTTTCCCGGACAACCAGGAACTGACGGCGCCGCCGCTGCAGCCGGCGGCGGCGCAGGCCTGAGTGCCCGGAGCGGGCAGCGGCGGAACTTTTTGCTGGCCGGCGGGTTGATATCCGTGAGGGGCTTTGCGGATTCGCATCCAACATGTGCGGAGCTGCGAGCCGCAATGGAGTACTGAGGAGAGCGAACGATGAATCTGCCAAGGATCCAGCAAGTGGTGGGGAAGGCGATGGTCTGGGCGGCTGCGGTGGTGCTGTGTGGAGCGATGGCGCAGGCGCAGCAGGCGGGGCAGCGGACGGACGGGCAGATTGAGATGGATGTGGTGCATGCCCTGGACGGTGCTCAAACACTGCAAAATGACCTGATTGCAGCGGCGACGGTGCAGGGGAAGGTAACCCTGAGCGGGACGGTGACGAGCGAATCCTCACGGAAGCTGGCCGAGCAGATTGTGCGGGGCGTGCCGGGCGTGAGCGGGGTGCAGAACAACCTGAAGGTGGGCAACCCGGACGACGATCCGAATGCGCAGGCGGGCGGCGCGGACGACGCGATGCAGCAGGACATGGCGGACAATGGACAGCCGAGCCAGCCGGAGGCTCCGGCGACGGCGCCGGAGGCCAACCAGCCTCCGATGCCGCCGCAGGGGCAGCAGGCCGGCAACAGCCAGGACGGGAGCCAGGATGGCTGGGGACCGGCGGGGCCACCTCCGGATGTGCAACCGGATATGCAGGCAGGGCAGCAGGGCCAGCAGCAAGCGGATAACAGCCAGGACAACAGCCAGGATGGCTGGGGACCGGCAGGGCCGCCTCCGGATCTGGAGCAGGGCCAGCAGCCGAATGGACAAGGTCCGGCGTATGGGCAGGGACCGAACGGGTATCCGAGCCGGTATCCAAATCAAGCACAGGGACAATATCCGAATCAGGGGCAGTATCCCAATCAGGGACCGGGGCAATATCCGAATCAGGGGCAATACCCGGGTCAGTATCCAAATCAAGGACAGGGGCAGTATCCGCAGCGGGGACCGGACTATGAGTATGCGCGCGGGCCGATGACGCTGCCGGCGGGCACGCTGTTGCAGTTGCGGACAGCGGAGCCGGTGAGCAGCAAGCGCGCGATGGAAGGCACGCCCCTGCAGTTCACGGTGATACGCGACGTGACGCTGGGCGGGGTGCTGGTGATTCCGCGGGGCGCGACGGTGCACGGCCTGGTGACTGAGGTGAAGCAATCGCGGTCAGGCGATCTGGGCGGCAGCTCCGAGCTGGCGCTGGAACTGACGTCGATGGAGCTGGGCGGGCGGACGTATCGTCTGCAGTCGGACCTGTTTCGCGTGCGGGGCCCGAGCAAGACGGGGCGCACGGTGAGCAGCGCGATTGGCGGTGCGCTAATTGGCGCAATTATTGGCGGCGCGGCGGGCGGCGGCGGCGGAGCGGCGATTGGCGCGGTGGCGGGCGGTACGGTGGGCACGGCGGCATCGGCTGCGGCCCCGGGGCCGGGGGTTTGGATTCCGTCCGAGGCGCTGGTGGGCTTCCACCTGGAAACGCCCGTGACGGTGCTGCCGGTGAGCCGCGAGGAGGCGGATCGGCTGGCACAGGGGTTGTATCAGGGCGGACCGCAGCTTTATCGTCGTCCGCGGCCGAGGTATTACGGCGGCTACGGGCAGCCGTATGGGTATCCGGGGCCGAATCCGTACTACGGGCCGGTGTATTACCGGCCGTACTACTTCTCCGGCGGCTTCTACTACTGGAGATGAACTGAGGCGTGAGGTTGGTGCGACGGGCGTCCCTGCGGGGACGCCCGTCGTGTTTTTGCGGGTTGTCGCGGGCCGGGCCGCAGTGCTACGGGGTGTTGTCGGTACGAACAACGCCGTGGATAGCCTGCGTGCCGAAGTGGGAGGTCGCGGGTCCCGAGAAGACGAGGGTGATGTTGGAGAACGGGACCGAATAGGGGATGTCATATCCGCCGGTGACGCAGACCTGGAGTGTCGATGACGGTGGGGTGGTCTCAAAGGGGGCGTTGGTTCCATTCCCCGTCAGCAGGCTTACGGTGCCGTTGATCTGGAAGCCCATTTTCGTGGAGGGGCTGAATGCGGGGCAGCCGTCCATGTTCCAGGTGACAGTTGCATTGGTCAATTGGATGTTGTGGGTGTGAGCATTCTGGCCGGGCTGAGTGGGGTCGATGACGCTCACATTGTTCACCTTGATGACGTCGTCGGACATCGTCATGACCGCAGAAAAGTTGGCCGTACCCGATAGTCCAGTCAGATCCATGGTCCATGTGCCGTGCATTTCCCAGGGCCCGCCTTTGACGGTTGAGGGTGAGTAGTCGTTGATCAGGCCACGGAAGTGGACGGGACCAGGGCCTTGGCCCAGTGCGCTGGAGCAGGGAGCCAAAGCGACGACGAGGAGAGCGCTTACGATGCAGCTCAAAGTCTTGCGGTGCATAGGAGAAGCCTCCAAAGTTTAGGTTTGCGCTTTGGGCGTCGAATGAAACCGGGCCGACGAGTTGTCGGCACATGGTTGCGGGTCGATGGCCTGTGAGCCGCCTTGCGGCGACTCCGCGCATGAAACAGGAGTTCACAATCGCGAAACTCTGAGCACAAATCAACCGGCAAGACGCAGAACTGTCGGTTGCCGTCAAATGCCGTCTTTTGCCGTTCCCCAGAACAGGGCTACAATTAAGTTCCTTCAGAATCAGGCAGGGTTTTTGCGGAGATGGCGATGGATGAACCGTTGACCGAAATTCCGCAGGCGCAAAGGTTGCCGGAAAGGCGGCTGGACTCGTGGAAAGAGATCGCCGCGCACCTGAACCGTGATGTGACGACGGTCCAGCGCTGGGAAAAGCGGGAGGGCATGCCGGTCCACCGTCATGCGCACGAAAAGCGCGGATCGGTGTATGCGCTGCCCGGAGAACTGGACGCGTGGGTGCAGAGCCGCAGGGTACCGGTGGAGGAACCCGAAGGGAAGGTTGCGGCGGAGCGGTCTTTGGCGAAGGGGAGCGAAGGCAGTGGGTTTACGATTCGGAGGGCCCGCCTGCGGTTTGCTCTGGGCGCAGGTTTTTGCGTCTTCGTGCTGGCGGCCGGATGGATTGCGTTGCGGCATCGCCAACTGGCCGCGGGGCCGCCGAGGATCCGGTCTCTCGCCGTGCTGCCGCTGCGGAATCTGTCGGGTGACCCGGCGCAGGACTACCTGGCGGACGGCATCACGGAGGCTCTGATAGGGCGGCTGGCGAACCTGCAAGATCTGCGGGTGATTTCTCACACGTCTGTATTGCGCTTCAAGAATCCGCAGATGTCGGTGCCGGAAATTGCGAAGATTCTGGGCGTGGACGCAATTGTGGAAGGCTCTGTAATCAGAGACGGGAACCGGATTCGCGTGACGGCCCAGTTAGTCCGGGGAGCGACGGATGAGCATTTCTGGTCGGAGACCTATGACCGTGATATGCGGGACACGCTGACGTTGGAGAGCGATCTGGCGCAAACCATTGCTGAAAAAGTGGAGGTGACCGTTACCGGGCGGGAGATGCAGAGGCTGTCCGCCGTGCGACCTGTCGCGCCGGAGGTCTACGAGAGTTATCTGAAGGGTGAGTTTGTCCTGAACCGTGGAAACAACCGAGAGGATCTGGAGCAGAGCATCCGCGATTTCGAAGACGCCGTGAGGAGAGACTCAACCTTTGCGCCAGCCTACCTGGGCCTGGCGGAAGCATGGACCAGCCTGGGCACCGTTACGGCAGGGGTTCCTCCGGCAAAAACGCGCCCGCAAGTAGCCATGTTTGCGCGAAAGGCGCTGACCCTGGATCCGGATCTGGTGGAAGCTCACGTGGTGCTGGCCAATACTCTGCAGGAAGAATGGCGCTGGTCGGAAGCAGAGGCGGAATACAGGCGCGCTCTGGAGCTGAACCCGAATGCAGCGAGCGCAAATGCCGGATTTGCGTCTTGGCTGCTGTGCGAAGGGCGCACCGGCGAAGCTGTGACTTCGATTGAGCGCGCGCGCGCCCTCGACCCTTTTGCGGTCTCCGGTGAAAGCGTGTCGTGGATTCTGTTTCAGGATCATCGCTATGGCGACGCGGTCCGCGAGTCGCGCAATGCGGTGGCTCTGGAGCCGGATAATGCCGGGGCGCTGCTGGGCCTTGGCTTTGCGCTGATTGCCAACAATCAGGCTGCGGATGCCGTGCCGGTATTGGAAAGGTCAGTCTCCCTTTCCAAAGGAGGTCCGGCCGCGGTTGGCATACTGATTCGGGCCTATGCTCACGCCGGCCGGCGCGGTGATGCGCTGCGACTTCTCGCCCAGCTGAAGAAACGCAGCCGGACAGGGTACATTCCGGCGGCCGCATTTGTGAACGCATATCTGGGGCTTGGAGACAACGACCGGGCCTTCTATTGGCTGGAGCAGGCATATAAAGAGCAATCGAACATGCTGCAGTTTATGAAGACGCATCCGTATTTCGACCCCATTCGCGGCGACCCTCGATTTGTGGACCTGGAGCGCCGCGTCGGGCTGGGCTGAGTGCAGGCGGCTTGCGGTGCGCCGGGCGTCCGAAGGGACGCCCGTTGTGTCTTTGCGGCGGCGTGGTGGCGAGTCAGCGAGTCAGCGGGTCAGCAAGTCAGCGAGTCAGCGAAAAGCAACCGCAGATCTTTCGACTCGTCTGCTGCGCAGACTCGCTCAAGATGACAGTCGTCCGTGGGGTTGCGGAGGGTTTGCGGTTCCCACCTTTTCCGCAAAGGAAAGCGGAAAGGATGGGCAGCCGGCAAAGGGCGCGGTAGGGATGGGCAGTCGCGCCCAGCACCCGGCGCTTTTCTTCCGGGGCTAAAGCCCCGCCTTCCTTGACTGGTTTTCAGGGGCCTGAAGGCCCCTGCTCTCTCCGAAGCTGGGTTGTGCTTTCCCAGGTCGCAGAATCGAGACCCTTCGGCTTCGCTCAGGACAGGCTCTGGGGCACCCGGCGGAAAGGATGGGTAACCGACGCTTAGGTTATCGCTGTTTCGCATTCGGCATGGATGGGGTTTTTTCGGGGGGGGGGGTAACTTGTTGTCGAAACGGCCTCAGCTCCAGCAATTCTTCAACGACATACGCGCCAGTCGTCCCATCTGAGAAAGTTACAACGAGTCCGTCATCTCCGTCGCGCTCCGTGGCCAGTATTCGTATCGTTTCAGCGGTCATAGTGGTGGTGTAATCCAGTTTGCCTGGCGAGTCTGTACCGTCTTGCTCATCTTCGTTAAAGCCTGGAACAGGACGGCACAAATCTTCAAGGCGTTGAAGCCGCCACGAAGGGGAGGGGGGCGGGCGACGGTTCGTCTATAATGAATGGGATCGCGTTGAGCGAGAATTGCGCAACCATGCGAGTTGCCGGCAACTGCTGCGCCTGTGCGCGTGGACAGGAAGGCCGGCCAGACATGACGGCGCGTAGAGAGTAGAAGGCTGAAGTTCATCCATGATTCGTTTCCTGCAAAAAGACAATCAAATGGTGAAGGCGCTGTTTGTGGTCATCATCGCGCTCGCCTCGGTTTCGATGGTGGTGTACCTTATCCCCGGCCTGACGGCTGGCGGCGACTCGTCTCCTGACACGTATGCCGTGGTGTATCCGCACTGGTACAGCCGGTTTGTTTCGGCGGGGGATGTGATCAGCGAGCAGAAGGTGGAGCAGCTGGCGCGGATGCAGATTCTGCAGCGGAATCCGCAGTACGCGGACAATCCGATGATCATGAACCTGTTCAAGCAGCAGGTGGGCCAGCAACTGGTTCAGCAGCAGATCCTGCTGGACGAGGCGGAGAATCTGGGCATCCACGTGACGAGCGACGACGTGCGGAATTACCTGCAGACGGGTCCGTCGGGCGCGGTGCTGTTTCCGGACGGGAAGTTCATCGGGCAGGAGCAGTACGCGGCGATCATCCAGAGCCGGTTTGAGATTTCCGTGGCGGACTTTGAAGAGAACGTGAATCACGACATTGCGATTCGCCGGCTGGAGGCGCTGATTACGGCGCCGGTGACGGTGAGCGACAAGGAAGTGCAGGATGCGTATCGCAAGCAGAACGTGAAGATCAAGTTTGACTACGCGGTGCTATCGGCCGACACGCTGGGCCAGCAGATCAATCCGTCGGATGCGGAGCTGCAGGCGTTTTTCAAGAAGAACGCGGCGCGGTATGCTTCGGCGGTTCCGGAGCAGCGGACGATTCGCTATTTTGCGTTTACGCCGGACCAGGTTCCGGGCGGTGTGACGCAGCCGACGCAGGAGCAGATTCAGCAGTACTACAGCGCGCACCAGTCCGACTACATGACACCGGAGCAGGCGCGTTCGCGGCACATTTTGATCAGCGTGCCGGCGAATGCGGACGCGAAGACGGACGCGGCGGCGAAGGCCAAGGCGGAGATGGTGCTGAAGGAACTGAAGGCGGGCGGCAGCTGGAAGGAACTGGCCAAGAAGTACTCCGACGACCCGGGGAGCAAGGACACGGGCGGCGAGCTGGGATTTGCGCAGCAGGGCCGGATGGTTCCGGTGTTTGACCATGCGATTTTCTCGCAGCCGATTGGGCAGATTGCGATTGTGAAGTCGCAATTCGGCTACCACGTGGTGCAGGTGGAGGAGCGGCAGGCGGCGCACTCGCAGGCGCTGAACGAGGTGTTGCCGACGATTCAGGCGACGCTAATTCGGCAGATGTCTGCCAAGGCGCAGCAGGACTACGCGGAGCAACTGACGTCCGAGGCGATCAAGAACGGGCTGGCGAAGACGGCGGAGGCGCATCATCTGCAACTGGTGACGACGCCGCCGGAGAGCGAGAAGGGCGTGATTTCGGCTTTGCCGGATGGGTCGCAGTTGCTGGCCAAGGCGTTCCAGGGGAAGCAGGGCGATCCGCCGCAGTCTGCTCCGACGGGCGAAGGCTACGCGGTGTTCCAGGTGACGGGTGTGACGCCGGCGCACGCGCCGACGTTTGCCGACTGGAAGAGCCACGTGCTGGACGACTATCGCGCGGAGAAGCTGCCGGCGCTGCTGCGGGAGAAGACCGCGGAGCTGGCGGCGAAGGCCAATAGCCTGGGCGACCTGGCGAAGGCGGCCAAGGCAGAAGGCGCGACGATGAAGACCAGCGACCTGGTGACGGAGACGGGACAGGTTCCGGATCTGGGCCAACTGGGCCAGGTGGCTCCGCAACTGTTTGCCCTGCCGGTGGGCGCGCTGAGCGGGCCGATCAACGCAGGGCGGACGGGCGTGGTGGCCAAGCTGGTGGACAAGCAGGAGCCGACCGCGGACGAGATCCAGAAGAATCTGGATGCGACGCGGGATCAGATTTTGGAACAGCATCGCAACCAGGCGTTTGAGGTCTTTGCGAGTGACGTGATCAACCGCTACAAAAAGCGGAATCTGGTACACGTGAACGCCAAGGCGCAGGAAGCGCAGATTCCGGGCGCGTAAGACAGAAAGAAACGCAGAACAGGGAAGCCCGCATCCAACCCGTAAATGGGAACAGATGCGGGCTTTTTTTGCGTGCGGACGCAAGAGCCGGTTGGGCGGAGATAATGCAGATATGAATTTTGAGCGGTCACAAGGCGTTCTGCTGCACATCAGCTCGCTGGCATCGTATGGGGGCATTGGAGACCTGGGGCCGGCGGCACACGAGTTTGTGGAGTTTCTTGCGGCGGCAAAGCAGCATGTGTGGCAGGTGTTGCCGCTGTGCCCGACGGGATTTGGGAACTCGCCGTATGCGGGATCGTCGGCGTTTGCGGGCAATCCGTATTTGATCAGCCTGGAGTATCTGACGGACTGGGGCTGGATTGCGGGCGAGCGGATTGCCGGGCTGGCGGGACGCACGGGCGCGGTGAATTTTGGCGAGGTGGAGAAGAAGAAGCTGCCGCTGCTGATGGAAGCGGCGGGGGATTTTCTGGACCGCGGGCCGCAGGAGGCGAAGCTGGCCGGGCAGTGGAAAGCGTTCGAGGAGTTTTGCCGGGCAGAGGCGGGCTGGCTGAACGACTATGCGCTGTATGCGGAGCTGCGGCGGGCGCAGGGGACGGGCGCGTGGACGGACTGGCCGGAGGAGTTGCGGCGGAGGCGACCGGAGGCGCTGGCGCGCGTGACGGCGGAGAGCGGACGGGCGCTGGCCGTGGAGCAGGCGCTGCAGTTTGCCTTTGCGCAACAGTGGAAGCAACTGCGGGAAGCGGCGGCGCGGCACGGGATTCGCATTTTGGGCGACGTGGCGATTTTTGTGAATCTGGATTCGGCGGATGTGTGGGTGCATCCGGAGATTTTTGAGCTGGACGAGCACCTGAAGCCGTTGCGGGTGGCGGGGGTGCCACCGGATTATTTTTCGGTGACGGGGCAGCGGTGGGGCAATCCGCTGTACCGGTGGGATGTGCTGCGGGAGCGGGGATACGACTGGTGGGTGGAGCGAATTCGGGCGGCGTGCGCGCGCTATGACATGGTGCGGCTGGACCATTTTCGGGGGTTTGAGGCGTACTGGTCGATTCCGGCGGCAGAGGAGACGGCGGTGCGCGGGGAGTGGGTGAAGGCGCCGGGCCTGGAGCTGTTCCAGGCGCTGGAGGCGGCGCTGGGGCCGCTGCCGCTGGTGGCTGAAGACCTGGGGATGATTACGGCGGAAGTGGACGCGCTGCGGCTGGCGCTGAAGATGCCGGGGATGAAGGTGATCCAGTTCGGGTTTGGCGACAAGGGTGCGCACATCCACCTGCCGCAGCAGTACACACCGGACTCGGTGGCCTACACGGGCACGCACGACAACGACACGACTCTGGGCTGGTGGAAAGGCGCGCGCAAGGCGGAGCGCGCGGCGGTGGAGACGCTGGTGGGCCCGGTGGACGGGCATCCGGTGTGGCCGCTGATGCGGGCGACGGCGGGGAGCGTGGCGCAGGTGGCGATGGCGCCGGCGCAGGACCTGCTGGAGCTGGGCGCGGAGGGGCGGATGAATACGCCAGCGGTTCCGGAGGGGAACTGGAGCTGGCGTGCGCCGGAGGGCGCATGGACGTCGCGACTGGCGGCGCGGCTGGCGGCGCTGGTGGAGGTGACGGACCGGGAGAACGATCCGCTGGCGGGCGTGCGGGGTAAGAAGCATGCGGGCGCGGATTGAGGGCTAAAAGGCAAGGAATGTTGGAGGCCGAGGCTCGGGCTTGCTATGCTTGCGGCACATGGATACTGCGGCAATTCAAACCCAGGGACTGACGAGGCGGTTTGGCGCGTTTACGGCTGTGGATGACATTTCGCTGAGTGTGGCGCCGGGGCAGTTTTTCGGGTTTCTGGGGCCGAACGGCGCGGGCAAATCGACCACCATAAAAATGCTGACGGGGCTGCTGGAGGCGAGCTCCGGGAGCATCTCGATTCTGGGCCAGCCGTTTCACGCCGCGTCGCTGAACCTGAAGCGCCAGATTGGCGTGGTGCCGGAGGGGATGGCGCTGCAGGGGCGGCTGACGGCGCCGGAGTATCTGCGCTTTGTGGGGCGGATGTATGGGCTGGACCACGAGGTGACGAACCGGCGAACCGAAGAGCTGCTGGAGTTTATGCAGCTGGCCGGTGAGCGGCGCAAGATGGTGACGGATTTTTCCCACGGGATGCAGAAGAAACTGGCGCTGGCGGCGGCGGTGATTCACGGGCCGAAGATTCTGTTTCTGGATGAACCGTTCGAGGGCGTGGACGCGATTGCGGCGGGGATGCTGAAGACCCTGCTGCAGGGGATGATTCAGCGGGGGGCGACGATTTTTTTGACGACGCACGTGCTGGAGATTGTGGAGCGGCTGTGCACGCACGTGGCGATTATTCACCAGGGGCGGCTGGTGGCGAACGGGTCCATGGAGGCCCTGCGGGCAGGGGTGGCGAGCCAGTTGCCGGGCGAGGATAGCAGCCAGCGGCTGACGCTTGAGGAGATTTTCCTCTCGATTGTGGGCGCGAGCGGGCAGGAGCAGGCGCAGGAGCTGTCATGGCTGACGTAATCGGCCTGGAGCGTCCGGTGGGGCACGGGGGCGGACTGCTGGGCGCGCAGGCGCGGGCACAGTATGCGGCGCTGGTGAAGCTGCGCTGGGAGATTTTCGTGTCCGGCGTGCGGTCGATCCGGGGGATTCTGGAGCTGGGCGCGACGGGAATCCAGCTGATGGTGTTTTCTTTTATGGGGCTGGGCGTGGGGCTGGCTCTGGCGATTGGCTGCTACTCGATTGCCTCGCGGGGGATGTGGCTGTATCTGCCGGTGGTGTTCTGGAGCGTGTGCCTGCTGTGGCAGACGGTGCCGATTGCGCTGGCGTCGTTTCAGGAGCAGTTTGACCTGGCGGGACTGCTGCGGTTTCCGGTGAGTTTCGGCGCATTTTTTGTGCTGAACGTGCTGTTTGGCCTGGTGGACGCATCGTCGGTGCTGGGTGGGCTGTGCTGCCTGGGCATCTGGATTGGGATTTCGCTGGTGCGGGTGGATCTGGCGCCGTGGTTGGCGCTGGGTCTGGCGATGTTTGCGGCGTTCAACGTGCTGCTGTCGCGGGCGGTTCTGGCGTGGATTAACCGGTGGCTGGCGCAGCGCCGGACGCGAGAGATTGCGACGGCAGCTTTTCTGCTGATGCTGGTGGCGCTGCAACTGCTGAATCCGGGGCTGCGGCGCGACCGGTCCGAGAGGGCTCCCGTGCCGCTGAACCAGAAGCAGCTGGCGCAGCGGAGGCAGCACGCGGAGGAGTGGATGCAGGGCCTGCGGGCGATGAGCCGGGTGCAGGCGTGGCTGCCGCCGGGACTGGCCGCGGAAGTGACGACGGATGCGGCTGAGGGGCGGGAAGTGGGTGCGGCGGCGGCGCTGGGGGGCATTGCGCTGTATGCGCTGGCGGTGGCGGGGCTGCTGGGCGTGCGGCTGCGGGCGGAGTTCCGCGGAGAGAGCCTGGGCGAGGCGCCGAAAGCGAAGAAGGCGGAGAAGGCGGAGCGGAGCTGGCTGCCGGGCGGATCGGGGCCGGTGGCGGCGGTGATGGAAAAAGAGATGCAGACGCTGATGCGAGCGACGCCGCAGCTGTATTCGATTGCGATTCCGGTGGTGATGGTGTTTGTGATCGGGACCCTGTTTCGCAACGGAGGAACGACGGGGCATGCGTTCCAACTGGCGCTGCCGGTGTGCGTGGCGTACGGGCTGCTGGGGTTTACGCGAGTGATCTACAACAACCTGGGCATGGAAGGTGCGGGGATTCAACTGCTGTTTCTAACGCCGACGCCGGTGCGGACGGTGATGCTGGGCAAGAACCTTTTCCACGGAGTGCTCTACCTGCTGATGGCGGTGGCGTCCGGGCTGGTGGCGGTGACGCGGGTGGGCCATCCGGCGTTGGCGGTGACGCTGGCGACAGCGGCGTGGCTGCTGTTTGCGCTGCCGG
This sequence comes from Occallatibacter sp., assembly GCA_035531055.1. Classification (GTDB taxonomy): domain Bacteria; phylum Acidobacteriota; class Terriglobia; order Terriglobales; family Acidobacteriaceae; genus Telmatobacter. Next base: position 5,160 of record DATKTQ010000204.1, on the reverse strand, counting down.
CTAACCTGGCGATCGGGAATGTGCTTTCGATTACGATGCCGTACAAGGTAAATCCGGGGAAGCTCTCGCGGGAGCCGGGGTCGCAGGCGAATGCGCTGCTGGGTATGCTGTGCCAGACGACGATGCTGGGGCTGGGTGGCGCGGTGTTTGGCCTGTGCCTGCTGTACGACGCGCCGGGTTGGGTGGCGCCGGTGGTGCTGCTGGCGCTGGCGGGCGTGGCAACGTTTGGCTGGCTGCGGGTGCTGGGGAACTGCGACGAAATGGCGAACCGGAATCGGGATGCTCTGATGGCCACGCTGGGCAAGGTGCAGTGAGCGGGGCGCTTTGCCGCAGGGGCTAAAGCCCCGTGGAGAGAATACGGGTTTTCTGTACGGGCTGAAGCCCGTACCCTTCATTTCCCGGCGTTAATCCCATGGCTGAGGGCCGTGGCTCCCTCCGAAAACCTGCGATTGACGGCTGGCGGCCTAGAAGGGGATGTCGTCGTCGGAGATTTCGGCCTGTTGGGAGATGTCGTCCTGGGCGGCGGGGGTGCGCTGGTCAAAGCCGGCGGTGGAGCCGGAGCGGGAGTATCCGCCGGAACCTTCTTCGCGGCCGGAGAGCAGGGAGATGTCATTGACAATGATCTCGGTGCGGTAGTGCTTCTGTCCGTCTTTCTCCCAGTTACGGCTCTGGATTTTGCCTTCGACGTAGAGCTTGGAGCCCTTCTTGACGTAGTCGCGAACGATTTCCGCCAGGCGGGTGAAGGCGACGAGGTTGTGCCACTCGGTCTTGTCCTGCCAGTTGCCCTGCGCATCCTTCTGGCGGTCACTGGTGGCGAGGGTGAAGTTGGCGACCATGGTGCCGCTGGGCGTGGAACGGATTTCGGGGTCTTTGCCGACGTTGCCGAGGAGGAAGACTTTGTTGACGGATTTTGCCATGGCGTGAGGTCTCCGGTAAGGAAAAAGGATAGCAGATGGTCAGCGTTGACGGGCAAGGGCGCGGTTGCGGAACCACTTGGCGATGCCGAGGGTGAGCAGCAGGCCGCCGAAGGGGATGCACATGAGGGCGACGATGAGGGCGAACCAGCCGGTGTTGGAGTGCGCGCCGGTGGAGGTGTAACCGCCGAGGACGGTGACGAGGAGGATGGCGGCGAGGATGCCGGAGCCGAGCATGGAGCCGCCCCACTGGAGGAGCTGGCGGGTGCCGTCGCCGGGCATGCCGGACCGGAGGCTTGCGGGTTCTGGGCGGCTTGGGGGCATGAGGGCGGCTAACCTTGCGCGAGGCGCAGCATGGCGTACGTGATGACGCCGGTGATGGAGACGTAGAGCCAGAGGGGGAAGGTGAAACGGGCGATTTTGCGGTGCTGGGGGATGCGGCCGGAGAGTGAAAAGAAAAAAGTCGTGAGGACCATGGGCAGGGCGATGGTGGCGAGGATGATGTGGCTGGCGAGGAGCGGCAGGTAAATGGAGCGATACGCCGCGTGGAGGGGATAACGGACATCCCCGTGCAGGGCGTGATGAAGGATGTAGGTGAATAAGAAGAGCGTGGAGAAGGCGAATGCGGTGAGCATGGCGGCGCGGTGGGCGCGGATGCGATGGGCACGGATGAAGGTGTAGCCGATGAGCAGGGAGACGGCGGCGCAGCCGTTGAAGACGGCGTTGAGCGCGGGGAGGAAGGCGTATTGGGAGCTGGCGGCCGCGGGGGGATGGACGTAAATGAGCCAGAAGAGGAAGAGCGTGGCGGCGGCGCTGATGAGGAGGATGGCAGCGATGGCGCCGCGAGTGCCGGACTGCCCGTTGGACGAGGGAGCGAGAGCGGTCATGGCTAGTGACCCGCCGTGGCGCTGAGCATGAGCGCGGTGAGCAGCAGGGGCAGATACATGACGCTGACTTTGAGCAGGTCGCGGGCGATCATGCGGCTTTCGACGGGATCCTTAATGCGGAGGATGCGGGCGAAGCGGATGGTGTAGCCGAGATAGACGAGGCCGAGGATGCTGGCGATGACGGCGTACACGGGGCCAGCGAGGCCTAGCTTCCAGGGGGCGAGCGAAACGGGAATCATGAGGACGGCGTAGAAGAGGGCTTCCACGACGGTGGAGAGGCCGTCGGGCTGCACGACGGGGAGCATGCGGATGCCAGCGCGGGCGTAGTCCTCGCGGTACATCCATGAGATGGCCATGAAGTGAGGGAACTGCCAGACGAAGAGGATGGCGAAGAGTGCGATGGCGGGCCACTCGATGCGGCCGCGGGCGGCGGTCCAGCCGAGAAGCGGACCCATGGCTCCGGGAAAAGCTCCGATGAAGGTGGCGAGGGTGGTGACGCGCTTGAGGGGCGTGTACACGGCGACGTAAGTGAAGGCGGTGAGCAGGGCAAGCGAGACGGTGAGGAGATTGGTGTGGAGTAGGAGCCAATATGCGCCGAGGCCGAGCGCGCCGAGGCCGGCGAGGATGCCCATGGGCAGGGAGATGCGTCCGGAGGGCAAGGGGCGGTCGGCGGTGCGGTGCATGAGGGCATCGGTGGAGCGCTCAAGTGCCTGGTTGAGCGCTCCGGCGCCGGCGGAGACCAGGCCGATGCCGAAGAGGGTGTCGAGCAGTCCGCGCTGGAGGCTGGAGATGTCGGACTGCATGGAGCCCAGGTAAAAGCCGGCCCATCCGGTGACGAGGACGAGGCCGGTGACGCGGACCTTGAAGAGCTCGCGGAGGTCGTGAATGAGGGTGGCGGTGGTTCCGGGGCTGGGCGCATGGATGGGCACATGGGCGTGCGGATGCGACTCACTGGGAGCGGAGTCGGCAAGGTGCGCCGGATTTGCGGCCTGGGATGCGGGTGTCATCAAAGAAGCAGGATTGCGGGCGGAAGCGCCGGAGGCGCCAACCGCACTACCTTCGATGATAGCAAGGGGGAGAGGGTTTCGGGCGGGGCGGGGTTTTTCAGGGTTGGGGGCGGGCGAGGCGGAGGATTTCGTCGGCGACCTCGTCGGGGGTGAGGGAGTCGACGGAAACGGAGACGTGGGCCATGCGGTAGAACGGGAGGCGGCGCTGGTAGCGGTCGGCGAGGTTGGCCTGGTCGGCGAGGATGGGGCGAAGGTGCTCGGTGCCGCGGCAGCGGGCGAGGGTGGTGGCGAGCTCGACCTCGAGGTGGACGAGTAGGGTGCCGGGGGTGGCGAGGAGCAGGTCGCGGGTGGCGGGCCGCTCCAATGCGCCGCCGCCGAGGGCGAGGACGAGGGAATCCGTGACGGCGAGGCGGGCGATGGTGGCCTGCTCGATCTCGCGGAAGTGGTTTTCGCCGTGGCGGGCGAAGATTTGGGCGATGGGGATGCCGGCTTCGGCTTCCAGGACTTCATCGACATCCACGAAGCGCCAGCCGAGGCGCGCGGCGAGGAGCGGGCCCACGGTGGACTTGCCGGAGCCCATGAAGCCAGCGAGGACGATGCGGCTGGGCTGGGCTGCGGGCGGCGTGGCGGGCTGAGCGGTCGACGGTGGCGACGAGTGCACGAGGGCTGCTCCGGGCAACGGGATGGACGGCGGCGAAGGCTGCGAAAGACCAGTATAGGGGTCGGCATAGGGGTTGGCGGGCGGGCTAAGATGGAAGGCATGGGCCGGATTGCGATGGGGATGGTTGCCGCGGGGATACTGGCTGTGACGGGCTGCGGGTATCACACGCTGGGGGCGGCGACGCACCTGCCGCCGGATGCGCGGACGCTGGCGGTTCCGCTGTTTACGACGCGGACCGAGGCCTACCGAACCGAGACAGTAATGACGGAGGCGGTGATTCGGGAGTTTGCGGAGCGGACGCGGCTGCGGGTGACGCCGAGCGCGAAGGACGATGCGGACCTGGTGCTGCACGGGACGATTCTGCAGGAGACGGTGGAGCCGCTGACCTACAACACGTCTACGCAGGAGTCCTCGAGCTTTTTGATTACGGTGGTGGCGGCGGTGACGCTGACGGACAGCGAGGGACGGGTGCTCTACGAGAACAAGAAGTATGTGTTCCGGCAGCAGTACCAGGCGACGACGGATCTGCCGACGTTTCTGGATGAGAGTCCGGCGGCGGTGCGGCGGTTGTCGCAGGACTTTGCGCGGGCGCTGGTGGGCGACGTGATCGAGGGGATGTAAGGGGTTTTTCCGGAAGGGTTGCGCAATGAGGCACACGGGAACGAGGAGGATTGGCCGGGGCGGCGCGGCGCGGGTATTCTGGAGCCGCATGAACCTGTCTCGTATTCCGTGCCGGATGGCGTTACGGAGCGTGCTGCGTTGAGCGGCGCGCGGTGGGGTGCGGGGCTGCAGGCGGTTGGGCGCTTTGTGGCGGAGGTGGAAGCGGCGGGCGCGGGCACGGGGACGCTGAAGCCGGGGTATGTGCTGGCGGGCGACGAGGCGTATCTGCTGGACCGCTGCCGGGCGGCGGTACTGAAGGCGTTTGTGCTGCCGGAGATGAGGGACTTTTGCCTGTCGGACCTGGACCTGAGCGGGACTTCGATTTTTGAGGTGCTGGACCGGGCGCAGACGCCGTCGCTGATGGCTCCGTTCCAGGTGATTTTTGTGCGCAACGTGCGGCAGCTTTATACGCGGGGGGCGAAGAAGGACGAGTTTGCGGCGCTGGAGCGGTATTTCCGCCGGCCGAACCCGCAGGCGCTGCTGATTTTTGTGGCGGATTTTCTGCGCATACCGGCGGACGCGCGGCGGATGGAGCTGGACGACAAGAACCGCTACGAGCGGCTGAAGGAGACGCTGGGCGAGCACTGCGGCCTGGTGGAGCTGGCGCGGGTGAGCGACGAGGACGCGATGCGCTGGGTGACGGCGACGGCGCAGCAGGCGGGCACGAAGATGGAACCGGACGCAGCGCGGGAACTGGTGGACGCGCTGGGCGCGGACATGCTGCTGATCACGTCTGAGATGGAAAAGCTGCTGCTCTACACCGATGGGCGTGGACGGATTACGCTGGGCGACGTGGAGACGATGGTGCTGGGGGCGAAGCAACGGTCGCTTTACGAGCTGACGGATGCGATCAGCAGCCGGAACCGGGCGCGGGCGCTGGCGCTGCTGCAGGGGCTGCTGAACTCGTCGGATGCGGGCGAGGATGCGGCAATTGGGCATCTGTACATGCTGGCGCGGACGTTTCGGCAGATGCTGGTGATTCTGGAAAAGAATGTGCGGGACTCGCGGGCGATTTGGCAGGCGCTGTGGCA
>DATKTQ010000203.1:0-6751 GCA_035531055.1 Occallatibacter sp. | reverse complement strand
GGGGACCGACGTGGCGCTGGCGCTGGGCCTGATGCATGTGATTCTGCGCGAAGGGTTGGAAGACCGCGAATACATTGCCGAGCGGACGCACGGCATTGAGGCGCTGGCCGAGCGGGTGCGCGAATATACGCCGGAGCGCGTTGCCAGCTGGACGGGCATGACGCCGGGCGAAGTGGAACAGCTGGCGCGCGAGTATGCCACGACGCAACCGGCGGCTCTGCGGCTGAACTATGGCGTGCAGCGCGCGGAGAATGGCGGGGAGGCGGTGCGCGCGATTGCGATGCTGCCGGCCTTGACCGGGGCATGGAAGCATCGCGGCGGCGGCGGCGTGCTGTCTACCTCTGGGGCTTTTGCCTGGGACAGGAATGCGCTGGAGCGGCCGGACCTGGCGCTGAAGTCTCCGTTGAAGCGATTGGCGCGTGTGGTGAACATGTCCACGCTGGGCGAGGCGCTGACGGAGCTGGGCAGGAAGTCGGGCGAAGGGCCGCGCGTGCATGCGCTGTTTGTGTACAACTCCAACCCCGGAGCCGTGGCGCCCAACCAGAACGCGGTGCGCCGGGGCATGGAGCGGCCGGACCTTTTCACCGTGGTGCACGAGCAGTTCTTTACCGATACGACGGACTACGCGGACTACGTGCTGCCGGCAACGACCTTTCTGGAGCACACCGATATTCAGGGCGCTTACGGGCACTACTTTGTGCAGTTGTCGCAGCAGGCCATTGCGCCGGTGGGCGAGTCGCGGACAAACGTGTGGCTGTTTGCCGAGTTGGCCCGGCGGATGGGCTTTGACGATGTGTGTTTTGAGGACACGGCGGAAGTGATGATTGCCCAGGCGCTGCGGTTGGGGCCGGATGGGCGCTCCGGCAATCCCGGCATGGAGCACGTGGCGCTGGAGGACCTGAAGCGCGAAGGGCATCTGCCGCTGGGGATGCATCGCGCGCCGGAGGCCGAGCCTTTTCTGGCGTATACGCAGGGCACGCTGGCCACGCCGACCGGCAAGGTGGAGTTTGCCAGTGAGACGCTGGCCGCGCAGGGGTTGGACCCGGTGCCGGCCTTTCATCCGCCAGCAGAGTCGCGCTGGGGCAAGGACGCGGCGCGGTATCCACTGGAATTTCTGGGGCGCAAGGCGGACAACTATATGAACTCGACCTTTGCCAACCTGGACGGCCACCGGCAAATGGAGGCGCGGACCAGCCAGCGGCTGGAGATGCACCGGGGGGACGCAGAAGTACGCGGCATTGCCGATGGGGACCCGGTTCGCGTGTGGAATGACCGCGGCGAGCTGCAACTGACGGCCATGGTGAGTGACCGCGTGCCTCCTGGCGTGGTGGCAGGCCGGATGGACTGGGCCAAGCTGCACGCCGACGGAAAGAACCAGAACGTGCTAACCAGCGAGCGGCTGACGGACCTGGGGGCGGCGGCCACGTTTTACTCCGTGCTGGTGAGCGTGGAGCGAGCAAATGCGCGCAGTTCGCCGAATTCGATGGGCAACGGGACGCGTATGCCGTAGGCTTAGGGTGTGATGAACTGGACCACGTACTTTATCGTGCTGGCGCTGCTTGTGGGCTTCATTGTGATGAGGCGCTCCGGGCAGGTTCCGCGCAAAAAAGCGCTGGCACTGATCAAGGAAGGCGGCATAATTATCGACGTGCGGACCGCCACTGAGTACACATCAAGGCATCTGTCGCAGGCGGTGAACATTCCGCTGGATGAGGTGGAGATGCTGGTGCCGGAGCGGGTGAAGAAGAAGGACCGCGTGCTGCTGCTGCACTGCCAGAGCGGAATGCGCAGCAGGACCGCGAAGGCGCGGCTGGAACGGCTGGGCTACACGCAGGTGTACAACCTGGGATCGTTCGAGCGGGCCTTCAAGCTGGTCTCCGGCAGGAGTCTTTAGGGCACGCCACTCAGGCGTCCATGTTGCCGAAGGGATCCTCAAGCGAAGGGGACTGCGGCGTGAAGAGTTGCGCGCCGTCTTCCGTCACAAGCATGTCATCTTCAAGCCGAATGCCGAACTGACCCTGAATGTAAATGCCGGGCTCATCGCTGAGCACCATGCCGGGCTTGAGGCGCGGCGCAAGATCCCAACCGAACATGTCGTTTTTCACGGCGTAGGGCCACTCATGCATGTCCAGGCCGATGCCGTGGCCGAGACGGTGCGTAAAGTAAGTGAAGCCGGGGCCGTAGCCGGAGTTGACGATGACCTTGCGCGCGGCGGCATCGACGTCGGCCGCGGGAACTCCGGGACGCGCGGTGACAAGGGCGGCTGTCTGGGCGCGGTGGATGATGTCGAAGACGGAGTTCATCTTTGCAGTGGGACGACCCAGCACAAAGGTGCGCGTGATGTCAGAGGTGTATCCCTCGACGCGGCAGCCGTCATCGAGCATGAGGATGGAGCCCTCGCGGAGGGTCTGCGGCGTGGGCGAGCCGTGGGGCAGCGCGGTGTATTCGTCCACGTTGAGGCTGGCGTCACCGGGAAAGCCGACGCGGCCATACGCCAGGGCGATGAAAGCCTCGACGTGGGTGGTCGTCATGCCGGGCGTGAGCGATTGCGCGACGGCGCGGTAGACCAACAGCGTGGCGCGGCAGGCCAGGCGCATGCACTCGATTTCATGCGCGTCCTTGATCATGCGGCAGCCTGCGGTAACGGGCGTGGCGCTGACGAGCGAGAGATGCGGGTTGGCGGCGCGAATGCCGTCCGAGAAGACAAACTTCATGTTCTCGTCGAGACCGACCGTAGCGGTTTTCATGCCGCGGTCACCGAGGCCTTTGCCTAAAAGCTCGTAGGGACTTTCGTCTTCCTGCCAGGTGAGCACATCGGCGTGCGCGGCGAGGGGGCTGGCGGCAAGCAGCTGGCGGGCGCGGCCTTCCTCAAACGCGGGGCAGACGAGGAAGGGTGTGGAGCGTGCGGGAAGGACGAGGGCCCACAGGCGCTCGCTGGAGCCGAAGCGGAGATTGGCGAAATAAAACGAAGACGCGGTGGAATTGGCGAGCACAATCGCATCCATCCGCGACGCATGCATGAGTTTCTTAGCGCGCTCGATGCGGGCGAGGCGTTCTTCGACGGTGAAGGGACGAGCCTGGCCGGAGAGCACAGGCAAAGCGGCGATGGCGGACGGAAGTGAAGTGCCTGCCTGAGCGTGCGACGTGCCTGGAGCGGCAAGAGCTGCCGCGGCGGCCGTGGCTGTGCCCAGAAATCCGCGGCGGGTGAGCGAAGTGCGCGGTGCCATGGTCCTCCCGGAAACGATGCGGAGACTGCGTGCTCTCTAGACTAACGCGGCGGGCGTGGCAGGCGCAGGAGGGCGCGATTCCAATTGACAGGGGTGTGATCGAGTGCGAGTCTCTGGGCATCGCTCCAATTCCAGGGCCACGGATTCAAGGAGAACGGCATGAAGAAGACCATCCTCGCAGCGTGTGTGTGCGTTCTTTTGTGCCCTGCCGCCATGGCGACGAAGACCGGCGACGTGACCAAACCTATTCGCCAATTCATTGACGGGTTCAATAGCGGCAATGTGCAGCGGGCTTATGCGGCGTATGCGACGGGCGACATCACGATTGTGGATGAGTTTGCGCCGCACCTGTGGACCGGCCCGCATGCCGCGCAGGATTGGGCCGCCGACTACGAGAAACATGCCAAGGCGACCGGCGTGACCGACGGGCTGGTGAAGTATGGCAACCCGACGCGGACCGAGATTGAGGGCGACGTGGCCTACGTGATTATGCCGACGATGTACGTCTACAAGGAATACGGCACGGCGATGGCGGAAGAGGGACAGATCACCGTGGTGCTGCATCTGGAGGCGGGCAAGTGGAAGATGCGCGGCTGGACGTGGACCGGGGTGAAGCCGCACTTGGCGAAGTAAATCTCTTCCCTGCTTTCCCAATCAGAATCGGGTCCGACGACGGGACTCACTTGGCTTGCGGGATCGCGAGCGAGAGGCAGTGCGTATGCGTGACTTCGCATTGAAGCATGTCCTGCGCGAGGAGATTCCAGCCAACGAAGCCGGCAAACTTGCCGCCTGGCGATTGCGCGGGAGTGGGTGCGAGGCCGTCGCCGGTTTCGGCGTTGTAGTCCTCGTGCATGGAGCCCCAGCGGGCGATGTCGCGGTGGAGGATGGCGGCGAGGTTGAGGGCGAGCTGGCGGGCTTCGGCGTGGAAGCCGTAGCGACGCAGCGCGAGCCAGTCGAGGAAGTTGGCGTTGATCCAGATGGGGCCGCGCCAGTTGGAGTAGGGGTTGATGATGGCTTGGTTGTTATAGGCTGGGTCGGATTTGGAGAGGCTGCGGAAGCCGTGGGGCGACTGCATTTCGTCGGGGTTGAGCAGGTGGCAGCGGATCATGCGGCGGGCGTCGGCGGCGGGCAGCAAGCCATCAACGAGGGGCAGGAAGCTGGACCAGCTGAGGACGCGGACCCATGCGCCGGTGGAGCGGCGGCGATTGAAAAACATGGCTTCGGCCGGCGACCAGAGCTTGGCGAGGATGGCGGCGCGGGTGGCGGCGGCCTGTTGTGAATACTTAAGGGCCTGCTGCGGATGGCCGAGGTGGCGGGCGATGTCGGCCATGGCGAGGTCTTCGCGCATGGCCCAGACAGAGGCGTCGACGGCGAGGATGGCGCTGCGCTGGTGGGGGTCGTTGGTGAGGGCGGCGTTGTTGTCGGCGCCGGACTGCATGGCGTTGTCCCAGAACCAGAGGCCCCAGCGCGGGTCAAACTGCGTGCGGCGGCGATAGTCCGCAATGCGCTCAAGGTCAGGCCAGACGGGGCGGAGCCACGAATAGTCGTGTAGCTGCTGGGCGGCGACGACGGCGCCCTGAGCGAGGAAGGGCTTCATGGCGAATTTGCCGAAGAGCGGGCGCGGGCCCTTGGGCGTGATGCAGCCGGCGACGTAACCGTCCTTGTCCGCCGAGGAAGCGAAGCTGAGCACCCAGTCGCGGAGATATTTGGCGTCGGCGGGGTTCTGGTTGGCCCAGTGGAGGCCGAGGAAGAAGCCGTCCCAGTCCCACATCTGGTTGTAATAGCCGGCGGGAATCAGGTAGGGATGCTTGATGTAGCCGTTTGCGGGGCGGATGGTTTGCGGGGCGAGGCGGGCGTAGTCGGCGTTGAGTTGGGCGAGGAGGGCGGCACTCGAGTGCAGCTTGGAGGGAGGCGCGGCGGAGACGGCGAGTGCGGAGAGGGCAAGGACCGAAACGGCGAACAAGCAGCGGCGAACGAAAACGCGAGGAGTTGCCACGGGGGAATGATAACGCTGGCTTGCGGAGCGTGCACAGGATGAGGATAATCGGCCAGCATCCATTTGAAATCGAGCGAGGTGATGGCGGTGAAAATGATTCGCGTGTTGGTTGCGGTGGTGTTGGCGCTCAGCGCATGCCAGGTGTTTGCCCAGCAGACGGCAGAGGAACAGGCCGTGTGGAAGATGGAGCACAAGTATTGGGCGGATGTGAAGGCAGCGGATCTGGTGAGTTACCGGGCATTGTGGCACCCGAATTTCCTGGGCTGGCCCGGGTCGAGTGCGATTCCGGCCCGCAAGGCACATATCACGGACTGGATCGCGGCCTTCACCTCGAAGGGCACGCATCTGAGTAGGTACACGCTGAAGCCCGCTGCCAGCCAGTCGACGGGTGACCTGGTTGTGACCGATTACTGGATGACCGCAGATTGGGTGGACAAGAGCGGAACGAAGAAGCGGGAGAGGGATCGCATTACGCACACGTGGATCCGCGTGGGGAGCGGCTGGCAGATTATCAGCGGCATGTCGTGCCCTGTGCCTGCGGCCGGAAAGTAAACGCTGTGCGCGCGAGGCCTTTTCGCTACGGCTGCGGGGTACCGGGCAGGACTTCGAGGTAGTCGAGCGCGGCGGGGTCGTGGCCGTCGGGGACGCCCTGGACGCTGAGGATGTCGCCGGTGTGCAGCTCGACCTGATGTGCGGTGTAGCGGGTGGAGTTGTCGCCGTCGGGGCGCGGCGAGGGGAGATCGTTGTTGGCGGCCCAGGAGACGAGGGGTTGGCCGTTGACGATGAGGGTGAATTTGGCCACGCCATCCTGCAGATCAAAGTACTGAATGGCTAGGTTATAGAGGCCTTCGCGGCCGGTGTAGGTGAACTGGGCGGTGCAGCCGGAGGGGACGCTGCACGTGACGGCTTTGCCTCGCGAGGCGTCCTCCCATGGATTCACGTCGAAGACCGTGTAGCCGGCAAGGCGTGCGTCTTCGGCCTCCATGCGGCGCGGGAAGTGACCGGCGCGGCCGGTTTCGTCGGGGATTCCGCTGAGCTTGAGGAAGTATTGGGTGATGGCGTCTCGCCAGACGATGGCGTGGCCGGCCTGGTACTCGAGGCGCGGGAGCATGTTGTAGTAAAGCTCGTCGGGGATGCGGCCTTTGAGCGAGATCCAGTCGTTGACAAACTGCGCGGCCTCGGCAGCGCCCTGGTAATGGCTGGAGTAGATGTACTGGATTACGGTCTGGCCGTCGTGGAGCTTCCAGGTATACGGCATGTGGTGGAAAAAGAGGAGCAGGTTGTCGGGCGTGGTGGCGGCCGACTCGTAGATTTTGGCGACGTCTGGCGAATACTGGCCGACGAAGCCGGTTCCGGTGGCCACGGTGCGGTCGAAGCCGACGCCGAGATGGTCGGCCTTGTGCCACTGGCCCCAGCCGTTGCGCTCGCTGGCCTCGATGTTGGGGCCGTAGTGGCTGCCGGTTATGTCGGTGAGTGTCTGCATGCCGAGCGGGCCAGTGTAATCGACGTAAGCGGGCCAGGACTGGAG
>DATKTQ010000202.1:0-5428 GCA_035531055.1 Occallatibacter sp. | reverse complement strand
CTCGCCGAAACCGGTGCGGAGATAGCCCTCGGGAGTGATTTCGGTGGCGGCTTCGGCGTCCATCATGCCGATTTCATCGGTGGGCGCGGAGTAATACGAGAAGGGCTCGCCGGGCTTGTCAATGGAGGGCGAGACCATCTGAGCGGGCAGGAGAGTGGGGGCGAGGGCCGAGAGCAGAAGTCCGGCGAAGATAAGGGCACACGTGCGTGGGGTCTTCATGGCATGGAAAGGCTACCGCATTTGACCCGCGGAATGCAGTGGCAAGTTTGGTGGCGGAGTGAAAGTCTTCGCGGGCATCGGAGGCGTTGGCGTCGGCAAGGGCATGGAGAGCCCGTCATCCACTGCGGCCAGCACGGGCGGTGTTCGCGGCCAGCGCGCGCATGGCACGCGGAGTGGCCGGGTGCTGCTCTATGCGGCTCTGGTGGCTCTTGAGGAGATCCATCTGGGCCTGAACATGGCTGAGGCGGCGCTGGCCTTCGGCGAGCCATTTGGGGTCATGCTCCACCTTCAGGTAGCGGTTCCACACGTCGGCAGCATCGCTCAGCAGGCCGCGGTCTTCCATGACCAGGGCTTCATTGAAGAGGACGACGGGGTCTTCGGGGGCGAGCTGGTCGGCGCGGCGCAGATTTTCCAGCGCGGTGGCGCGGTCATTCAGGTTGCCGGTGGCCAGTCCGCGCTGGAAGTATGCGGAGGCGTCGTCCTGCAGGAGGCTGGCGGTAACGGGACCGTTGGCCAGCAAGCGGTCGAGGACGTCAATGGCGGCGTCGTACTTCTGCTCAAGGAGATCTGCCCTGGCCCCCAGGTGGAGGAGTTCCGGGTCCTTGGGATGGCGCTCGAGCTTGCCCTTCAGAATGGCACGGGCGGTGAGCAGCGAGGGCGACTCGTTGTCCGTGGCGTCGTCGCGCAGCTGGTGGGCGGGCTGCACCACAGCAAATCCGGCGCCGGGGATGCGGAGGTCGAAGGTACGGTCCTCGGTGTAGGCCTGGGCGAGGAGGCGCTCCGGCGAGTGGCGGTAGTGCCACCAGGCATCGAAGCTGAAGATCAGAAGAAGGGTGGCGGCAAGGCCGGCGGCGGCCCACCAAACCAGCCCTGGGATACGCTTGACGGCGCCGGGGCGGGGCGTGACGGCAAGCCTGGCGGCCAACTGGCGCTGCCAGTGGTTGGAGACGGATGTAAACCTATTCATTTCCACCGACTCTTCGGCGGAAACCTCCTCATTCAGTGCCAGTCGGCTCTGCCGCAGGCGGGCCAGGCAGTTGGCACACATGGCCGCGTGGGCCAGTAGCTTTTCGGTCTCGCTTTGCGGCACGCCATCCAGGATGAGGCGCAGCCATGCTCCGGGCTCCGGACAACTATCCGGGCCGACGAGCGTGACATGTCCGGGGGCGACCGCCGGGGATTGGGCGTCCGCGTTGCGAAAGGTGGCAATATCGTCGAGTGCCTCGGTGAGCCAGTCGCTGGATTTGCCTGACGTCGACGTACCGTTCTGGCCGGGATTCAGGTCGTCTTTCATGTTTGCCTATACTTATCGGGAACGAAGTCCGATTTCCTTTACTAAGCGCTATTTTTTTATCTCTGTCAGGTAGTTCTTCCGGGCTCTGTTGCGGGTTTTCCCTGGGGATTCGAGTTTTGGGGGGTCATTTCCCGGCGTAGCCAGGTGGTGACGCGGCGCATGGCGCTTTCCACACCTTTGGCGGAGAGGCCGATGGCGGGCAGGGCGGCAATTTCCTCGGAGGTGAGTCCCTGCAGGTAATACATCCAGAACATGGCGCGGTCGCGCTCGGGGACGATGTCTGGCGCGGAGCGGAGCTTGCGGTCCATTTCGGCAAGCAGGACGATCTTTTGCAGGCTCAGGCCGCTGCTTTGGGCGGCGGCCCGCGGGGTGGTGTCCTCGAGCGCGACAGTTACCACTTTGCCACCCCGTTTGGCGGAGTAGAGGCGGCGGAAATGGTCATTGGCCACGGAGAGCGAAACGACGCGCAGCAGGCCGAAGAAGGAGTCTTCTCCCTGGGGAACGAATTTGCGCAGGATGCGGCGCTCGGCTTCGCAGAGTTTGAGGAAGATTTCCTGCACGATGTCATCAACCACAGAGGGTGCCACGCGTCCCATCCACATGCGACAGACGCGCACGGCAACGACGGTGGCGATGGGCACGGAGCGGCACAGAAACTCGGCCCACTCCTCTGCCTCAGAGGATTCGGCACAGGCTTTCGCAAGTTCATTGACCGACAGCCGAGTCTCATCCATTGTGCGGGAATTCAGTTTAACTCAAAAGCGAAGTGGGGGTGATTTGTTTGTTAATGAATTGCCGGCAAGCCGGGACGGCGGTCGCCCCGGGGGAAGACTGCGGCTGTGCTAGTATCCCGGCAAGCGCCTGCAGCCCCTGACACAAGGAAACTGGATGGAGACGAGCCTTCGACCCCTGACTCTCGGCGAGCTTCTTGACCGGACGGCACAGCTTTATCGGGAAAACTTTCTGCTGTTTGCCGGCATTGCGGCTGTGTATACGGGCATGCTGCTGATCTTCAGCCTGCTGCAGATTGCGGTGCAAGAACTGCTGCGCGCCAATGGAACACTGCACCAGCTGCAGTGGGTGGTGTGGAGCCTTTCCGGCGTAACGATGATTGTGGCGTTCATCCTTTCCGGGGCCACGGTGGCGGCCAACAACCGTGCGGTGGGTTGGCTGCACCTGGGCCAACCGGCAACGATTCGGGGCGCATACACCAGCATTTTGCCGCAGCTGGGGCGCTACCTGTGGCTGATGACGATTACAGCCGTGATGGTGTGGCTGCCGATTGCGCTGCTGTACGCGGGCTACCTGGTGATGCTGCTGGTCTACGCCAAGCCGCACGGGCTGATGGGCCGGACTGGGACTGCGGCGGTGCCGGTGGAAGCGCATGCGATGGGGATTTTTATTGGGGCGTCCATCGTGTTCCTCCTGCTGATGATTCCGGCGGGCGTGTACACGGTGCTGATGGCGCTTCGCTACTCGCTGGCGATTCCGGCCTGCGTGGTGGAGAACCTGAAGGCGCGGCCGGCGATCCGGCGCAGCATTGCGCTGAGCAAGGGATCGAAGGGCCGCATCTTCCTGCTGTTTCTGTTGGTGGTTGCGGTGAATGTGGGACTGCTGTTCCTGACGCAAATAGTCTTCCTGGTGATGTCGGTGCAGCATCACGGAATTCTGCCGGCGTGGATTCGCGCGGTGCAGCAGGTGGTGGCGTTTTTCACGGACACGTTTGTGGCTCCGATTCTGGCCATTGGGTTGACGCTTTTCTACTATGACCAGCGGGTGCGGCAGGAAGGCTTCGACATTGAGTGGATGATGCAGGCGGCGGGGATGGCGCCGCCGGCGGCGCCCGAGGCCGCGTCCTTGCAGGTGCGGGATGTGGGCGGGGAGGCGAATCCGGAAGAGGGCTCCGGGAGCGTGCATGAATGAGCGGCTCCATCCTTTGGCCCTGGGCGAGGTTCTGGATCGCACGGCGCAGATGTATCGCGCGCAGTTTTTGAGGTTTTTGGGTATTGCGGCGTTTCCCACCGGAGTGCTGCTGGTGTTTGTGGCACTGACGGCGGGATTCAGCTCCTTGATCGTGCATGCGAAGGACGCGGGGACCTCAGGAAACACGTTGGGAATCGCGATTTTTGCGTATTTGGGCGTGCTGGGCGTGGTGGGGTTGCCGGTCTTTGGGGGCATGATGGCGCTGAGCTGGGCGGCCCTGACCGATGCGACGGCGGCGACATTTCTGGGCGGTACGTTCACGATTCGCGGGGCGTATGGAAGAGTGTGGGGGCGGCGCTGGCGCGTGCTTTGGCTGTTGACGATGGAGACGTTTTTCCTGGGCGTAATTCCGGTGTCGGCAGTGGTTGCAGTGACGGCGCCGGCAAACAAGGCCGGGCTAGGCGCGCTGGGGGCTTGGGGCACAGTTGTGATGTTTGTGCCGATTGCGGCGCTGGCGGGGGGAGCGCTTTGGCTGCTGCTGCGGGTTTGCCTGGGGTTCGCAGCGTGCGTGGAGGAGCAGGTGAGCGCGTGGCAGGCTCTGAAGCGGAGCACGGTGCTGAGCAAGGGGACAAAAGGACGGCTCTTTCTGGTGTTTCTGCTGGCGTATGCACTGGAAATTCTGCTGACGATGTGGTTCTTCTTTTTGGTGGTTTTCCTGGTGCAATTTGTGCCGGGCCTGCAGGGAGCGAAGAACGAGGGTGCGGCTTCGGCGGTGATTGGGTTTGCATTCTATGGATTGTGGTTCCTGGTGCAGGTGCTGACGCGGCCGGTGTACGGGATTGGGCTGACGCTGATTTACTTTGACCAGAAGATTCGCAAAGAGGGTTTCGATGTGGAATGGATGATGCGGCACGCGGGGATGGCGGGAATTCCCGCGGCCTTTGAGGGGCCGGCGGCGCCGACGGAGGCTTCCCCCTGGCTGGTGCTGCCGGATTAGCTGTCGGGAGGTGTGGGTTCGTGATGACGCGACACAAGACGGCGACGGCGATGCGACGGCTGGGATGGGGCGTGGGGCTATCCTCTATGCTGTGCGCGGGAATGGGCTGGGCCGCGGCCGCGCCACTGTCGAAGGTGCCTGCGCCGAGTGGAGTTGGATGGCGCGACGTGTCGATGGCCGAGTACGGCAGGGACCTGGCGCAGTTGAGCGCGCGGGTGGATGCCTGCGCCAAGGGACGGGATGCGACGAGCTGCGATCCGGCGCTTGTGGGGCCCGACGACCGGGTTCCGCTGAAGGTGAAGGGGCGCGAGGAGCAGCGGCTGATTCGCTTTGGATGGCTGCGGGTGCTGATGTCCCAGGCGGAGCAGCCGGACAAGGCTCCGGAAAAGGCTCCCGAAAAGCCCGCAGGCAAAGAGGCGGGTAAGCAGGTGACTCCGCCGGTGGCGGGCGATGCAGACAAGGCGGACACTACGGCCCCGCCCACCACGAGTGAGCTGCTGCAGGCGGCCAAAACGCGGCTGGCGTTTGACCTGGCGGAGGCGACGGGGAAGGCGCAGATCGGGCCCCAATGGTCGGCGGAGCGCGCGGCGCTGCTGCAGGTGCTGGCAGGCCGGGACTTTCGCGATCTGCAGGGACAGACGGTGCGCGACTCCGTGATGGAGCGGCTGAATAGCTGGCTGAATCGTCTGTTTGCGGGCCTTTCCCGCTGGCGGGCGCGGGCGGCGTGGGTGGGCTTTGCGCTGGTGTGGGGCTTTGTGCTGGCGGTTTGCATCGGGCTGGTGTGGGGACTGCTGCAGTTGGAGCGGCGGTGGCGCCTGCGGCTGATTCCGGAGCTGGCCGGGACGGCGCCGGGCGCGGCCTCAGCGCGCGACTGGCAGTTGTGGCTGAAGGATGCGGAAGCGGCGGCTGCGGCCGGACGCTGGCGAGAGGCGATCCATTGCGTGTACTGGGCGGCCATTTCGCGGCTGGAGCAGAAGCGGTTGTGGCCGGCGGAC
>DATKTQ010000201.1:0-2299 GCA_035531055.1 Occallatibacter sp. | reverse complement strand
CCGGTCTGCAGCGCTCAGCCTGATTGCACCCGAGTGCAATAGTTTCGGTCTGGCGTTGATGGGTGCGCGCCCGCTGAGCGAGGCGCTGGCGTTGACCGGGAAGGTCGATGCTCTGATCGTTCTGGAGAACGATCTGTACCGGCGTCTCCCAGCGAGACAGGCGGATGGATTGCTGAGTTTGGCGGCTCATCGGATCGTGCTCGATCACCTGGCGAACCGAACCACGGCGCAAGCAGACCTGCTTCTTCCCGCCGGCACATTTGCCGAGTCCGATGGAACGCTGGTCAACAACGAAGGGCGCGCACAAAGGTTCTTCCAGGTGTTCGCGCCGGAGCAAGAGGTGCGGGAGAGTTGGCGATGGCTGCGCGATCCGACATGGTCGTCTCTCGACGATGTTCTGACCGCCATCACAAAAGAGAATCCAGAATTAGCCGCTGTAATCAAGGCTGCGCCGCTATCGGATTTCCGGTTGGCAGGCGCGAGGATCCCGCGGGAGCCTCACCGCTACAGCGGGCTCACCTCCATCACCGCGAACATCAGTGTCGTCGAACCCAAACCGCCGCAGGACCCGGACTCTGCGCTCGCATATTCCATGGAAGGCGCACCTCTCCAGCCGCCCAGCGCACTACAACCATTTTTCTGGACCCCCGGCTGGAACTCCATCCAGGCTGTGAACAAATTCCAGAGTGAGATTGGCGGCCCACTGCACGGGGGTGATCCCGGGATTCGCCTGTTCGAACCATCGCAGGGAGGAGAGTACTTCACCGCCGTGCCAGCCGCCTTTAGCCGGCGCGAAGCGGAATGGATGGTCCTTCCTATCGAACACATCTTCGGCTCTGAGGAACTTAGCCTTCAGGCTCCCGGGGTTGCGGAGCTTGCGTCTGAGCCCTACCTGGCCCTCAACGCTGCCGACGCGGCCAGTCTTCACTTAGATGAGAATGCTGGAGATGTCGAGATCGAACTTGGGGGAGGGAAGCATCGCCTCCCGTTGAGGGTTCTTCCTGACTTGCCGGCAGGAGTTGCAGGCATTCCTGCGGGCCTGGCGGCTGGATTTCAAGAGGAACTCCCGGCCTGGCTCCGGATCGAGCGTGCCACATGACCAGTCCGTATCCATTTGCGTCGATTCTCGGAATTCTGATCGTGGCGCTCAGCCTTTCGGCGCTGCTCATCTGGGTGGAACGCCGGCTTCTGGCGCTCTGGCAGGATCGCTACGGCCCTAATCGAGTCGGACCGTTTGGCTTGCTGCAAGTGGTTGCGGACATGATCAAGATCTTCACCAAGGAAGACTGGATTCCGCCGTTTGCCGATAAAACGGTCTTCATCATTGCGCCGGCCATCATTATGGTGACGGTATTATTGTCGTTCGCCGTACTGCCCATTGCTCCGGGGATCATCGTCGTGGACCTCAACATCGCTCTGCTCTTTTTTCTGGGCATGTCGTCCCTTGGCGTTTACAGCATCGTGCTGGCAGGCTGGGCGTCCGGCAACAAGTACTCGCTGCTGGGAGGGCTGCGTGCCGCGGCGCAGATGATAAGCTACGAAGTTTTCATGGGCATCTCCCTGATGGGAGTTGTGCTGCTTGCTGGCTCCTTCAGCCTGACGGCAATCGTGGAAGCACAAAGGAATCGGTGGTTCGTGCTTCCTCAATTTCTCGGCTTCGTTCTGTTTCTGATCGCAGGCATGGCCGAAGCACGGCGGTTGCCGTTTGATCTTCCGGAGGCCGAGGCTGAGCTTGTTGCGGGATTTCACTCCGAGTATTCAGGCATGAAGTTCGGTATGTTCTTTGTGGGGGAATACCTTGGCATCACACTGATCTCCTCCATGATTACGGTCTTGTTCTTCGGCGGCTGGATGGGGCCGTGGCTGCCTCCCCTCGTATGGTTCCTGGTGAAAGTGTTTGCCTTCATCTGTTTTTTCATCCTGTTGCGGGCTTCGCTCCCGAGGCTGCGTTTCGATCAGCTCATGTCCCTGGGCTGGAAGGTAATGCTTCCGTTGGGGCTGGCCAATCTTGTGGTAACCGGGGCCGTCGTGGTGGCTTTCAAGTGAAACGTTGAGAAAGGTGGGTTAAGCAATGCTGAGCTTGTTGAGAACCATCTGGAGCGTGTTCCTGCACACCTTTCGCCGGCGGGTCACCATTCAGTATCCAGAGCAGAAGCCTTATCTGGCGCCGCGCACCAGGGGGCGCATCATTCTGTCGCGGGACCCGGATGGCGGCGAGCGATGCGTAGCATGTCACCTCTGTGCGGTCGTCTGTCCGGTGGACTGCATCTCGCTGCAGGCGACGGAAGATGAAAACGAG
>DATKTQ010000200.1:0-5420 GCA_035531055.1 Occallatibacter sp. | reverse complement strand
GCCCCGTTCATCGCGCATTTTGCGATGAGCGGGCGGGATGGAGCTAAGATTGACTCCATGCCGAGCGGATTGAAACGCTTCCAGAAGGCGGAATCGCTGCATTTCATCACCTTCAGTTGCTTTCACCGTCTCCCCCTGTTGGCGGGCGGCCCGGGTCCCAGGGAGTAAATTTCCCCACTGCAAACGGATGGCCCAGGTCCAGGGATGATGGCTGACCGGAAGGCGATGGGTGCCCCGGGTCCGGATTTTCGGACCTGGGAAACCACGAACCCCACCACGCCGCCAGTTCCTACGTCCCTGGTCCCCAGTCCCTACGAAAGCCGTCAACCTCCTCATCCCCGCTCCACCCCGCAACTCCCTCATTCCACCCGGCAAAATCTCCGCGACCATTTGCCGACAATTTCCCCCTCCCGCCGCACAATGGAAACAGCATCCCGTTCCACGAACACCCCGCATCGGTGATCGCAGATCACAGGCAGACCCTCCCCTCTATTCCCGGCTGTGAAACTGTGAAGCTGTGCAACTGTGCAGCACAGCCCAAAACTCATTTCCCGGCTGTGAAACTGTGATCCTGTGAAACTGTGCAGCACAGCCCAAAACCCCGATTTCCGCTGTGACCCTGTGCACGCCGGGTGCCCTATTCATGAAAATGCTTTATCGTTTCATGAGTGGGACTGCACAAACCCACATCGGTAGGTGGCCCCGGTCCGAGGGATGTGAATTCTCCCACTGACGCTGGGTGCCCCAGGTGCCTCGCCTTTGGGCACCTGGGAAAGCACAAACCTCCATCGCATATCAAAGTCTTCCCTGACTTGTCGCTTCGAGTTAGGTAGCATGTTCCCCGGGCGCCCCCGGTCTGGCTATTCGGACCCAGGAAATCAGCAATCCTTGAAACAGCTGTTCGCTGTTCCCTGCTCGCTGTCTTCAAATCGTCTTTCCGCCATCACTTCGCGCCGGAGTCCACGATCTTCGTGTTGAAGCCGGCCAGAAAGTGCGCGTCCTTCGAGGTAACTTCAATCGGCAGATGCGTCGCCTGCTGCAGCATTCTGGCAATATCGCGGTAGTTGCCCTTGTCGGCCTGAATGCCGAGCACTTTCCCATCCTTCTCATCAATCGAGTAGAAGTGCTGGTGGTGCGGCATCAGGCCCACAATCAACCCAACACCTAGCGACAAAACCCCCGTCGCAATGCCGGCTGCCCAATGGTGATAGGCGTTCTGCCCATAGTGAAGCGCCGCAATCGAGGTAACAGGAACCGTGACTGTCTGGATGGGACTGCACTTTCTGCAGTCGAGCACCATATCCGGGCCGGTGATAGTGAGCGTGTTTTTCCAATCCTTCTGGTCGACCTTTGTCACACCGGGCGCCGTAACCACCCGAAGCTTGTTCGCGCTTTGCGCACACACTGGCAAACCAGTCATGCAAACCACCAATAAAATCCCTACGAATCTCTTCATGAAATTTCTCCAGTACTCACGAAGCATATCACTGGCTAGCAGCCCAGTAACTGCCCGCTGAAGAATGGAGTGACCAACTCAGGCACATTCCCGGGCCCGGCCGGCAATTAACCATCCCCGCCATAGCCCATCTGAAAACTGACAACTAACTCCTCTGTCCGCTGACCCTCAAATCGCCTTCAGCACCCGCGCCGGCAAAAAGATAATCGCCCCCACCAGCTCCAGCGCGCCGCCCACCGCAATCCCCACCAGCCGAAACGGCAGCAGCACCAGCCACACAAACGGATACGCAACCAGCGCCAGCAACGCCAGCGGCCAGCACAGCACAAACAAAATGCACCACAAGATGAATTTCACCATCGCTTCGGCACCTCTCCGCGCCGTCAAAGCTCAATACCACCTGCACTCCTGAATACGCGCGGCGCACCCGCCCAGTTCCCGTCCGGTCCCCGCCTCAGCCGCGCTTCGCCTTCTCCCTCGCCGCCAGCGTCTTTTTCCGCTCGCGAATCACCCTCGCCCGCTCCGCCGCAGGCATCGCCAGCACCGTCCGCGTCCGCTTAGGCAGCTTCTCCCAGATCAGCGCATGCGCCCGCTTCAACTCGTCCTCATACTCCCTTGCCCGCAGCACGTCCCACCGCTCCACCGTCACCCAGTAAGCCCGCGCCAGGTAAGGCGACGCAATCATCCCCTCCCGCTCCAGCAACTCGTGGAACCGCTCCGCCCCGCAGTGGAACCACAGCACCCCTGTCCCCGTCCCATCCAGGTCCGTCATCGCAAACATCTTCCCGCCAATCGCCTTATCCCCCACAAAATACACCAGATGGTGCCCCCAGTTCATCGTCTCCCTCACATGAGGCAACCCCAGGCAAATTGCGCGAATCCCCTCGTTATCCATCCCCACCTTCCGTCCCCGCCAGTCTAGCTCCACTCCGCCTCAAAAATCTCCTGCACTTCTTACTTGACATCACACACTATGCGTCATACAGTATGTTTCATACAGTGTACGAGGCACAGCATGACCGCTCCAAACCAAATCGACAACCTCTTTGAAAACCTCCGACTCGAGCTCCGGCGCGGCTGCCTCACCCTCGCCACCCTCGCCCAGCTCCGCCAGGAGCACTACGGCTACACCCTCCGCAAGGCCCTCGCCGACCTCGGCCTCGCCATCGACGAAAGCACCCTCTACCCTCTCCTCCGCCGCCTGGAAACCCAGGGCCTGCTCGCCAGCCAGTGGCGCGAGGAAGACAAACGCAACAAGCGCTTTTACCGCCTTTCCCCGCTCGGCGAGCAGATTCTCGCCCAGCTCCTCGAAGAGTGGCAAAGCCTCAACGCATCCATTCATCGCATCCTCGGCCAGTCCGAGTGATTCCCCGGAAAGAAGACACCATGGAACTCCTCGACCGTTATCTCCAAGCCGCGAAAAAGCATCTGCCCCGCGCCCGCCAGCAGGACATCCTCGCCGAACTCCGCGCCAACCTTGAAGCCCAGCTCGAGGACAAGGAATCCGCACTCGGCCGCCCGCTCACCCAGGGGGAAGCCGAGGACTGGCTCCGCCAGCTTGGCTCGCCCATGCTCGTCGCCGCGCGCTATCAGCCGCAGCAGTCCCTCATCGGCCCAGCCATCTTTCCCATGTATTGGTTCGTGCTCCGCACCGCGCTGCTCTGGGCGCTGGCCATTTACACGGCGGTCTCGACCATTCTCATCGTTCTCGGCCAGTCCGCCGCGCCGGCCGTCCCGCTCGCCATCCTCCGCGCGCCCTGGGTCCTGTTCACCGTCGCCGCGTCGGTCACGCTCGTCTTTGCCGCATTGGAGTTCCTCTCCACCCACTATCCCGCGCTGTCCCCGCCTGTCCTCCAGCAAATCACCCAGTGGTCGCCCGCCACCCTGCCGCCGCTGGAGAAGGACCCACCCAGCAGCCCCCGCCCCCGCAGCTTCGCCCTTGCCGTCGCCGAGCTCGTCTTCGGATTCCTCTTTCTCGTCTGGCTCCTGCTCATCCCGCAGTATCCTTACCTGCTCTTTGGCCCCGGCGCGGAATACCTCCGCAACTCGCCCTTCCAGCTCGCGCCCGTCCTGCTCCTCTTTTACGTCTGGGTCATCGCGCTCAACGTCGTACAACTCCTCTGGCGCGGCATCGACCTCGCCCGCGGAGCCTGGCAGCGCCCGCAGCCCCTCCAGCACATCGTCTACAAGGCCTTCGGGCTCATCCCCCTCGTCGTGCTCCTCCGCGCGCCAAGTCAGGTCCTCATCCTGCTCCGGAACCCTGACCTCGACGCCGCTCGCTACGCCGCCAACCTCCACACCCTCAACGACGGCATCCACATGGCTCTCCTCGTCGTCTTCGCCATCGTCGTCCTCCAGCTCCTCTGGGATCTCGGCAAATGGATCTTCGAAGCCCGCCGCAACCCGCCCGCCGCCGCCTAGACACGCCGCCGCCAGCATCCGAAACAGCTCATCCTTCCGGTGCCTGGCGGCGCGCCGCGTCTCCGTTGTCAATCCCCCGCAGCCGCAATTCTTCCCCAAACCCCTCATTACGCTCGCGCAGTTCTCACCGCCGTTTTGCAGAACATTTCCCCGCTCCGCCGCATACTGGAAGTGGCATCCAGTCCCTGTTCCCTGTTCCCTGATCCCTGATCTCTGAAAACTGACAACTGAAAACTGCTCCGCGCAGCGGAGCGACCCCCCCTCCCCCCATATTGAAAATTTGCAGTTTTCCACAGCGATTTTGCCGATTAATTCGGAAAGTGTGAAACACCCGGCCCGACGAACCGCACCCGCTGCATCCGCCGAACCGCCTCAGTACTTCGCCTCAAAGGCGTGGAACCGCCGCTCCAGTTCCCACTGCGCCGCGGCCTTCTGGCTGCCGTCCAGGAACGCCTCGCACCGCTTGTCCGGATGCTCCGCGCCCAGCGCCGTCCAGCGGCACGCCGCCACCGGCACCGTAAACGCATCCGGCCTGGCCCACAGGCTCTCGCCCGGCAAAAAGTCATGCTCCATGCCGGTCCGCGCCAGCTGCTTCAGCACCGCATAGCTCAGGCGATAGGTCAGCGCCGCGCGCACGTATTCGTGCGTCAGGTCAATCCGGCTAACCCCTTCATCATCGGTCGACAGAGCCACCGGAACATGGTGCGCCAGGTACACCGGAAACGGGTGTTCGTCGCCCTGCACGCCCAGAATGCCTTCGTTCGAGCTCAGGTTGATCTCCACCATCACGTGCTTGTCCGCCATCTCCTTCAGCAGTCCGTTGGCGTCCTTCTCATACATCACGTCCACGCCGTGCCCAATCCGTTCAGCATGCGCCAGCTCCACCGCCTGCCGAATGTGGAAGCGCAACCCCTCCGGCGGCACCAGTCCCGGCGCCAACTCACCCGCATGCAGCGTAATGTGAACCTTCGGGTACAGCGCATGCAGATAACCCACCATCTTCATCTGCAGCGTGTAATCCCGCATGGAAATAAATCCATCCTCTGGCATCACAAAGTTGATGCCCACCCACGTGTTGGCATGCGCATCCATGGCGGCCTGCACCGTCTCAAAACCCAATAGCGTCTGCGCAAACACCTGCTCCGGCGGAAACCCGCGCAACACCTGGTAGAGATACCGCACCGTCACCCCACACGCGGGCGCGGCCTCGGCCGTTCCGCAGTGCTCCGTGGCGCGGCGCTCGGTCTCTGCCGTGTGCGCCTCGTCCAGGTCCGGTGCCACTTCCTGCCGCAGCCCTTGCGCCAGCAGCGCCTCGCGCATCGCCGCAAAATCCGGCTTCCAGCCAATCTCGTGCGCAATGGCCACCGAATGGCTGAAAGGCGGCGTCACCATCAGTTCCAGATACTGCTGGTTCTGGTCCGCGGCAAGCTCCGCCACATCATTCACCCATTCGCCGTCGTGGCGGCTGCTCAGGTCGCTGAACCGGCCGAAGGTGGAAAAAAACTGGTCGTGCCCGCTGAAGCCCGGCGTCGGCACAAAGCTG
>DATKTQ010000199.1:0-2960 GCA_035531055.1 Occallatibacter sp. | reverse complement strand
GCATAGTGGGCAACATTTATGATCGCCTGGTAGCCTGTAAGTGATTGATTTTATTGGTGCCGGGAGGGGGGGTCGAACCCCCATGACCTTGCGGTCGGCGGATTTTGAGTCCGCTGCGTCTGCCAGTTCCGCCATCCCGGCCAGGGGTGGGTGGGCTCTTGCCAGTATCGCATAGGGTTTGCGCGCCACGCTATGGCTGAAGAGGGCAATGTCCGGAGGCGCGGACTGCTGCGGGCAGGGCCGGCGGAGCGCGGTTCACTGGAGGGTTTTGCCCTCGTTTTCCGCGCTGCATTGGCAACGGCCGCCGTGCGACAATTAAGGCACCGAGATGACCACCGCCCCCTCTCCAGCCGTTCCCGAGCCGGTAACGATCACGCCGCAGATTCTGGCTCAGCACAGCATTACCGCGGAGGAGTACGACCGCATTCTGGCGGCGCTGGGGCGCGTTCCCTCGCTCACTGAGCTCGGCATTTACAGCGTGATGTGGAGCGAGCACTGTTCCTACAAATCCAGCCGCGTGCATCTGAAGCGCCTGCCAACGAAAAGTGATCTCGTGGTGCAAGGTCCGGGTGAAAACGCGGGCATCATTGATGTGGGCGACGGATGGGCATGCGCCTTCAAGATTGAGAGCCACAACCACCCCAGTTACATTGAGCCCTTCCAGGGTGCGGCCACGGGCGTGGGCGGCATTCTGCGGGACATCTTTACCATGGGCGCGCGGCCGCTGGCGGTGATGGATTCGCTGCGCTTTGGGCCCATTGCGGAAGCCGACGCGACCGACCCGGAAGACCGCAAGCTCCTGGCCAGAAATCACGCGATTGTGGAAGGCGTGGTGAGCGGCATTGCCGGCTACGGCAACTGTTTTGGCGTGCCGAACCTGGGCGGCGAAACCAAATTCGAGGCCTGCTACTCGGGCAATCCGCTCGTGAACGCGTTTGCGTTGGGCATGGTGCGCAAGGACGAGATTTTTTATGCCAAGGCCACGGGCACGGGCAACCCGGTGATTTACGTGGGGGCCAAGACGGGGCGCGACGGGATCCACGGGGCGACGATGGCCAGCGAGGAGTTCAAGGAAGGCTCCGAGCAGAAGCGGCCCAATGTGCAGGTGGGCGACCCCTTCATGGAAAAGCTGCTGCTGGAAGCCTGTCTGGAGGCGATGCAGACGGGCGCCATTGTGGGCATTCAGGACATGGGCGCCGCGGGGCTGACCTGCTCCACCTGCGAGATGGGCGCGCGCGGCGGCGTGGGTCTGGATGTGGAACTGGACCTGATTCCGCAGCGCGAGACGGGCATGAGCGCCTACGAGATTATGCTCTCAGAAAGCCAGGAGCGCATGCTTCTGGTGGCCGAGAAAGGCCGCGAAGACGAGGTGTTGAAGGTTTTTGCCAAGTGGGGCCTGGATGCGGTAATTGCGGGCACGGTGCGGCCGGAGCCTCGGCTGCGCATCCGCCACCACGGTGTGCTGGTTGCCGACATTCCCAATCAGTCGCTCACCGACGATGCGCCGCTCTATCACCGGCCAGTGGGCACCTGGCGGCCGCCGGTTTTGCCGGAACCCTCAGAGGCCGCGCTTGCCGAGTTGAATAAGGACCGCGACTACACGGCCGACCTGAAAAGGCTGTTGGGCTCAGCGAATGTGTGCAGCAAGCGCTGGGTGCACGAGCAGTACGACAGCATGGTGCAGACCAACACGGTGCAAGGCCCTGGCGGCGAAGCCGGTGTGATGCGCATTAAAGGTACGGGCAGCGACGGCCACGAGCGCGGACTGGCCATGGCGCTGGATGGCAACGGGCGCTGGTGTTATCTCTACCCAAAGCTGGGCGCGATGCACGCAGTGGCCGAGGCGGCGCGCAAGGTGGCCTGCACGGGTGCGACCCCGGTGGCCGCCACCAACTGCCTGAACTTTGGCAACCCGGAGAAGCCCGAAATCATGGCGCAGCTTTCGGCGGCCATCGACGGCATTGCCGAGGCCTGCACGGCGCTGGGCACGCCCATCACGGGCGGCAATGTTTCGCTCTACAACGAGACCCGCGGCGAAGGCATTTATCCCACGCCAGTGCTGGGTATTGTGGGCATTCTGGACGACGTGACGAAGGCCGTGCCGGCGGACTTCCAGAAGGCCGGCGAGGCGATTGTGCTGCTGTGGCCCATGCCGCGCGCGGAAGCGCCGGACCCCAACCTGCAGGTGCCGATGACGCACCTGCCCATCAGCCAATATCCTCTGCCTGCCCTGCAGAGCGAGCCCATTGTGCAGGAGGAGGCGGACGCGACAGACGCCGAGGCCAGCCGCGAGATGGCGGTCTTTGGCTCGTCGGAGTTTGCCCGCGCGGTGCTGGGCGAACTGTGGGGCACGCCTCCGCCGCTGGACCTGGAAGCGGAGGCCAATCTGCACAAGCTGCTGGCGGAGCTGGCCTGGCGCAAGCGTATCTCCTCGGCCCGCGACATTGCCGACGGCGGCATTGCCGTGGCCCTGGCGCAGGCTGCGTTTGCGAGCGGCATTGGCGCCACGGTGGAGCAGCATTCTTCGCTGATGGTGCATCCGCTCTTCGGGCTGTTTGCGGAGCCGGCCTCTACCGTGCTGGTGACCGCTACCGCTGGCCACCTGGATGAGATCCAGATGCTGGCCGAGGCGCACGGCTTTTTTGCCGCTCGCATTGGGACCACTGGCGGAAGCCGGTTGGAAATCTCAGTCGACCGCGAGCCGTTTGTTTCCGCGCCCTTGTCCGAGCTTCGCGCGCCCTGGGCCGGCGCACTGGAAACCACACTCCACGGCGAGGTCACCGCATGAGCCGGCTGCTCTTTCAAGGGATTGCAGGCATTGAGGACGCCACCCGCGCGCTGCAGGTCGAGGGTGAAAGACCGCAGGCAGACAGCAACCGTGATGAGGACCCGAAACTCCGCGAGGAGTGCGGGGTAACGGCCATCCACGGCCATCCGGACGCGGCACGGCAGGCCTACCT
>DATKTQ010000198.1:0-10323 GCA_035531055.1 Occallatibacter sp. | reverse complement strand
TATCCTGACTAGGTTTGCAGTCATGCGCTGGTTGATGATTGGCCTACTCGTCTCGCTGGGGGCGCTGCTATTGGCGGCAGCAGGCGTGGCGCGTCATGTCTGGCTCCACCGCAAAGCCCTCAGCAGCCAATCGCCCGCCGGGACCGTGAAAGCTGGCGACGAAGTGGACTTGGAATCAGAGCTTTAATGGGGGTCAACTTGAACAAGGAACTCACCCCGCAGGCGGCTGCGCAAACTACCTGGTCCGGCGTTCTGGAGACGGCGCCCTGGTTGCGGACCACCGGCATCGTGCTCGGCGGCACGGCACTGCTCGCCATCTGCGCCCATGTGGCGCTTCCGCTCTGGTTTACTCCTGTCCCGCTCACCCTTCAGCCCTTTGCCGTGCTGCTACTCGGCCTGCTCCTTTCGCCGCGCCTTGCCGGAACCACCCTCGCCGCTTATCTGGCAGAAGGCGCCATCGGCCTGCCTGTCTTTGCGCCCGGCCCGGATCTGGTAGGCGGCCTCGCTCACCTCTTCGGCCCCACCGGCGGTTACCTGCTGGCTTACCCCGCCGCCGCCATGCTGATTGCGTTCCTCTGGCGCCGCCGCCCCGGCAGCTTTACCCTCGCGCTGGCCAGCGCCGCGGCCGGCGACCTCCTCATCCTCGTCGGCGGCGGCCTCTGGCTCGCCGCTTTCACGCACGCCTCGCTGCGCACCGTGCTGCCTCTTGCCGTGCTCCCGTTTCTTCCCGGCGACGCTCTCAAGGTGGCCGCCGCAGCCGGCCTCGCCTCCCGCCTCCGGCGCTTCCGCCGGAGCCAACCCTGATTTCATCCCAGCCTGCAGGCACTCTCTTTGGCCGTTCATTGCAGTTTTTCGTGGAAAGGAAGTTCTTAGCCCGTGAGCATCAAATCTATTGAAGCACCCAGTACTCCTTCCGTACTGGACATCTCCATTGCACACAGTCCTGATTCCGATGACGCCTTCATGTTTTACGGGCTGGCCACCAACAAGGTCCGCGTGCCCGGCTACCGCTTTAACCACACCCTCTGCGACATTGAAACCCTCAACCGCCGCGCGCAGGAAGAAGCCTTCTTCGACATCAGCGCCATCAGCTTCCACGCCTACCCGTACGTGCAGGACAACTACACCCTCATGGGCTGCGGCGGCAGCGTGGGCGAGGGCTACGGCCCCATGGTCGTCTCCAGCCGCCCCCTCGCACCCGAGGACCTGGGCCGCATCAAGGTCGCCATTCCCGGCACCCTCACCACGGCTTGCCTGGCGCTGAAAATCTTCAACCCCAACATCGAAACCGAAGTGGTTCCTTTCGACAAGATCATCCCCGAGATCGTTGCCGGACGCTTCGATGCCGGCCTCATCATCCACGAAGGCCAGCTCACTTACTCGTCCAGCGGCCTCTACCGCGTGCTTGACCTCGGCACCTGGTGGCGCGAAACCACCGGCCTGGTGCTGCCCCTCGGCGGCAACGCCATCCGCCGCTCGCTCGGGCCGGAGAAGCACAAGATCCTCTCCCGCGCCCTGCGCGACAGCATCCAGCACGCCCTCGACCATCGCGAGCAGGCACTCGAGTACGCCATGCAGTTTGCCCGCGACCTGGACGCCGGGCTGGCCAACCGCTTTGTCAGCATGTATGTCAACGACCGCACGCTCGACTACGGCGCCGACGGCCGCGAGGCCATCCGCAAGCTGCTGGCATTGGGCTACGAGCGCGGCGTCATTCCCATCGAACCCAAAGTCGATTTCGTCGACTGAAGCCCTGCCCGCACACCCCACCGGAGCCGCCAATCCGCGGCTCCTTTTCTTTTGACAGGCTCCTGACCAGGCAAGCCCCCAGCGTCACCAAAGTTCCCTGCGCGCCGCCAGAAATCCAGCGATCCTCCTGAAGATTTTCTAACCCCAGCCGATGCACCTCACATCCAGAGGTCCGCAGGCATGCTCACCGATCCTCCACTTTCCGTCCTCCTCGCCTCCAATGATCCCTCGCTGCTCGCCGCGGCGGAGCCTGTGCTGCTGGCTGCCGGGGCGCGCCTGGAATTTACCCTCTCTGCTGAGGCTGCGCTCTCCGCCATGCGCTCCCCGCAGCCGCCGTCGCTGGTCTTGCTGGACGCGCTGCTGCCGGGAATGGACACCGGACAACTGCTGGCGGCAGTGCGCGCTGAGCCCGATGGGCACAGGCTGCCGGTCGTCCTTTTGTCGGACCTGGTAACGGACGAGTTGCAAAGCTGGCTCAACAGCAGCGTTCTCGATGACCTGATTCCCCGCTCCGCCACGGCCACCCATTGGGCGCTTCGGCTCCAGATGGCGGTGCGCGCGCACCATCGCTTGCGCGAGCTGGAGGTTCTCCGCGAGTCCGCCGCCTTCCAGGCGCAGATCGATCCCCTCACCGGCGTTTTCAACCGTGGTACTCTGCTCTCCCTGCTCTTCCGGGAAACCGATCGCGTGCAGCGGATGAAGACTCCGCTTAGCCTGCTGCTGTTTGACCTGGACAACTTCGGCCATTGGAACTCCCGGCTGGGCACCGAGGCCTGCGACGATCTGCTCTGCCAGGTGGCCGGCCGCGTCTCCCGCCTGCTGCGCAGCTATGACCTGCTGGGCCGCGCCGGCAAGGATGAATATCTCCTTGTGCTGCCCGGCTGCGCCGTCTCCGATGCGCTGATGCTGGCCGAGCGGCTGCGGATGGAGGTCTTTGCCCTCCCCTTCCAACTGCCGGACCATTCGCTTCGGCTCTCCGCCTGCTTCGGCATCGCCGTCAGTGACGGGCGCTCCCCTGTGGTGGTGCTGCGCGAAGCCGAACTGGCCCTGCAGAAGGCCAAAGTCACAGGCCCGGAATCCATCCAGTGTTTTGGCGACGCCATGGAACCCGAGGCCGAGCCGGTGGCATTTCTCTCCGGCGAGGCAGGCAAAGACCTGCTGGCCTGGTAGCTGGCCGAGCGCTTTCCCCCCGCCGCGCTCAGCCCCTGGCGGCGATGCGCCCAGATTCCACTTCTTCCGCTGCGCCCAGAAACTCCTGGAAAACGTCATTCGAAAGCAGGCGACCCTGCGGAGTCAGTCGCACGGTCTTGCCGTCGCTCCGCAGTAGCTCCCGCTCCGTCAGCCGCGCCACTGCCTCCAGCATGCGCGCCACCGGTTCCCTGTCAAACTCCCGCCGCAGCCCGGCCAGGTTCACGCCGGAATTGCGCCGCAGGCCCAGGAACCACGCTTCCTCATGCTGCCGCTCCGGAGAAAGCCACGCCGTCTCCGGCGGCTCGGGCCCTGCGAGGTAGGCCTGCAGGTCATCGGTCATGGTGGCTCGCAGCACGTAGCCGCTTCCGTCGCCGTTGGCCTCGCGCAGCATGGACGCGGCGTCCAGTCCCAGGCCGAGATAAGGCTTGCGTTCCCAGTAGCGCAGGTTGTGCCGCGAGGCACGGCCCCGCCGCGCAAAGTTGGAAATCTCGTATTGCTTCAGCCCCGCGGCCTCCAGCCGCTCCAGGGCCACCTCGTACATCCGGGCAATCGCATCGTCGCTGGGCACCAGCTCGGCATGGTAGCGCGCGCCGCCCGCCAGCATCTCCCGGCCCAGCCGCGAGTCCTCATCCACCTCCAGCATGTACACGCTGGCGTGGGGCAAGTCGCTCTCCAGCAGCACCTCCAGCGATTCCTGCCAGGACGCAAAGGTCTGCCCGGCAAGCCCGGCAATCAGGTCCACATTCAGGTTGCGAATTCCGGCCTCGCGCAGCCGCCGCAGGTCGTCCAGCACCACCGCGCGGCTGTGCAGCCGCCCGCTCACCTGGGCCTCCCGGTCAATGAAGGACTGCACACCGAGGCTTACGCGGTTCACCCCCGCGCGAGCCATGGCCTCCAGCGTCTCTCCGGCCATCTGCCCCGGCGCACACTCCACCGTGATTTCGGCATCCGGCTCCAGGCTGAACTCGCCCCGCAGCGCCTGAAACAGCTGTGCGATCCACTCCGGCTCCAGCAGACTGGGCGTTCCGCCACCCAGATAAATCGAGTCCACCGTGCGCGGCAGGTCCAACTCCAGTTGTGCCGCCCAGCGGCCTGCCCCAGCCACATCCTCCTGCAGCCGCTGCACATAACGGCCATGCTCGCTGGCCGGATACACTCCGGAAGCAAAGTTGCAATACGTGCATTTTGACCGGCAAAATGGGATGGAAACATAGATCCCCAACCGGTCGTTCGCCACACCCTTCATAAAAACATTGTTTCACGCGAGCCGCGGCGTCCCTGTTTTCACGCTCCAGCCTCTGTCTCGTGCCAAAATTGAAGCAGGAGATTCGGCTTGAAAGCGTGGCCCTTACTGGGCGTTCTGATTGTCCAAACCTTGCTGTGCCTGGCGCACTGGTTCCTCTATTGCACCTGGATTGACTTCTGGTGGCCCATGAGCCCCACGGCAACCGTGGCGCTTCGCGTGGTGCTGGCGACGCTCTCCGTCAGCTTCATGGTGGCCGCGCTGCTGGGCTTCCGCTTCACCAACTGGCTGGTGGCGCTGGTTTACCAGCTTGCAGCGGCCTGGCTGGGGCTGCTCAACTTCCTCTTCGTGGGCGCCTGCCTGGCCTGGCTTGCCGATCTGCCGCTGCGCCTCGCGCCCGGCAATCTGCACCTGCGGCTTCGGCCGTACGAGGCGGCGATACTGCTGGCCGCGGCCGTCCTCACCGCGCTGTACGGCCTCCTGAATGCGCGCCAAATCCGCCTGCGCAAGGTGACCGTGCGGCTGAAAAACCTGCCCGCCGCCTGGCACGGCCGCAGAGCCGTGGTCATGAGCGACCTGCATCTGGGCAACATCAACGGCGTGCGCTTTGCGCGCCGCATTGCGGATATGGTCCACTCCCTCCAGCCTGACATCATCTTCCTGCCGGGAGACTTGTACGACGGCACCAAGGCTGACGCGGAGGCCCTCGCGGAGCCGCTCTTCCAGCTCACTCCGCCCCTCGGCGTCTATTTTGTTTCCGGCAATCATGAGGAGTTCGGCGGCGCCAGCCACTACTCTGACGCTCTTCGCCGCCGCGGCTTTCACGTGCTGGACAACGCGCAAGTGGAAATCGACGGCGTTCTCGTCCTCGGCGTGCCATACAGAGACACATCCTATCCCGTTCGGCTCCAGCACTTTCTGGTGAATCAGGGTCTGGAAAATGGAAAGGTGAGCATTCTCCTGCAGCACGTTCCCAACCGGCTGCCGATGGTGGAGCAGTCCGGGGTGAGCCTCCAGCTTTCCGGTCACACGCACGGAGGCCAGGTGTTTCCCTTCAGCTGGATCACGCGTCGCGCCTTCGGCAAGTTCACCTATGGGCTGCATCCGTTTGGAGACCTGCAGGTGTATACGTCGAGCGGCGCCGGAACCTGGGGGCCGCCCATGCGCGTGGGCACCCATCCGGAGATCGTCTTGCTTACCTTTGAGTAGAAGTGCTTTCATGGTGGTTCCCTGCTGAGCGCTCCATATTCAACGGGAAAGGGGATTTTCATGCGGATTCCTGGCAAACGCTTACCTGCACTTCTGGCCCTCCTGCTCCTGCCCATCGCCGCGATTCCCGCGCAGCCGTCCGCCCAAACCGGCCCCGCCTCCGCAGTCGGCCCCGATCTCAACTTCCCCACAGTCCTGTACGGCGTGGCTTACTACAACGAGTACATGCCCGGCGATATGGATGCCCGGCTGCAAAAAGACGTAGCCATGATGAAGGCCGCCGGCCTCAACGTGGTGCGCATGGGCGAGTCCACCTGGAGCCTTTGGGAGCCGGAGGACGGCCATTTTGAGTACGCCTGGATGGACCGCATCGTGGACGCCATGGGAAAGGCCGGCATCAAGGTCATCCTCGGCACCCCCACTTACTCCATTCCCGCCTGGATGGCCCACCAGCATCCGGAGATCCTGGCCGACCGCATCCCCGGCGGTCAGTTCGGCGGCAAGGCCGTGCCCGGCACCTACGGCATGCGCCAGAACATGGACACGGACTCGCCCGCCTACCGCTTTTACGCCGAGCGCCTCATTCGCCACATCGTGGCCCACTACAAGAACAACCCCACCGTCATCGGCTGGCAGCTCGACAACGAAACCTCCAGCTACGGTGCCGACAACCGCGACGTCTTCATCGGTTTTCAGCATTACCTGGAGAAGAAATTCGGCACGCCTGAGGCGCTCAGCAAGGCGTGGTTCCTCAATTACTGGGGGCAGAACATCCACACTTGGGAGGACCTGCCCACCCGCGACGGCGCGCAGAGCACCGGCTACAAGCTGGAGTGGACACGCTGGAGCCAGATGCGCGTGACCGACTTTCTGCGCTGGCAGGCCGCGCTGGTCCGCGAGTGCGCCTCACCCCGGCAGTTTGTCACCACCGACTACGGCGGCATGATGCACCACGACGTCAACGAGGAAGCTATCGCAAAGTTCCTCGACATCCCCGCCGACAACATCTACCACGGCACACAGGACCACTTCAACGGCTCCACACAGTCCATCCAGGGCGACTTTACCCGTTCGCTCAAACACTCCAACTTCCTGGTGACCGAAACCAACGCGCAAACCATCGGCTGGAACTCCGAAGGCCAGTTTCCGCCCTACGACGGCCAGATGCGCGAGGATGTCTACACCAACCTTTCCAACGGCGCGGACATGGTGGAGTACTGGCACTGGGCCTCGATTGCCGCCAATCAGGAAACTTATTGGAAAGGCGTGCTCTCGCACGATCTCGAGCCCAACCGCGCCTACGCCGAGGTGAGCCGCACGGCGCACGAACTGCAAAAGATCGGGCCGGATCTGGTCGGCCTCCAGATTCACAACAAAGTAGCCATCCTGTGGAGCCGCGACTCGGCCAACGGCATCGACTTCATGCCCTATGGCGGCCCCGTTCCCGCATGGAGCTGGACCCACCAGCCCGAGGGCTACGACTCGCTCGTCCAGCAAATGCACCACTCGCTCTACGACCTGAACGTGGGAACCGACTTCGTCTTTCCGGAGACGAAAGACTTCTCCGCCTACAAGCTGCTGATCGTACCCGCACTGTACATCTCAGACGATGCCCTACTCCAGCGCATCTCCGACTATGTGAAGAACGGCGGTCACGTGGTGATGACCTTCAAGAGCGGATTCGCCAATGAGAACTCCGCCGTGCGCTGGGTGCGCGCCCCCGGTCCGCTGCGCCAGGCCGCTGGCTTCAGTTATCAGGAGTTCTCCAACCTCGAACACCCCCTTGCGCTCAAGGGCGACCCCTTCCACGTGGGCGCAGACGCCAACAAGGTTTCCTACTGGGCGGAGTTTCTGATGCCGGAGCATGCCAAGGCGCTGGCCTACTATGACCACCCCTTCTTTGGCCGCTGGCCCGCCATCACGGAAAACACCTACGGCCAGGGCACCCTGACCTACGAGGGCACCTACCTCTCCGATGCGCTGCAAACCGCCCTCTTGCGCAACGCCGTGGAACAGGCCGGGCTGGCCGGGCCGGATCAACAGCTGCCCCCCAAGGTCCACGTGCAGAGCGGCATCAACCGCCGGGGCAAGCAACTGCGCTACTACTTCAACTATTCGGGGAGCGAGGTCAAGGTGGCCTACTCGCATGGCGCCGGCACAAATCTGCTGGATAGCAAGCCCGTAGCCCATGGGCAGGAACTCATCCTCGGTCCCTGGGATCTGGCCATTGTCGAGGAAAAATAGGGCCTTCAGCGCACCAGGGAGCGTCCGGCTGGTTCCCACGAACCCCGCGGACGCCCCAAATGCCTGCATGAGCCTCCGCCCGGTCTCCCGGGTACCAGGACGCGAACCCTCTTCAACACGTGTGATGTAGCTCCTAGAGACCCCACCTTCTTTGGAGAATAAAATGAGTTTTTCCCTGCTAGATTTCAGTTGAGGTCGAGAGCAAAGAGGAGACTCGCATGAATACCGCAACCCCGGTGGCTCAGCCACCTCGCCATGCCGTGGTCCGGACCCCGCTATCCGGCATTCAATTGCTGATGAATCCACGTCTGAACAAGGGAACCGCTTTCACTGAAGAGGAGCGGGACGTGTTCGGGCTGCACGGGCTGCTGCCACCCCACGTGGGCACGCTGGAGGACCAGCGGGAGCGCCGCAAGAGGACGCTGGACAACCAGACCAGCGACTTTGGCAAATACAGCCTGATGCGCGACCTGCAGGATACGACCGAAACACTGTTTTACTCTCTCATTGCCCACCATATCGAGGAACTTCTGCCCATCGTCTACACGCCGGCTGTGGGCGAGGGCTGCCAGCGCTTCAGCGAGATCTGGCGCAAGCCCCGGGGGCTGTTCATCAGCTATCCCAACAAACACCGCATTGAGCAGATGCTGGCCGATGCACGCTATGACGATGTGCGCTGTATCGTGGTCAGCGACGGCGAGCGCATCCTGGGACTGGGCGACCAGGGCGCGGGCGGCATGGGCATTCCCATCGGCAAAATGGCGCTCTATACGGCGCTCGGCGGCATTCCGCCGGAGCACTGCCTTCCCGTCCTGCTGGACGTGGGCACCGACAACGAGGCGCTTCTGAACAGCCCGTACTACATTGGCTGGCAGCACAATCGTGTTCGCGGACCCGAGTATGACGAGTTTGTGGAGTCCTTTGTGGAGGCCGTGGAGGACCGCTGGCCGCACATTCTGTTGCAGTGGGAGGACTTCGCAGGAACCAACGCGCTCAACCTGCTTGGACGATATCGTGACAGGCTGTGTACCTTTAACGACGACATTCAGGGAACGGCGGCCGTAACCACCGGCACGCTGCTGGCCGCTGTGGCGGCAACGGGGATTCCGCTGAGGGAGCAGACGATTGCCCTGTTCGGGTCGGGCTCTGCCGGCATCGGGATCACCGAGTTGCTGGTGACGGCCATGAAGGCGGAGGGCCTTACCGAGGAAGAGGCGCGGAACCGAATTTACGCCTTCAATCGCTACGGGCTGCTGGTGGAAGGCTGCCGAGGCGTGCGGCCGAGCCAAACTCCGCTGATGCGCAAGCGCGCCGACGTGGAGGGATGGGCCCTGGAAGGCGGCGAAGACATCTCGCTGCTTGACACGGTGCGCAACGCAAAAATCACAGTGCTGGTCGGTGTCTCCGCACAGGCAGGCACGTTCAGTGAGGAAATTGTCCGGCAAGTGGGGAGGAACACTTCGCGTCCGGTCATCTTCCCGTTGTCGAACCCAACATCAAAGTCCGAGGCCATACCGGCAGACATCATGCGCTGGACGGAAGGCCGCGCGATCATCGGAACCGGCAGCCCATTTGCGCCGGTCGACGTCAACGGAAGGCTGGTCCCCATCGCGCAAGTTAACAACTCGTATATCTTCCCAGGCCTCGCGCTGGGCATTCTTGTCAGTCGAGCCATCCGCGTCACAGATGGCATGATCATGGCTGCGGCCAAGGCGCTGGCATCCTTGTCACCAACTCGGCAGAATCCTGAGGCGCCGCTGCTGCCGCCGATTGCAGACTCGCGTAAGGTGAGCCTGGTGGTGGCTGAAGCCGTCGGTATGCAGGCGGTTGCCGAAGGCGTTGCGGAAGCGCAAGACATTGCTGCGCTGCGGGCGAATTTATGTGCCTACGTTTGGGAGCCAGTTTACCTGCCTTATGTGCGCGTAGAATAATCGGTGGCAAATGCCCGACTTCGCCTGGGTTACAGGGCCACCCCAAACTTTCTCCGGCTTGAAGACATGTTGACAGGATGAGAGTGCTCAAGCTAAACGTTTTACCTGAGGTGAATGCATGAGACACGCGTTACGCCGTGCCGGAGCGGGAATTCCGGCGTTCGTGCTTTGTTTGTTGGTGGCCGCTACGGCCCCGGGGCAGGCGCAGGGACCTTGGCACCCCAAGCCGCAGCCAACCGGGCCGTGGATGAACACCAGTCTTTCTCCGGACCAGCGCGCGGACCTGGTGATGAAGCAGATGACGCTGGACGAAAAGATTGCGCTGCTGCACGGCGTGGGCATGCCCACCGATGAGCCGGTGACGCCAGAGAACGCTGCCTCCAACCGCGGCGTGGGCTATGTGATAGGCGTTCCGCGCCTGGGCATTCCAGGCATTGACATGAGTGACGCGGCCTACGGCGTGCGGTCCAGCGGCGTGAACGGCCGCTACTCCACCGCACTGCCCGCCAACGTGGCGGCCGCGGCCAGCTGGGACGTGCATGCGGCGTATGAATACGGTGCGTTGATCGGTCGTGAGCTTCGCGCACAGGGATTCAACATGTCGCTGGGCGGCGGCGTGGACCTGACGCGCGACCCGCGCAACGGGCGCACCTTTGAGTACCTGGGCGAGGACCCGGTGCTGGCCGGCACGCTGGTGGCGCAGCTCATCCAGGGCACGCAATCGGAAAACGTCATCGGCGACATCAAACACTATGC
>DATKTQ010000197.1:0-31279 GCA_035531055.1 Occallatibacter sp. | reverse complement strand
CCGGTGTGGCTCTGCAGCAGCATTTCCGCCATGGCGGCAGTGGCGCCGAAGTTGCCGTCAATTTGAAAGATGGCAGAGCGGCCCCAGGGATGCGAGTCGAAGAGATTCTGGTTGGTGCTGTGATGCATCAACATGCAGAGCGACTCCCAGGCCCGGTCGCCTGCGGCAAGGCGCGCCCAGAAGGCGATGGCCCAGGCGCGGCTCCAGCCGGTGTACGCCCCGCCATGCGCCAGCCTGCGCTCCAGCGAGGCGCGCGCGGCCTTTGCCAGAGCCGGTGTTCCTCTGGGCGTGATTTGTGAGCCGGGGTAAAGCGGATACATGTGCGACATGTGCCGCTGGCCCGGTTCGCTCTCGTCAAAGTCCACGGACCACTCCTGCAACTGTCCGTACTTGCCCACCTGGTAGGGAAGGAGCCGGGCACGCGCGGCCCCCAGGCGCGCCGCGAAATCTGCGTCGATTCCGAGCTCCCTGGATGCCGCGATGCAGTTGGAGAAGAGTTCGCGCAGCAGAGCCATGTCCATGGTGCAGCCGGCGCTGGTGTAGGCCTGCTTACCATCCGGCGCGAGGAAGCTGTTCTCAGTGGAAAGCGAGGGGCAGGTGGTGAGGTGCCCTTTGCCATCCTCAATGAGCCAGGCGAGGCAGAACTCAGCGGAGCCCTTCATGAGCGGATAGGCGCGGGTGCGGAGGAAGTCGATGTCGCGGGTAAAGAGGTAATGCTCGTAGAGGTGCGCGCAGAGCCAGGGGCCGCTCATTTGCCAGTTGGCCCAGGTGGGCGTGCCCACGCCGAGACCGACAGGGTTGGCCGAACGCCAAAGGTCGATGTTGTGGTGCGTGACCCAGCCGGGCAGGTCATAGGTTTCCTCGGCGGCGCGGCGGCCCGTGCGGCCAAGGCCTTGCACCAGGTCGAATAAGGGCTCGGCGCACTCGCGCAGATTGCAGGTCTCCGCTGGCCAGTAGTTCATCTGCAGGTTGATATTGGAGGTCCAGTTGCTGCTCCACGGAGGCTGCACCTGAGAGTTCCAAATGCCCTGCAGGTTGGCAGGCTGTGTGCCCGGTCGCGAGCTGGCAATGAGCAGGTAGCGGCCGTATTGAAAGTAAAGCGCCAGCAGCGACGGGTCAGGCTCGGAAACGAAGCTCTTGAGCCGCTGGTCGGTGGGTTGGCTGGAAGCTGTGCTGGAGCCGAGTTGCAGCGAGACGCGGCCGAAGAGGCGGCTATGGTCCGCCTGATGACGCCGGCGCAATGCGGCATAGCTCTGTGCCGCGACCGAGATGAGTTGGCGGAGTGCGCGAGCCTGAATTTCGTGAAGGGGCTCGTCCGGCATGTGATCAAAGCTGCGAAACCCGGTGGCCGAAGTGAGAAGAATGGTGCATGCCGTTGCGCCTTCAATGACCAGGCGATTTGCATCGGCGCGGATGCTGCCTCCCTCCACCTGGGCCTGCAGCGCGACTGCGAAGAACATGCCCTCGCCGAGTGTGTCAGAGAGGCGCACAGGCTTTTCGCTGCCCGGATGGCCGGCTCCGGCCACATGGGCGGCAGCTTTGCCGGAGAGCAGCAGGCGATGGCCGTCGACTGCTTGGATCGACTGCGCCAGTGCGCCGTCCATCCAGAGCGTGGCGTTCAGTGCGCCGGGAGTGCCAGCGGCAAGGCGCACGACAATCGCCTGATCCGGAGCGGAGGCAAAGGCGGAGCGCTCAAACTGCACGCCGCCGACGCGATAGCGGGCGAGGGCAACGGCAGAACGCAGGTCGAGTTCTCGCCGGTACTCGGTCACTTCTCCGTCGTGGATGCAGTCGGCATGGAGCGCGCCGGCGGGCTGGAACGCCTCCGCAAACATGCCCTGCATGCCGTGGCAAATCTCGTCCGCGCGGTGGTAGTCGGCCTGGCGCAGTACGGCGTCGCGGATGGGCGCGAGGAATTTTGGGGCGTTGCGATTGTTGCCATCCACGGGTCGGCCGGACCAGAGCGTGTCCACGTTGAGGGTAAGCGTTTCCTTTTGCGGATCGGTGGGCACGGGCTCCAGCGCACAGTCCGCAGCGGCGCCCGCGGCTGGCACGGGATGCACTGCGCCACCTCCAAAGACCATGGCGCCGAAGCTTCCGTTGCCGATCGGGAGCGCATCCACCCATTGCGAGGCCGGCTGCTGGTACCAGAGCTTGAGGTCGTCGGACTCGGGCAGTGTGCGGGAGAAACCTGTGCGCGTGGCCAGAGAAAGCGCTCCGGCAAAGCTGGGAGCCGAGACGAGAAAGCGGCGGCGCGAGACACGACGCATGAGGAGGTCCTTTCCAGACGAGGAGACAGACGGTGTTTTCGAGTACGGCCAAATTGTAAATGCGCGGGAGTCGTGAGGGGCGAACGCGGGCCGCGAAGGCGTCAGTGCCGGGGCTGGCCCTTGGGATCAATTTCAATGACGCGCATCATCTCGCGCGATTCCTGCTCACGCTTGTTTTTCACGGCCTCAAATCGCGCGGACTGCGCATGCAGGCGGGCGTCCTGCGTGCGAACGTAGAACTGCAACAGCCCGAAGTTGGCGGCGTAGTTGTCAGCATCCAGCGCGAGTGCGGCCTCTAGTTCCTTTTGCGCTTCGGGATAGCGCTTGAGCCCCACGTAGATCTGACCAATTTCGGCCAGTACGTCCGGCTCCTTCGGCTCAAGCTTTGCGGATTGCTCAAGATCGCGCAAGGCCTCGTCCAGGTTGTTCTTGTCGCGGGCGATGCGCCCCAGGTAATACAGCGCGCGCGCTGCCGTGCGCGGCTGGGCGGCGGCCTGGTGCAGCCAGGGAACTGCGTGGTCATAATCTCTGGCGCGAAAGTACGTGGAGCCGAGCGCGAGCGTGCCGACGGGATCGTCCGGACGAAGCTGATGGTAGGTCTGGAAATACGGCAAAGCCTCCATAGGATCGTGCCCGAAGGCTGCAACGGTGCCCATGGCCAGGTTGTACTGGGGATTCTTCGGAGCCAGCTTGATGGCGTCTTCAAAGGCTTTTCGTGCTTCTCCCAGCAGATTCATGCGTGCGCAGATGACGCCAAAGCGGTAGGGCAGGCTTGCATCCTTTGGGTTGATGGCGCGTGCATGCGCCAGATAGCCCAAGGCACCGCGGTCGTCGTGGCTCTCCTCGGCAACGCGCGCCAGGTCGACGAGCGCGACAGTGGAGGCGGGGTCCCTGGCGAAGCACCGTTCCAGCGTGGCCCGCGCCTGCACCAGCTTGCCTTCTGCTTCCTGCGCGAGGCCAAGGATGCGCAGCCCAGCCGCAGTGAGCGGTTCCCGCTGATCCACGGCAGAAAAAATGGTCTCAATCAAATCCGCGCGGCGTGTAGCCCTGAGCCCCGGCAGCAGGATCATGGCCACCTGCTCATTCAGGTCCTGCCGTGCGGCCAGCGCGGCAGCGGCATGGTCTGCCTGCGCCTTGTGTCCCAGCCCTGCCTCGTCCACACACGCAATTCCGACGGCGCCCACCTGGTCGCGATCCTGTGGGCCGAGTTTTGCCAGGTGGTCCAGCGAAAGCTGATAGTGCTGCGACCACATGAGCAGCGTGGCCGCCTGATAGTTCGCTTCAGGATTGCCGGGTTCAATGCGGAGCACACTCTCGTACGCGTGAAGCGCTTCGGCGCGGTCTTTCGAGTTGTCCGAAGCGGTTTCCATGTCCACGCGGGCCAGGTTCAGGTAGGCGCTGACCAGTCGGGGACTGTGCTTGACCGCGGCGGCGAAGGCCTGGCGCGCCTGCTCTGGATGCCCCTGCTGAATTTCGATGACGCCGAGCAGGTTCTCCAGGCCACCGTCGTTGGGGAAATGCCGGGCTGCCTGATCCAGCAGCGAGTGGGCGCCGTCCAAGTCGCCAGACTCAATGTGCTGCTGAATGGCGAGAACCGCCTGGCGGTAGGATTCCGCCGCGGACTGCGAAAACGCAGGGATGCAAGGGGCTGAAGCCAGGAGAAGGAGCGTAAATACAGCGCGTGCGCGGTAGAGCCTTGAAGGCGGATTTTGCATGAGCGGTGAAGGGGCCGCAGCCTGACGCTGTATCTGCACCGCACCAGTTTACTAAAATGACCGGATGGGAACGAGACGCAAGACAAGAATGCTGTACCTCGCGCTGGCGATTGCGCTGGCTGGTGGAGTCACGGTGCGCACCGCGTGCCAGACCGCGACCGAGGGGCCTGGACCGGCTCCAACTGCCATTGATTCGCTGGGACTCCCTGGCGACGCTGCGGCGCAACTGAAGGCGGCGATGGCGCAACATGACTCCGTGGGTGCGGAGAAGCTGCTGCTGGCGGAGATCGCCAAGGACCCGCACTCGCAGAAAGCGGCGCATTTGTTGGCTTTTGCGGGAAGCGTGTACTTTCTGGATAGCGACTTTCTGAATGCCGCGATTGCGTGGAAGAAGTCAGAGGCCATTGCCCCGCTGGAGCCCACGCTGCAGTTCTCGCTGGCCATGGCCTATGTGCGCATCGGGCATCCGGAGTGGGCGCGGCCGCTGCTGACGACGCTGGGCGGTCAGGAGCCGAAGAATTCAATTTTTCCTTACTGGCTGGGCCGC
This sequence comes from Occallatibacter sp., assembly GCA_035531055.1. Lineage (GTDB taxonomy): Bacteria > Acidobacteriota > Terriglobia > Terriglobales > Acidobacteriaceae > Telmatobacter. The sequence continues at coordinate 26,747 of DATKTQ010000197.1, read as the reverse complement.
CTGGATTACGACGCGCATGACTATAGCGGCGCGACGCAGCACTTTCAGAAGGCTATCCAACTGGCACCGGGCATGGCGCGGGCCTATGACAACCTGGGGCTCTGCTACTTCTACCAGAACGAGAATGCGCTGGCGGTCGACAACTTCAAGAAAGCCATCGCCCTGGACCTCGCGGCAGCGCATCCCTCCGCATGGCCTTACCTGAACCTGGCAGTGGCGCAGCAGTTCCTCAACAAGTCCGCTGAGGCGGAAGCAAACCTTCGCGAGGCGCTTCGTCTGGATCCCAAATTTGCCCAGGCGCACTTCCAACTGGGGAGTGTGCTGGAAGGAGAGGGGAAACTGCAGGAGTCTCTGGCCGAGTACCATCAGGCGGCGCAGCTGGACACGAACTACGCGGAGCCGCACATGGCCATGGCGCGGGTGTATCGCAAGCTTGGGCAGAAGAAAGAAGCCCAGGAGGAGGTGCAGACCTATCTGAGCCTGCATCCCAAGGCAGAGAAATGAGCAGGCGGGCGGGAGTTTCCTCCGCAAAGAAGAAAGCCCCCTGACTATGCTCAGCATAGTCAGGGGGCTTTTGTTGCGTACCCAATCGACTACAGGTTAGAACTCGAGCCGACCCGCGAACTGGATGGTACGCGGGGTGGTGACCGCGCCATTCCAGGTGCCGAAGGCCGAGTTCGAGACGTCGGTGACGAAGGCCACCGAAGGACCTCCGTAGTTGCCGCCCTGCGAGTTGATGAGGTAGTGGTTGTTGAAGGCGTTGAAGAAGTTGGCTTCAAACTTGAAGTTCAGCTTCTCCGTAATCTTCGTGTTCTTTGCCAGCGAAAGGTCGAGGTCCTTGAAAGAAGGTCCATAGACCGTGGTGACCGCATTGCCCGTACCCGTGTAACCGAACGATGTGAAGTTCGATTCAAGGGCTGCGGCGTTGAAGTAGTGGTTCCCGCCATTCGCACCCGGATTGAAGCCGTTGCGTCCGTGAGGCTGGATCTGCTGCCCAGGATTGAATCCGGGGACGCAGCCCTGACGAAACTCGGGCACCAGGCTCGACGTGGGACAGAACGAGGAGAAGAACGAGAACGGCGTGCCGTACTCGTACCGCCAGAGCGGGCTCGCCTGCCAGCCACCGAGCACCACATCCGAGAATCCCCCGGAATTGAGGAATCGCTTGCCTCTGCCGAGGGGCAACTGATAGACCGCAGCAACCGACAACGTAAGTGGAACGTTGTCTGGAGCGATGGCCCATGCACGCGGGAACAGGTTGAAGGGCGAGAACTGAGCGTTGTTGCCCTGGTTGCCCGTGCCTGTGGTGTTGGTGGCCTGGGTCGTGTCAGAGGCGTCAGTGTAAAGCTTCTGCGCCGTGACGGAGACCAGGGTATACAGACCGTTTGTCATGCGGCGTTCCAGGCGGCCCTGAATGGACTTGTACTGGGACGTGGCATGCTCCTCATTCAAACCTTGCAGTGTGCCGCAATACTGCGGGTAGGGCACCAAAGCTTGCGCAAGGGTGGGTGCGCAACCGGTCATCTGGGTATCCCAGCCAACGTAAGGCACCGCAACGCCGTACTGGGCGAAGGTGGCCGGACCGTTGGGGGAGTCGTAGCTGACCGCCAGATCCGTGCCCATGGCAGCGATCTGGGGGTTGTATGGGTTGAGGATATTGAGCGGGCTCATCGCCGACGGCAAGTGAGTGCCCTTCGTGCCAACGTACGAAACGTTGACAAAGAAGTTGTGCGGCAACTGGCGCTCAAGGGTCAGGTTCCACTGCGAAGAGTAGGGCCTGCGATTGCCGTCCAGCGGACGGTACATTGAGGGCGTGGTGCCGTTGTCAAAGGCAGAGTCAATGTGCTGCGTCACGCCCACACTATTGGGATCGATTCCAGTGGTGAGGTAGAGGGCAGGCACCTTGAGATTGCCGCTAGACACCTCGTTGAGGCTGAGGGTCTTGTTGAAGCCGTCCTGGCTCATGCCGCCATTCCAGCCAGGATAAAAGGCCTGGCCGAAGTAGATGCCATAGCCGGCGCGGATGACGGTTTTGTCGTTGATGGCGTAGGCAAAGCCAAGACGCGGTCCGAAGCCCTTTTTGAAGGGGACCTCAGGGTAATCCGCGCCGTAGCTGGCCGCTCCCCACTTGTTGCCCGCGAAGGCAAGCCGACCAGGCAGTTCCGCTCCCGAAGTGGTGACCGCGCCGGGGTTGAGGCCGACTGGATCAAAGAACGAGAGGTTGTTGAACTTCTCCTTGAACGGGCTGATGTAATCCCAGCGCAAGCTGTAGTTCAAAGTCAGCTTGGGACTGAAGCGCCAGGAATCGCCGGCGTGGAATGCGTAAGCGTACTGGCGCGGATACTCCGCGTGCACGTTGCGGAAGTCAACGCTTGCGCCGGAGACAGCGCCCAGGTAGAAGCTGGCCATGGAATCGCCAGGGCAAGCTGCATTGGACGGGCAACCCGCATTGCCGGTGGTATCGGCCGAGAAGCCGAAGGTGCCACCCTCGTTTCCACCTTCGTGGATGGACGTACCCGCCATGTGCCATTCAAAACCGGCCGAAAGCGTGTGATTGCCCATAACGCGAGTGAAGACGTCGTTGATCGCATAGGTTCCGCGCGTTGTCTTCGTGGTCGACGAGTCCGGAGGAGTGCTGTTGCCCAACGTGCTGTATCCGTCCCCAAAATTGAATTGAGGCAGGTAGTTGGGATTGGCAGTGCCGGAAATCTTCGGCAGGTCGGCGTGGCCATTCAGTGCGTAATAACCCTCGTTCCGGTTGAGATAACCAAGGGTCAGGTGGTTGCTCATGACGTTGGAGAAGAAGTGTTCCCAGTTGAAGCGCTGAATGGGAGCGTTCTCCGGGTTGGCCGGGCTGGCGGTGGACAGATCGACCGGGAGATCGCTGGCCGTGTTCACGCCGCTGTACTGCCACCAGTAGGTGTAGTAGAAGTGGTCCTTGCTGCCGACGTTGATGTCGGCACGCCAGAAGTACACATTCTCACTGTTGGTCAGCGAACCCTGGCCAGACTTGGGCACGAAGTAGTTGTTGATCTCCGCGCTGTTGGTCGGCGTAGGCAGCTTGGCCATCCACGCCTGCGCGACGGGATCTGCGTAGCGGGGATCGATCTGGTTGTTGGGGATGGGGGTTCCCGCATCCATACCATACTTGACCGGATCGTCTGGATAGTACAACTGGCTTCCCCAGCCGCTGAAGTCGCCGTTGCGGGCCTTATCTGACGCGATGGAAAGCGTAGAAGAGTTGGCCGCTCCGTGGTCCACGAATCCTTCCCAGTTGAAGTAGAAATAACCCTTCACAAAGGAGTGGTCCCCGTGGAATCCAGGCAGGAAAATCGGCCCGCCGATGTTCGCGCCGTAATCATTTTCCTTATCTGGAGGCTTGCTGGCGCCGCCGTACTGGATGGCGTTGAACATGTCGTTGCGGTTGTACTCGTAAGCCGCACCGTGGAAGTGCTCTCCGCCGCTCTTGGTGGAAATGATGAACTGGCCCGAGGTGGAGTTGCCGTACTGTGCGTCGTAGTTCGCCGTCAGCACTTTCACTTCACTGGTGATGTCAGGCGACATGCCGAAGTCAGTCTGCAGAGCAACCATGCCGCTCTGGTTCATGAAGCCTTCGGTCGCTGTTGCGCCGTCCACAATTGCTTCGTCGCCGGTGATGATGCCGCCGTTGACGCGCGCGTTAAATGCGTTGCCGCCGCCGGCCGTGGTGACGCCGGGCATTAGGATGGCCACCGCCACCGAGGAACGCGGTGCGCCGGAAACGGTGAGCGGGAAGTTCTGCAGGGTTTCTGGACTCACGCCGCCTTCCAGCGTCGGGTTCTGATAGTTGATCAGCGAAGCATCACCAATTACGGTGACGGTTTCATCCGTCTTGCCGATGGGTAGATGCACGTCGAGGCGGGCGGTCTGGTTGACCGTCAGCTGAATACCCTTCTGCGTAATGGACTTGAAGCCGGTCGAAGTCGCGGTCAGGTCGTACCTGCCCGGAGTAAGGTTCCGGAACGAGTAGTTGCCCGTGCCGTCTGAAACGAAGCTTGTCGTAAACGCCGTTGCCACGTTGGTGAGGGTGAGCTTTGCTCCTGGAATTGCCGCACCGCTTGGATCTGTTACCGAACCGCTGAGTGTGGCGTTTGTGTCCTGCGCAAAGCCATTCACCCCTGCCGTCAGTAAGAAGACTCCAACTAGTGCCAGCAAAAGGTAGCGCGTCACTCGATATACCTTATTTGCCATAGTGTCTCCTGTACGTACTTGCGATGACAGCCGTTGACGAGCTGCTCGCATGGTTGAGCGTCATAAGACAGGTCCCTGACGCCCACTTCTCGAACCGTGCATGTTGCCGGTCCACTTTCAACAGAGCTGGAGCTCCGCTGAAGCTGCAATTGGCAGACGCTGGCAATAGGACCTGCGTCTAGCCCCCCGTGTGCCAAAAGGTACCCGACTCTCAGAGAGGATTCGTGCCTGTCTTCACTGCGCAGGCTTCTCACCTTACCGCCCCGGAACAACGCATCCGGAGACGCCGGGATTTGGCGTTGGAGAAAGCCCCGTCTAACCCGTTGATTACGTTTACATTCAACCTGCCGACCACCCCTTGAATGGAAACGTTCTCAATAGGAATCTACGGACAAACTCCGTGAATAAGAAACTGCCGAAGAGTAGTGCAATGAGAACACCACTGTCAACAGATTTTTAATCTTTCCAGAGAAACTTTGCCCTATACGTTATACGGGATAACTTATACTAAATTGCATAACATTTACTAGGCAAATGTGCTCTCATTTTCGCGGCAGATTCCTCGCATTTACCCATTATTTTCATGCGGTTATGATGACTCTGACTTTACATACCATCCTGGCGGCGATTACATTGTATTGACGAAGCCACAGGGTGTCGAAATCAGGCTCCTCGATCGATGAAATGATGAACTGGATGACGCGAAGATCGCTGCTGGCAGCGCTGGCCGCCGGCCTTGCCGGCCTGGCCCAGAAGCGGGCGCTCGGCATGAGTGCTTTGCGCGGGATTTCGGGGCTCCCCAGCATCGATCCACAGAGCGCTCCGGCGGGAGGCGCCAGCCAGAGCCCCAAGGCCGCCAAGCCAAACGCTCAGCGGCCCTGGTTCACCGATGTGGCTGGACGGTCCAACTTCTCCTACCGGTCCAACAACGACTTCACCGGCAGAAAATACTTTCCCCAGCCCATGTGCGGCGGCATCGCAGCTATCGACTATGACAACGATGGCCGGATGGACCTGTTCTTTACCAACGGAGCCAAACTGCCGGAGCTGAAAAAGACCTCTCCGGCCTTCTACAACTGCCTGCTGCACAACAACGGCGACGGCACGTTTACCGACGTAACGGCAAAGGCCGGGTTGAGCGGTGAGACGCTGGGCTTTTGCTTTGGCGTGGCGGCGGCCGACTACGACAACGACGGCTTTGACGATCTTTTCATTTGCAATGCGGGCAGGAACGCGCTGTACCACAACAACGGCGACGGCACGTTCACCGACGTGACGGCGGGTTCCGGGCTGGACCAGAAACCCAAGGATGTGCTGAGCGTGGGAGCGGCCTGGTTTGACTACAACAATGACGGCCTGCTGGACCTGATTGTAACCAACTACACCACCTGGACACCGGAGACCGACCAGCAGTGCTTCATGAGTCCCACGCAGGCGGAGTACTGCAGCCCGACGATCTACAAAAGCGTGGCTTCCCGGCTTTACCGGAACCTGGGTCACGGGCGCTTTGAGGACGTGACTGAGGCGAGCGGAATCGGCAAAGCGCTGGGCAAGGGGATGGGCATCTCCATCGCGGACTACAACAACGACGGCTGGATGGACATCTTCATCGCCAACGACACGGAGCCGAATTTTCTGTTTATCAACCAGGGCGACGGGACGTTCAAGGAGCGCGGCCTGGACCTGGGCGTGGCCTACAACAATCAGGGCGATTCGGTCTCCGGCATGGGCTCCGACGCGAAGGACTTTGACAACGACGGCTGGGTGGACGTGGCGTATAACGACCTGGCCGGACAGGTGTTTGGACTGCTGAAGAATGAAGCCGGCAAGCAGTTCGACGACGTCACGTGGTCTTCCAAACTGGGCAATCTGAGCAGGAATCTCTCGGGCTGGAGCATGGGCTTTGTGGACTTTGACAACGATGGATGGAAGGACATTTTCTCTGCCAACGGAGACGTGGACAACCTCATCGCAACTTCGCGGCAGCATGACACGATGTTCCGGAATATCGACGGAAAATCCCTGGAGGACGTGACCGAACAGATGGGTCCGGACTTCACCTTCCTCGGCTACCAGCGCGGCTCGGCGTTCGTGGACCTGAATAACGACGGCTTCATGGATCTGGTGGTGACGTCACTGGGCGAGCGGCCGCGCGTCCTGAGAAACAATGCTCTCGAGAAGCATCACTGGATGCTGTTTGATTTGCGCGGACACAAGAGCAATCGCAACGGAATCGGCGCCAGCATCCGCGTGAAGACCGCCGCTGGCCGGATGCTCCACAACCACGTGACCACGAGCGTGGGCTTCATGTCTTCGAGCGACCGCCGCGCGCATTTTGGACTGGGCGCGGAAGACAAGGTGGAGTATGCGGAGATTCGCTGGCCCAGCGGGATTGTGCAGCGGCTGGCGCATCCCAGGGTCGATCAGATTCTGGTGGTGGAAGAGCCGAAGGCCTAGCGCGAGAGCCTAGTGCTTAAGGGCCGCTGCCGGAGCCGCGCTCTCCACTACGGTCAGCACCTGGTCTGCTTTCACATTGGTGAGCACCTGCCGGACGCCAGTGGGCCAGGAGAGCTCAATCTTGTCAATGACGGTGGCCTTGCCGAGGCCGAAGTACACGCGCCTGTCGCTGGACGAGCTGTAGCCGACGGTGGTGGTGGCGTGGTTGTATTGCACACCTTCGCCGGTGGTGATCTTCACGCGCGTCCCAAGGCCATCGCGATTGTCGCGCGTGCCCACCAGCTTGAGCAGGATCCAGTGGTTGCTGTTCTGCGTGGTGTTCCTCAGCAGCTGCGGCGGTTCGTTGATGGCGGAGATGACGATGTCGATTTTGCCGTCGTTGTTCAGGTCGCCAAAGGCAGCGCCGCGATGCGCCATGGGCGTCAGGAAGGCCGCTCCTGCCGTGGAGCTCACGTCGGCAAAGTGGAAGTTGCCCTCGTTGCGCAAGAGGCCGTCTGGCAGCAGGTACGGGCGATGGAGCAACTCCATTTCGTTGTCCAGAATGGCCGATCCGGCGATGAACAAGTCCTTCTTCCCGTCATTATCAAAGTCGAACGCGCCGGTTCCCCAGGCCGTGAGGCGATGGCTGAATGCGGTCATGCCGGAAGTTTCGGTCACGTCCTCAAACAGGTCTCCGTCATTGCGGTAGAGCGGAAAGGTGTCGCCGGTCATTGCCGTGTGGAAGATGTCCGGTCGGCCGTCGTTGTCCAGGTCGCGAAAGTCCGCGCCCATGCCGGCCACGTAGCTGCCGTCCTGCGTATAGGCCACACCCTTTTCCAGCGCCACGTCGGTAAATGTGCCGTCCCCGTTGTTGTGAAAGAGGAAGTTTGGCGAAGTGTCGTTGGAGACAAAGATGTCCGTGTAGCCGTCGTTGTCGTAGTCCGCAAAGGCCACGCCCATGCCTTTGCCGATGTACTTGCCGATGTGCGAGGACGCGGAAACGTCCGTGAAGGTGCCGTCGCCGTTGTTGCGATAAAGGATGTTGGGCGTGCCTTTGAAGTTGTCCGGCGAGCAATAGGTTCGAACGCCGTCAATAGAGCAGAGCTTGCAGTTCGTGATGTTGTAGTCGAGATAGTTGACGACGAGCAGATCGAGCAGGCCGTCGTTGTTGTAGTCCACCCAGCCGGCGGTGACGCCCCACACTTTTCCCATGCCGGGCACGGTTCCGGGCACGCCGGCCTTCTCCGTCACGTCGGTAAAGGTGCCGTCGCCGTTGTTGTGCAGGAGCTGGTTGTGGTTCACTCCGACGACGTACAGATCTTCGTAGCCGTCGTTGTCGTAGTCGCCCACGGCCACGCCCATGGAGTAGCCGATGCCCTGCACACCCGCTTGCTTGGTTACATCGGTAAACGTGCCGTCGCCGTTGTTGCGATAAAGACGGTTATAAAACGAGGGGTCGGATTTTTCGAGCGAAGGAATCGCCGCGCCGTTGGTGAAGAAGATGTCCAGCAGGCCGTCGTTGTTGTAGTCAAAGACGGCGACTCCGCCGAGCATGGTCTCAATGGAGTAGCGCTGCGGACTGATGCTGTTTTTCAGCTGGAAGTGGATGCCGGATTTCTGGACGAGGTCCTGAAAGGTAATGCGGTCCTGCGACTCCGCAGCCGGCACTTGCTTGCCTGCGGCGGCGGGGGGGGACGGCGCGGGCGCAGATGCCTGGAGACCCTGGCTGGACGGGGAGCAGCAGCAGAGCGCGGCTGCCGCCAGCAAAAGGCGCAGCCCAGGCCTACGCGCAGGGCAAGGCGCCTGTGCGACCGGCTGAATTGGAGGTCGTGAACTCATGCAATCGCGATGCCCGTGAACCCGATGACCCCGGCGAAGCCCTGCGCTGCGCTTCCGGGGCAGGTGCCCCTCAGCGTAGCAGGCGGCATGCAGGCGTTGGAAGGCCGGCGCCGCAGGGGCGCGTCGCGGATTTAGGCGCACGGCGTTGGAACCAGAAGGGTTTGTCCCGGAGCCGTTGTGCCGTGCATGTAATCGTATACAATTCGGTTCGCAGTGAGTGCCCTGCTACAGCAAGGCATTCCCGAACAGGCAGGAGAGGGTGCGCGAGCACCGCCTGCCCGCAGCAGGAAGGATGGAAGAGAAAATGCAAGTGAGACACGACAGAATGCCTGCGACCCGCGTGGTCCGGCTGGGAATGATTCTGGGCCTTGCCCTGGTTACGCTGCCGGTGCTGGCGCAGAGCCTGTCCGGGCGCTGGGCTGCAACGGGAAGAACCCTGGACAACGGTGAAACGGAGAAGGCAATCCTGGAGTTGAAGCAGGACGGCAACAAGCTCACCGGAAAACTCACCTCGCTCGGCTTTGCCACTGAGGTGACCGGCGACGTGAAGGGAAGCCACTTTGAGATCTTCGGTTCTTGGCATGAAAAGCGGCCTTTCCTCACCGGCGAGTTAGAAAATGGGCACCTGGTCGGAACCATCTTCGGCAAGCGCAACTGGGTCGCCCGGCCCGCCACCGCGGCAGACGTGATTGAAATGCCGGCCTACATTGCGCCCCCGGCGCTCAAGGATATTCCAAGTAACGGCCTGGCGAAGACGCCGCCTATGGGCTGGAACAGCTGGAACCTGTTTGCGGGCAAGGTGGACGATGCCACGGTGCGCTCCATTGCGGATGCCATGGTCTCCAGCGGCATGCGCGACGCTGGATATGTCTACGTGAACATTGACGACACGTGGGAAGGCGTTCGCGACGCTCAAGGCAACCTGCAAACCAACCACAAGTTTCCTGACATGAAGGCACTGGCCGACTACGTGCACTCGAAGGGCCTGAAACTGGGCATCTATTCCTCCCCCGGGCCGCGCACCTGCGCCGGATATCCAGCCAGCTACGGCCACGAGGAGCAGGATGCCAAGATGTTTGCGTCCTGGGGAATCGACTACCTGAAGTATGACTGGTGCAGCGCCGCCATGATCTACAAGAACGAGGATCTGCAGCCGGTCTACCAGAAGATGGGCGAAGCGCTTGAATCCACCGGACGCCCGATCGTGTTCAGCCTTTGCGAGTACGGCCTCGGGCATGTGGAGAAGTGGGGACCAGAGGTGGGCGGCAACCTTTGGCGCACCACCGACGACATTCGCGACGAGTGGACCAGTATGATGTTCAACATCCACGAGCAGGCCTTCACAGCGCCCTATGCCGGCCCCGGCCACTGGAATGACCCGGACATGCTGGAGATTGGCAACGGCCACATGACCGACACCGAGTACCGCACGCACATGAGCCTCTGGGCTCTGACGGCAGCGCCCCTGCTGGCCGGCAATGACATTCGCAACATGAGCGCGGCGACCAAGGCCATTCTCATGAACAAGGATGTCATCGCCGTGGACCAGGATCCGCTGGGCAAACAGGCTTCTCCGGCAAAGAGCGGAAACCTGGAAACCTGGATCAAGCCGCTGGCCAACGGGGACGTGGCCGTGGGCGTGGTGAACACGGGCGACGGACCGGAGCAGGCAACGGTGAACGCCAGCGAACTGCATCTGGACGGGCCGGTCACCCATGCTCGCGATCTGTGGAAGCATGCGGACGTGAAGTTCAAAGGCAACGCCTATACAGCGTCCGTGCCTTCCCACGGAATTCTGATGCTGCGCGTGAGTGCGAAGTAGCGTATCCACGAAACTGCTCAGGAAAGCCACTAAACGAATGTGCCCAGTGCCACCCGGCATTGGGCACATTTGTTTTGCCATGAATGCCTCCTGACTCGACAGCACCGCGCATTGCCAGGGACGCCCGGAGGCCACCCGCGCTTCGCGAGTACGACAATGTGACTGGTATCACATCCAACCAGGAAAAGCAGGCAGAGACTGTCAGAGTCGCCGCGTCCCCGTGGCAAAGCTGAATCGCGGCCGCTGGAGGGATTGTGCCATTGAAGCTGACGGTCAATGACCGGGTTATCCCGGTCGATGTTGCCTCCGATACACCTTTGCTGTGGGTCCTGCGCGACCACCTGGACCTGAAGGGTGCCAAGCTCGGCTGCGGCGTGGGCTCCTGCGGGGCATGCACGGTGCTGGTGGATGGCCACGCCATCCGCTCCTGCATCACTCCTGTTGCATCGGTGGCGGGCAGACGCATCACCACGCTGGAGGGGCTCTCCCTGGACGGCTCCCATCCCTTGCAAAAGGCGTGGGAGGAAGTGGATGTTCCGCAATGTGGATACTGCCAGTCCGGGCAGATCATGAGTGCGGCAGCCCTGCTGGAGCGTACGCCGCACCCCAACGACGCACAAATCGACATTGCCATGGCCGGCAACCTGTGCCGCTGCGGAACCTACAAGCGGATTCGCGAGGCCATTCATCGCGCAGCCGGCCAAATGGCACCCGCATCACGGGAATAGCAACTCTGGAGGCACCTCCGTGCGAATGAACCGGCGAAATTTCCTGCAAATGACCGCGCTGACGGGCGGCGGCCTCGCGCTCAGCCTCTATGACCGGCCTCTGGCGCGCGCACTGGGCGGCGCACAGGGCCAGTCGGGCAGCCCCGGCCTCTCTCCGCGAGCGTTTGTGCGCATTGAACCGAGCGGCACGATAACCATCATGGCCAAGGGACCGGAGATCGGCCAGGGTGTGCGCACGATGCTACCCATGCTGATTGCCGAAGAGCTGGATGTGGACTGGAGCCAGGTGCGCGTGGAGCAAGCCGACCTGAACGAAGCCATCTACGGCCCGCAATTCGCAGGCGGTTCCATGTCCACGCCCATCAACTGGGAACCCCTGCGCCGCGTGGGCGCGGCAGGACGCCAGCTGATGCGGACAGCCGCCGCGCAGCACTGGGGCGTTCCCGCGGCCGAGTGCACCACTGCGTCCGGCCGAGTGCTGCACGCCGCGAGTCACCGGTCTATGGGTTATGGCGAACTGGTAGAGGATGCAGCGCGGCTTCCATTGCCGGATGAGTCCACCCTGCAGTTGAAGAACCCGCGCGACTATCACATCGTGGGCATACCCACTCCGGGCGTGGACAACCCGGCGCTGGTGACGGGCAAGCCGCTGTTTGGCATCGACGTGTCGTTTCCCGGAATGCTGCATGCGGTCTATCAGAAGTGTCCGGTGCTGGGCGGAAAAGTGAAGAGCGTCAATCTGGACCGTATCCAGAAAATGCCTGGCGTGAAGGGCGCGTTTGTGATCGAGGGCAACCTGCACCCAAGTGCCGTGGTGGAATCGGACCCTGGGCTGGAGCCCGGCATTGCGATTGTGGCTGACACCTGGTGGCAGGCGCAGGCCGCGCGCAAGGCGCTTAAGGTGGAATGGGACACCGCGGCAGGCTCTGCCCATGCAGCCGAGCAGAGCAGCGCGGACTTTGCGCAGAAGGCCGCACAACTGCTCAAGAACCCGCCCGGGCACACCGTCCGGAGCTACGGCGACTCCGACGGCGCATTGCGATCCGCGGAGAAGGTGGTGCAGGCCGCGTACTCTTATCCATTTCTCGCGCATGCCTCCATGGAGCCGCAGAATACGACTGCGCGCTTTGACGGCGGCAAGCTGGAAATGTGGACCACGAGCCAGGCTCCGGGGGGAGGCCGCAGTCTGGTCGCCCGGCAGCTGGGCATTGCAGAGAGCGACATCCACGTCCATCTCACGCGGACCGGCGGCGGCTTTGGCCGGCGCCTGATGAACGACTATATGGTCGAGGCGGCCTGGATCGCGCGCGAGGCCAAGGCGCCGGTGCAGCTGCTCTGGTCTCGCGAGGACGACTTTACGCACGACGCGTATCGTCCAGCCGGCTGGCACGGACTGAAAGCCGGTCTCGACAAGCAGGGGCACATTACGGCGTGGCAGCAGCACCTGGTCACCTTTGGAGAAGGCGCACACACGGCGTCATCGGCCGGCATCGGCGCCGGAGAATTCCCTTCGGGCCGCGTCCCGAACTATCTTCTGGGGCATTCCACCATGCCCCTGTGGCTCCGCACCGGGCCCATGCGCGCGCCGGGAGCCAACGCTCTCGCGTTCGTAGGGCAGTCGTTTCTGGACGAAGTGGCCAATACGGCCGGCCGTGATGTGCTGGATCTGCAACTGGAGTTGCTGGCCGCCACGCCGGTTCGCGAGTCCGGCGAGGATTCCCACCGCGGGCCGGAGGAGTACCGGTTCCACGCGGAACGCCTGGCCGGCGTGTTGGAGCAGGCGGCGAAGGAGTCCGGCTGGAAGAGCCGCAAGCGCGCTGCGGGAACAGGCATGGGGCTTGCCGCCTACTCCTGTCACCTTGGCTATTGCGCTCAAGTGGCCGAGGTCTCCGTGGACTCGAATAACCGCGTGCGTGTGCAGCAGATGTGGACCGTTGTGGATGTCGGGCGTCAGATCATCAATCCATCTGGCGCGGAGGCGCAGGTGGAGGGCTCCATCATGGAAGGGATTGGCCAGCTGATGTTGGAAGTGACGCTGGCCGGCGGACGCATGGAGCAGACCAACTTTCCCCAATATCCGCTGGCGCGAATGCGGAACACTCCGCAGATGCACATCTCCTGGCGAACCACGGACAACTCACCCACCGGACTGGGTGAGCCTGCACTGCCGCCGGTGTTGCCCGCGATTTGCAATGCCATTTTTGCAGCCACCGGCAAGCGAATTCGCTCGTTGCCCATGTCGCAGAGCGGCTTCAGCATGGCGTAGAGCACGCACGCTCCGCGCCGCACTCTGCATCTGCTCCGCTACTGGACGGCGATGTCCTCGGCTTGAAGATTCCAGCCGCGCAGGCCAATGGAGGGTTTGCCGCGGCCGGCGGGGAACTCGATGGTCACGGTGCGCTCTTCGCCCGGCAGCAGGGAAATGTAATTCTCGCTGTAGTAGGCCGGCAGGATGCGTTTGCCGGTGGCCGAGTCCTGGAGCGTGAGCTTCGCCATCAGCGCGGGCGCTGCGCTCGCGTTGGTAATCTTCACCGTCACTTCGCGCTCCTTGTCCGCGGCCACTGTGGCGCCGGCTGTAGCCTTCAGCCGCACCTTTGGCAGGCTGTCGAGCTCGCGCAGCGTCGCCTCCTTTTGAGCCCACCAGTAGAAGTTGCTGCTCACCGGCTTTCCGTCTTCGTCGCTCACCTGCATGACAACAAAGATGGTGTGGCCCTGAGCTTCTTTGTCCAGGTCCAGCTTGCCCACCGAAGTGCGCGCATCGGCAGCCGCCTGCACCTTGTCATTCAGCAGGTGGATCACCTTGCCATCCAGAGCCACCACGCGCGTCTGCACCGCAAAGGTGCGCGCCGGGCCCAGGTTGATCAGGTCGATGTTGCCGTTGGTCAGGTCCATCTGCGCGTGGATTGGCTCACAGGCCTTTTGCGCGCCGTAAAAGCTGGACTGCGTGTCGTAATCCCAGCTGAGGAAGTTCCATTCCGTGCTGGGCCAGGCGGGCTGCGTCATCCAGATCATGCGTCCGGAGTTGGGCTGCCACAGGTGCGCGGCAAAGCCCTCGAAGATGGCGCGATGACCCACGTAGTCCAGCATCTGCGCCTTGCGGACAAAATCCTCAAAGCCCGTGGGCGCGCCGAACTCCGTATCCAGGTGCGCCATGAAGGGAGCCACGTTGCCGTTTCCCTTCTGATGCCAGTCGTGGTAAGCCCACGTGTCGCTGATGGGCCAACGATCCGCCGCGGGAATAAAGGACTCCAAGCTCTCAAGCGTGGGCACACTTGGAATGCCAAGCTCCACGCTGAAGCCGCGGTTGATGCCGTAATATGCGGTCAGCGGCTCAAACTGATACGGTCCGGAGTTGCGCAGATTCACCTGGTTCGAGCTGCCCGTGTAATACCGCGTGTGATCCAGCGTGCGCACCAGGTGGGCCAGGCCCTGGTTGATTATGGGTTGCGGCACGCCCTCATTGCGCCCGCACCACACGATGATCGAAGGGTGATGGCGGAAGCGCAGAATGGTGTCGCGCGCGTTCTCGAGGAACAGCGCCGGATCTTGCGCTTCCAGGTTGTAGCCCTCTGTGGATTCCCAAAAGTCGTTCCACACCATCAGGCCGTACTTGTCGGCCAGGGCGTAGAAATTCTCCTCAGTGTTCTGGCCCATCCAGTTACGGATGATGTTGACGTGCGCGTCGCGATGCAGCCGGAAGTAGGGCTCCAGGTGCGCCGTGCTCACGCGCTTCCTGCTGTCGTCCATGCCCCAGTTGCCGCCGCGCGCCGCAATGCGAACACCATTGACTTTGATGACCAGATCGGTGCCCGGCCATCCGCCTTCCACAGGCCGGATGGAGGGCGAGTCTTCCGCGCCGGGCTCCAGCGACTGCACCCAGCTGTGCCGCATCCACTCCAGAAACTGCGGAGGAATTGGCCGTCCATCCGCCATCACGGGCGGGGTCAGATTCGGCGTGCGGTCGTCAATTTGACGGATGCCTTCATGGCTCCCGTCGATCAGCGGCTGCTCGGAATCGTAAGTCCGGCTGGGCAGCACCTCCACGCGGCGAAGATGGCCGGTCGAGTCCATCAGCGAGGTCTCGTAGCTCACTTCGCGCATGCCAAATTGGATCTGCTTCTCTGCGCTGAGCCTGCCGCCGGTGATAAAGCGAATGTGGAGCGTGTGCAGCGTGGGCGCGCCGTAGCCGTTCGGCCACCACAGGCGCGGATGCTGCACCTTGAGCTGCGGAAACTCCGCCGGCTTCAGCCGCACCACCGTCTGGCCGGGCGCCAGAGTCACGCGCCGGGTCACCGTCACGTCGTCAAAGTTGGCCGTCAGATCCCCTTCCACGCGCTGTGCGGAAGCGTTGGTCACCGGCGCTTCAATTTCGACGTCCGCCTCACTGCGGTCCGGCTTGGGCAGGGTGGTGATGATGTTCAAGTCGCCGATTTTCACCGGGCCCGTGGCGCTGAGCGTCACGTCCTGCCAGATGCCCGTGTTGCGGTCGCGAATGCTGGGAATCCAATCCCAGCCCTCGGACGCGGAGAAGGTGGGCCCGTCCAGCACTTCCATACCACCGTTTTCGCCCGGGCCGCCCTTGATGGACTCTTCATTGGCAATGCCCGCATGCGGCGGCGGGCTCACCCGAACCGCCAGCACGTTCTCCGCTGTGGCAGAGAGCTTGCCCGTCACATCGAACGTGCCGCGCAGAAAAGCTCCAGTAAAGCCGCCAAGCTTGTTTCCGTTCAGCCAGACTTCCGCCGCATAGTTCACGCCGCGGAAGGAAAGCGTGAACTGCTGGCCGCTCGTCTGCTTCGGCGTCTTGAAGGCCACGCGGTACCAGTAATCCTGGTGCGCCAGGCTCTCCGGAATGGCCAGATTGTCGAGTCCATAATCTGGGTCCGGATAGATGCCGCGGTCCACCATGGTGGTGAGCACGGTGCCGGGAACGGTGGCGGCAAGCCAGCCTCTGGGGTGAAAGGCGAGCGTGGAGATTGCGCTTCCGGCGGCCTTCACCTCCGGCGCGGGCGTGAGTTGCCAACCGCCGCGCAGTCGCCACAGATCGGTGTCGATGGGCTGCAGCGTGCAGGTGGCGGGCGGCAGCGGCTTGGCAACGGGCTTGAGCATGGGGCCCTTGCCATGCGGCAGCGTTGAGGGATCCTGCGGCTCCACCTGCCCGGCCATGCCGCGCGTCTGCACCGGCCAGTGCGCGGATGCCTCTTCATACGTGGGCAGGGCAAAGTCCGGCGGAGCCGCGGCCATGGCCTTGATTTGCTCTGCCGAGAGCGCCTCGCCCCAGACATTCACCGCCGCAAGTTTGCCGACGAAGTGTCGCTGGGCCACCCCCGCCTCCGCGCTGGGCGCCAGGGACAATTGCCCGGCCACATCGCCCTGCGTCAGCGCAGTCTCCAGCACGAGTGTACCGTCTGCGTAGAGCTTCACATTGCGCCCGTCGGATGTGGCGACGGCAAGGTGCCACTCTCTTGCCGCCAGGGAACTTTGAGCGGCCTGCAATTCCCTGCGGCCGGAGCCGGTGCCCAGCCACAGGGCAAGATGGTCATTGTTGAGGCCGATGAAGCGCGCATCCTCGGCTGCCGGATTGCCGATGCCGGCCAGCAGTTCCGTACCGTTCAGCGGATCCGACGAGTGGAACCAGAAAGCCAGCGTCCACGATGCCCGACCCGCCAGCAATGCGGCGTGCTCTCCCTCTCCCGGATTCATCCCCATCCGCTCCAGCGCCTGCGCCGCGCGCGGGTCCAGTCCGGAAGGCGCCGTGAGCGACTTGGTCAGCCCCGGTCCGTCCGCAAGAAACACCGCGTAATACGGTCCGTAGGCCGGCGCAGGCTGCTGCGCCTGCTGCGCGAACAGCGGAGTTACCTGGAGAGAAAGCAGGGCTGCGGAGAGAAGAGCTAGCCTGGAAAGAGTTGAGGAAACGCTGGTTTTGAGAGGAAGATTCCCGGGTTTCTGCATGGCAGAAGAATCGTAAATCCTCCAGTACGGAATGGAAAGCCGGGCGAAGTGCGCGGTTCCGCCGCAGCAGTCGCTGGCTTCCTTACTCTGCAAATCATGCGGACCAAGCGGATCAGACCTATTGATGGCTTCGGCTTCCGGCCGCGCCTTCCTGCACAATCTTGATCATGGCCACGGAGTGTGGCGCAAGATTCAACGGAATCTCGCAGCCTTTGCAGCGTTGGATCTGTTTGCCGTCCAGGATGTTCTGCATGGTGTAATTCCCGTCTGGCTTCAGGCCGATTTCCGACAACAAAATATTGTGCGTACGCGCGTCGTCGGTCCAGTTAAAAACGGTAAGCATACTCTGTCGCGCGTTCTCCTTCAGCAGAAACACGCTTGGCTGTAAGTCTTCCGGCCTGTAGGTCATCAAATCCACGGGAAACGAAGCCTTGCTCAGGTGGACCATGGCCAGCAGGTCCGGATTCTTGAGCAGGGCCAGCCGTTCCGGCTCGGCGGCCAGTTCCGGCAACTTGTCGCCAATCTCAAACATTCCCCCGGCAACTGCAGCCAGCGCAATGGAGACCTTCGCTTCATCCAGGCTGAGCACGCGATTGCCTTCCCCTCTTGAAATCATGAAGGCATCGGGGTCCGTGAGGAAGAAGTTGTGATTCATGTAATACCGCGCCGCGATGCCCGTTGCGGCCGCCTTGATGCCGTGGAACCGATGCGACGTATCCTGGGAAATTCGTCCCATGTCCACAAGGCCCACCGGGTTGAGCATCACGCTGCCATCCTTGTCCAGCAGCACGCCGTCTCCCACCGCCGATCGAATGATGCCGAGGCCGATGCGCTGCGCCTCCAGCGCCGTAGTTCCGGCCCTATAATACTTGCCCTCGATGCAGCTGTCCTCCATAAAGTCGAGCTTGATGGCGCGGATGCCCCACTGCTTGGCCATGGTGGAGTACGTCTTGCGCAGGTAGGCCTGCGCCCCGGGGTTGGTGGAGTCGATCACGTAGATGGCTTGCCCGCCGGGCATGTGGGACCCCGTGAGTTGGATGGGCTTGCCGGCATAGTCGTGCAGCAGCCAGTCCTTGTGGTGCTGGTAGACCCATGCCTGGTCTGACACCTCAAAAGGCGCGGTCCAGATGGCCGGCGTGAGGCCCAGGGCCTGCAGCTTTTTCTCAAACTTCTCCATGCCGTCCGGAAAGCGGCTGGACATGGGAGTCAGGTAGTCCCCGCGGGCAACGCTGTAGCCCTCATCGACGTGGAAATACTTGTAGCCGTCGGACTTCAGATTTGCGGCCATCCACTTTGCATCCGTCAGCGCTTCCTGCTGCGTGAGCTGCGCATAGTAGGCGGTCCAACTCCACCAGCCCATGGGCGGCGGCGGAGAAACCCGGGCATGATGCAGCGTGTGAATGATGCCGCCATAGGTTTCCAGCTGCGCGTGGTAATCCTTTGCAAGACTGACGAGAAGCCGCTCGGACGAAAGCGCATGTCCCGGTGCCACGGGCACGCTCAGCTCCACCAGATCGTCCTGCGGAGCATGCCGCAGCGAGTAATCGCGCGTCAGCTCCGTGGTTCCCGCGTTGTCCACTTCAAAGGAGGCGAAATGCGTATCCGCTCCATCGCCCGCCACGTGAAGCCGCAGGATGGTCAGGAACTTGTTGGAGGTGAGTGTGCCGAAGAAGAGGCTCTGTCCGCTCGCGCGGTTGTAGATTAACTGGCTGCCCACGCCCAGATGCATCTGGTCCTTGGGATTGTCGAAATCGCGAATCTGCATCTCCGGACGATCTTCACTGAAGCTGTCAGAAAGCACCCGCTCCTCTGCCTCCGGACCTCCCAGGTTCAGCGCGCTTGCAGCCTCGGCAGATACCGGACGCATATCCTGAACCGTGAGGGCCTGCGCGGTGGAATTGAGAACCGTCACCTGCAAATCCGCAAACGGGCGATTCGCGTAGACGCGCAACTCATATCGGAGTGTGGGCCGCTGCGCATCGCCGGAGTAAGTCACCGTCCAGGCATGGCCCGAACCCAACTCTCCGCGAAAGCTGATCTCCTTGACGGTCGGTTTGGAATAGTCCTGCGCACTCAGCCATTGGTGATTCGCCTTCACCGTGATGCTGGCGTTTTTCAGCGAGGCAGCGCCATCCGGACTGGTCAGGGAATAGGCCCCATGCGCGGCTTCCACGGTCGCTTTCAGGCCCCGCATGCTCCTGCCGGTGCGCGGCTGAGCGGCTGCAGTCAACGCCACTCCCATGCACGCAATCAGAAGTCCATGTAAAACATTACTCCGCAGATGACTCGGCAATTTCATCTCTCCACTCCCTTTTATGTAAGTGTCCAGTCGGCGCTCTGGCATGGGACATGCGCTCTGGTGTCTCAAGTTGGCTTGGCTGACTTTCTACAATCGGACGATCTGCTTCGAGTGCGGATTCTTTCGATTGTTGCAGCAGATTGCCGCAGTCCACGCGCCCAGGCAGACCCGATGCCTTCCTCGGTTGTCAGGCCTGCGCAACACTTTAAATGCCGGCAGGACCGAGGTCAAATCTCTTCCTCGCGCGGCGAGCCACGTGCGCGGCGACGCCACGCTAAAGCGCGTCGAGACCGCATATTCGCTCGATTCCGCAATCTGCCCTGGTCATCGCCGCGTGGAAGCCGACGCCAATTTCCTTGCGGACTTTTCTCTACCAACCGTTAGAATTCGTTATGCCATCCAAGACCAAGCTTCAAGGCAAGAAGTCCTCGCACGCGTTGCGCGCATCGCTGCCTGTGGTTTGTGTGGTCTCCGCGGACGAGGAATTCCTGGAGGTGCTCACTCCGGAGCTGCTCCCCTGGTTCCATGTGGTGACTCGGGAGCATTATGAGGATCTGGCGCGCTGGACGCGTGAAGCGGACGTGGTCGCCGTGCTCCTCGACATCGATTCGAGCGGAGAGGAATCGCTCCGAGGTGTCGCCGTCCTGAAAGAGTTGCGCCAGCTCAACCAGGACCTGGGGCTTATCTCGCTCACTCGGTCCCGTGCGCAATCCACGGAAAAGGAGGCCCTAAGCGCAGGCGCAGACGCGCACTTCCGCAATCCAGTGGATCTGCCGGAGCTGCGCATGGCGCTGGTGAGTGCACTGCAGCGCCGTACCGAGGAAGCGCAACGCCGGCAGATGCAGAAGAAGGCCATGGAAGGCGCCCGCTTCCAGGACTTCATCGGCGCCAGCGAGCCCATGCGCCTTGTCTATGACACGATTCAGCAAGTGGCAGGCAGCAGCTTCAATGTCCTCATCCGTGGAGAAAGCGGCACCGGAAAAGAACTCGTGGCTCGTGCCATGGTTGCGCTCAGCAGCCGCGCCAGCAAACCGTTCATCCGGATCAACTGCGCGGCCCTGCCGGAAAACCTGATCGAAGCCGAGCTCTTTGGCAGCGAGCGCGGCGCCTACACGGGAGCTACCGAATCGCGGCCCGGCCACATTGAAATGGCAGACGGTGGCACGCTCTTTCTGGATGAGATTGCCACGCTCACGCTGCCGCTGCAGACCAAGCTGTTGCGGGTGCTGGAGGACCACCACGTCCAGCGGCTGGGTGGCCGCAGCCAGCGCAAAATTGACTTCCGATTGATATCCGCCACCAATGAGCCGCTGGAGGATATGATGCGCACGGGCCGCTTCCGCGAGGATTTGTACTACCGGATTCACGTGATCCCGGTCCTGCTGCCGCCCCTGCGCGAAAGGCTCGGCGACATTCCCCTGCTCTGTGAGCACTTTCTTCAAACCCATTGCATCGGCAATGGGTTTGCGGTCAAGCGCCTCACCCCGAATGCCCTCTCCATCCTGGAGGAACACACCTGGCCCGGCAATGTCCGCGAATTGGAAAATCTGATCCAGCGCCTGATTGTGACCACGCGCCGCGAAGTGATTGAAGCTCAGGACCTTCCTGCGCAGGTGATGGCACAGAGCATCAAAGCGCAGGAGGCTATTCTGCTTCCGGAAGAAGGCACCGACTTTGACGAGCAGGTGCGCCAACTGGAGACTGCCCTGCTGACCACCGCCCTGCACAGAAGCGGCGGGAGCAAAGCCGCCGCCGCCCGGCTCCTCCGCGTGGATGTGCAGCGCATGAAATATCTCTGCAGAAAATACTCCCTCTGAGCGTAGGCGAGAAAGTAACCCATGATGGGTAATTTATTAACGCATTCTGGCAGAATGGAAATCCCAGAGTCGTCGCCCCAAATCTTAGTAACATCTTGTATCAGGCGACCTTGCGAGCTATTCTCTCTCCAGGCTCAAGTTTGGCACGCAATTTGCATCTGGGTAGGTTGCAAGTCAAACGAAAAATTCTTCAGGGGGGTCAGCACCATGGCAGTTTCCAAAAAGTCCGTCGTCCGCAAGAGCGCAGCCACCAAGTCCGCCACCGCAAAGCCGAAGGCAGCCAAGGGCCGCGCAGCCAGCAAGGCCGTAAACACCAAGCAATCAGCCAGCAAGGTTGCCGCCTCAATGCTTGTCCGGTTCTAGTCGCGTCCAGGCTGTAGACGCGCTGCCAAAAGCGTGGCACAGTTGAGCAACAAGCAAAAGCGGGAGTCCTGTTCGGGGACTTCCGCTTTTCTCTTTTTGTGCTCGACTCTCTTTGTGAGTGAAAGGTGTCACAGAAAGGAACTGCCCAGTCAACGACTCAGTTCCGCGGAATGGAAGGCGCGCCTGGTACGGGCGGGAAGGTTAGCCACTTGCCGCTGGCCAGCGCCGTCGCGGTTGGCGCCCGTCGATCAAGCGTTCCGGTAAAGCACTCCCTGGTACACATGGGTGAAAAAGCCATCCAGAAAGGGTTAATTATTAACCTATTCCAGAAGTGAGCAGCTTCGGGATCGCGCCAAGAGTTCTACTGTAACCCGTTCGTATCATTGGCGTTGCTGGATTGTTGATCTACGCGGGAAAGTTTGGCACTCGGCTTGCATCAAGTAAGAGCGAACAGCGGCATCAAGAGTTCTCCAGGAGGATATTCATCATGGCAGTCACCAAGAAGTCCATCGTCAGCAAGGGCGCAATCACCAAGTCCGCAGCCGTGAAGTCGGCGGAAGCCAAGAGCCACTCCGCAGCCAGCAAGGCCGTGAACACAAAGCAGACGGCGAGCAAGGTTGTGGCCGCCATGCGCATCAACACCGCCATGCGCATCAATACCGCCAAGACCCTGTTCTAGCAGGCGGGCAAAAGGTTGCTCCGCGACCGAGAGCGCGGAACACGTAGCAAGCTTAAAGCGGCATCCCTTACCGGGGGCGCCGCTTTTCTTTGTTCGGTGCGCGGCAAATGGAAGCTCAGTAGAGCGCTTGGCTGTGCCCTGCGTCCGATCGGACAAGCCCAGGCATCGGCGTAAGAATGCCCCTCAGGAGCCCATTTAACGAGGCGTGGAGCCGCCGGACGTCTCACCTTGGTCCGTGAGATCGAAGCCTGCATCCCAGGAAATCCCCGCAGGAACTTGCGCGGTCGGCATAGGTTAAAAATTAACCTATATTGGGTTAGTGTGTTACCTATGGCTCATCGGCCGAATGCCTGAACGTGTTCCCTATTCCAAGGTATCCCATTGTAATGTTGCACTTTGCCCGCAAGGCTGTGCGTCGTCGATAGTTTGGCACACTGCTTGCTATTCAGTAAGACGCAACGCGGAATCAGACATTTTCCAGGAGAGATCAACACCATGGCCATCACAAAGAAGCCCATCGTCAGCAAGAGCGCATCCACCAAGTCCACCGCTGCCAAGCCGGCGCAAGCCAAGAGCCGCGCAGCCAGCAAGGCAGTGAACACCAAGCAGACGGCCGGCAAGGTCGTTGCAGCCATGCGCATCAACTCCGCCATGCGCATCAGTTAGCAGGCGGGTAAAGCGTTGCTCCGCGACCGAGAGCGCGGAACACGTAGCAAACTTAAAGCGGCAGCCCTTACCGGGGGCGCCGCTTTTCTTTGTCACCAGACGTGGGATCTGACCAGATTCCAAAGGACAAACAGGGCGCGCTCCGCAAGGCTGCGCCGGACGCCGAGGACCTTGGCAATCCCGGACATGCCGAGTTGGGGATTTCCGTCCGCCTCGGGCAGAGTCATACGGCTGCTGTAGTAGACCGCGGTCGTAATTCCCTTGTAGTCCTGCTGAGCGATCAGGCCCTGGGGAAGCGGCATGGGCCTTCCTCCCAGTGGGCTGAGAGGCAGGCGCAGAATTGAGAACCGGTTGGGCAATGCGAAGGCAACCTGGGCATTCGCAGGGATCCTGTCCAAAGCGGAAGCAGGGATGAAGACGCGGACAATTCTTGGTCCTGCACCCGCCATGCTCAACAGAGCTTGACCGCTGCCCACGTCACGACCAACCAGTTGGTCCGGACGATCGGTCAACACGGTTCCGTCCGCCGGGGCGCGAACCACCAGCGAGGACTCCGCAGTCCCGGCAAGCTCCGTGAGGCGCGCCGCTTCCTTCGCCTCTGCCGCGGCGGGGCCGATGCTCTTTCCTTCCAGTTCCGCCCGGTTGGCGTGGTAACCCGCATTCTGCCTGGCCGCCATGGCGGATGCCGCGAGGTTCCCGGCAGTCAAGCTGGTCATGCGCAGCAGCGGCTCTCCCGCTTTGACCGGCTCGCCCTGGCTGACCATGACTGCATCCACGCGACCTTCTTCCGCGGCGTGCAGCACGCGGGACTGCGTGGGCTCAATCACGTAGTAGGCGCCCACCTGGTCTCGCCAGATGGGCAGAAAGAAAAGCGCGGCAAGAATAGCCGTGAGGACGGTGTGCGAAAAGCGCCACTGGATAGACGCTCCAAAACCCTGCTGCCAGAATTCCACCACAGACTTACGCAGGGTGCGCAGGCGGGAGCGGAAGATGGCAAAGGCCAGCGCGCCGGCAGGAATCAGCGCGAACTCCGCGAGCCAGTGCGCTGCCACGTTGTAAGTGAACCGCACCACGAGAAAGAGCAAAGTGTAGCTGTAGATGCCGGAAAGGATGGCGTATGCGGTGAACAGCAGAACTCTTCGCCGCGGCACCACCGGAACTTCCACCGGAAGCCGGAGAATCCGATTCTGAAACCATCCGGAAAGAAACGCCGTGGACCGCTCTTTCAGATCCGGAATCTCGATCAACTCCGTAAGAAAGTAGTAGCCATCCAGCTTGATGAGCGGGTTGAGGTTGATGAGGGAAACGGCCAGACCGGTAAGGAGAATCAACTGGTAGGAAAAGTCGTGCAGCCACTGGCCGGTCTCCGTGTTGACCCAGACGATCATGGCGAACCCGCAAAGGACCATCTCGACCCAGATTCCGGCGATGATGGTCGCCAGGCGTTGCAGCTTGCTGGCGGCAACCCAGATCTCGGTCACATCGCAGTAAAAGGCCGGCGTCAGGTAAAGAAACATGAGGCCCATGCTGTGCACCTGTCCGCCGTAGTGCTTGCAGGTCAGGCCGTGCGCGGATTCGTGAAAGAATCCGAGGACCAGAAACAGCGACCAGAACTGCACCAGATCCAGAAAGCTCTTTTTGGTGAAGTTGAAGTAGAGCAATGTGTCGGGCCCGATTACGTTCCAGTGCGCGATAAACACTGCGGTCTCGAAGGCGAAGAGCGCCAGCACGAGCAGCACGCACCAGCGGCTATAGAGGTAGCGACCCATCCGGCCGTCAAGCCAGCCGAGGTACTGATCCGGATCCCAGGCGGAAAAGCTGATGTGCGCCAGATTGATTTTGGATCGGCTGCGGCGCGCGCGTCCGGCCAGCAGCTTTTCGCTCAGCGCCAGATTTCTCTCCTGGTGAGACTTGTACCAGAAGTCCGACTCATCCATGTTTTCCGCGAAGTTCCGTGCGTCTTCGGTCGTAATTGCGGAGCCGGTGCGCTCCAGATAAAGATCGGCGATCTCGTCATACGAGCGGACGCCATCAAACAGTCTTGCCAGCTCCCACTGCAAGGGATCGAAGCGGAAATAGTTGGCCTTGTCGCGCTGCAGCACGCCCACAGTCGGCACGCCGTCCAGCATCTCCTCCCGCACCACGAGGTTCGGGTCCAGGCAAGGCGGCCGGATGCGCCCCATGCGTGCGTGGGGAATTTCCGGCAACGCAGCGTCGAGCGCTTCACTCAGGTTCATGGCGCCAGCCGCACCTGCATGGACATTCCCGGCTTGAGCAGATGGGACGGATGAACCACCTGGCCAATGACTTGAACGCTGCCGCTGGCGGGGTCCACCACCGGGCTCACGCGCAGGATGCGCGCGGTCTGCCGCAACTCCGGATAGGCCGCGGTGCGCAACTCCAGCCGTGCGCCCACCGTAAAGCGGGCCATCTCCGCCTCAGGAACCGTGAAGAGCACGCGCAGCGGTTCCTCGGCCGTGATCCAGAACAGAACGTCGCCGGCCTTCACCTGCTGCGCCCGTCTTGCGGAGCTGCGCCCCACCACTCCCGCAAACGGCGCGACAATGCGCGATTGATCCAGCTTGACGGCGGCGATTTGCAGGTTCGCCTGCGCCGCTGCCACGGCATCCCGCTGGTGAGCAAGCCCCGCGATGGCCTCGTCCAGCTTGTACTTCACATGCTCCCAGTTCTCCTGGCTCATGATCTTTTCGCGGAGCATGGCGTCGGCGCGGCGCAAATCGGCGCCGTCACTTTTCTCCTCGGCTTCCCACTCGCTCATGTCCGCCTTGGCTAGGGCCAGATTCGCCTTCTGCAGCTCCAACTGCGCACGCGGTTCCCTGTCGTCCAGCAGCGCCAGCAACTGGCCGCTCTTCACCCGGTCGCCAATCTGCACGGCAACCTGCACCACGCGCCCGTCCCTCTCGGCGGATATGTCCGCCTGGTCGGCAGCAACCAAAGGTCCGGTCGTTGTGAACCCCATCGGATTGGGATCGCCCGTAGGCCCAGACCCAGAAGCTTTCGCAGCCGCGGCCGCGACGTGGCTGGGAGTATCCGCAGCTGGCTGTGTCGCCTGGGCTTGCGCTTCGCCGCTCGCAGACTTCGCTTTGCAGCCGGAAATAATCGCGGCAGAGCAGGCGGCCAGCAGAAGCAAGCAGGCAAGCACCCAAAAATGGGATAGAACACGAGTCATCTTCATCACCAGCCCACCCAATCCCATATTGTCTGCCAAAGCCACAGTGCCGGGCGCCGCAGCAGAACGTACCCTGACGGCTTCCATCCGTCAAAGATCTTCGCGCGACCCACCATACCTGCTCGCAGGCTCGCATCCGGATTGTCCAGATTCACTTCAGCCGTAAAGGTGCGCTCCCCGTCTGCCGCATGGGCCTCCGGGCTCACGAAGGCAAGCCGCCCGTGCCAAGTTCGCTGCGGATAGCTGTCCAGTTTGACGGCAACGGAAAGGCCCGGTTGCAGCAGCGTCACATCGCGCTCTGAGATTGCAACCCGCACCCGTGCCTTGGAAAGGTCCAGAACCTGCGCAAAGGCCGCTCCAGCATCCAGATGTTTCCCCGCTGCGTTCTGCAGGTTCTGCGTCACCACCACTCCGGATATCGGCGACCGCAGCTGCGCCTGCTCCAGCCGGGCCTGCTTGCGCTGCGCCTCTGAACGCAGGTACTCCACATTGGTGCGCTCCGCTCCCGCCTTGGCGTTGCCCTGCGCCAGATCATTCTGCATCTCCAGCATCGCGGACTGATATCTGGCCTCGGCAGCATCCACATCCCGGCGCCACTGCCAATCATCCAGGGTGCCCAGCACCTCTCCCGCGGCCACAGACTGCCCCTCATGCACATCCACTTCCCTCACGTTGCCGTCCACCGGCGCGGCAATGGTCACCAAGTGCTGCGGCGCAATCACTGCA